>JAGOHE010000028.1 GCA_017996315.1 Kiritimatiellia bacterium | reverse complement strand
GATTTACGCGCTTGTCGGTGCATTGGGCGGAGAGGATGGCCGCGACGGCCAACTGAAGCGGCGTGGACCATTGCAGTTCACACCGGCGTTCCGGATATAATTTCTTGAGCCGCTGAAGGATTACACGCGCGCGTTCCGGGAGTTCCCCGGTGTTGTTTCCAGGACCGGATGCGCGCGGGGCGGACCGTTTCATCGGATACGCGGGGCGGATGTCTTCAGGGCCGCCAGAGGTACATCAGGCCCGTATGCGTTCCGGGAAGTTGGTCCGCCACCCGGGCGAGGGGATGCACGGGGGTGCGCACCGCAAACAATTTATCGAAGAACGATCGCCCGTCCTTGTAGCGCACCACGCGCACCTCTTCGACTTCCAGCAGCCGGGCGGTCTGAACGAGGGCATCTTCCCAAGATCCCACGGAGTCAATCAGTCCGGACTTTTGCGCGTCTTCCGGACTCATCACGCGCCCGTCCGCCAGCGGGCGCAGGGCATCTTTGGACATCTTCCGGCCCTCGGCCACCAGGGACAGAAACCGGTCATAACTGGAATCCACCAGCGCCTGGAGGATGGCGACGTTCTCCGGATTCACCGGGCGGAATGGATTCAGGAGGTCTTTGTTCGGACCGGATTTGATCGTGGTCGCGTCCACGCCGATTTTTTCCGCGAGCTGATGCCAGTTCAGTGATTCCATGATGACGCCGATCGAGCCGACGATGGCGGTGGGCTCGGAAACAATATGATCGGCCGCGATGGCAATGTAGTAGCCGCCGGAAGCGCATAGATCGCGCACATACGCCAGGATGCGCCGATCCGCCCGGCTGTTCCTAAAACGGCGCAGGGCCCGGTGAATCTCATCCGACGGCGTCACCGCGCCGCCGGGCGAGTTGATCTCGATCACGATCGCCTGCACATCCTCGTCGTTCTCCGCACAGCGAATCTGCTGGAGAACGCTCTCGACGACATTCGAGTCGTCCCCGAACAGCCCGCCTCCGACCGGCGTCCGCATGATGATGCCGTCGAGCGCAATGCGCACGACCTTGGTGTCTCCGGAGCCGTAGGACCATTCTTCCTGAAATTCCGGATGCTCGTCCGCCGCTCGTTCCCCGGCTATCGCGAACTGGCGGCCGGTGTCCCGCGCAGCGAGACCCATGGCGAGTCCGGCGTTGAGCAGCATGCTGCACACCAGTCCCACGATCAACAGGATGATCGCGCCCCAGAATCCGCCATGACGGCACGTCCGCTTCTGTGTTGGTTCGGTCATATGCCCGTTCGCTTTCTTGCTGTGAGTCTACCTGAGCCCATCCTGAAGCATGCGCAGGGCGATCTGAATCGCATTCTGCGCGGCGCCCTTCCAGATATTATCGCCCGCGCACCAAAGCGCAAGGCCGGGGTCGAAGCTCGGATCCTTGCGAACCCGGCCGACCAGCACATCGGTGTCGCCCGACGCCTGGATGGGCATGGGATAGACCGCGTGTTTCGGATCATCCACGACCTGCACCCCCGGGAACGCGGCCAGCGCCGCGCGCGCTTCGTCGGCCGAGAGTTCCCGGTCCAACTCCGCGTGCAGGGCCACGCTGTGCCCGTTGAACACCGGCACCCGGACGGTGGTCGTGGTGACGCGAATCGAATCATCGCCAAAGATTTTGTGCGTTTCCCGGCGCATCTTGATCTCTTCGGTGCTTTCGCCGGAGTCATCCTTGAACGAGCCGACCGAGGGCAACACATTGAACAGAATGGGATGGGGGTACACCTGCGCCGTGGACGGCCGGCCCTCCGCCCAGGCCCGGGCCTGGGCTTCCAATTCCTTTACGGCCGCGCTGCCCGTGCCGGACACCGCCTGATAGGTGCAGGCGATAAACCGCTTCAGGCCGGCCGCCCGGCGGATCGGCGCCAGCGCCATCAGCGAGATGATCGTGCTGCAGTTCGGATTGGCAATGAGCCCCTGATGGTTTTTCAGGGCGTCCGGGTTGATCTCGGGAATGACCAGCGGCACCCGGGGATCCATCCGGAAATCATCGCCGTTATCAATCACCAGACAGCCCCGCTTCACCGCCTCCCATCCGAGGGTCTGCGATGCGCCCTTGGCGCCTTCGGTGCCGGCGAAAAACGCGAAATCCATGCCGTCAAACGCGTCCGGAGATGCGATCCGGACCGGGTACTCCACGCCGTCGATCGTTTCCGTGCGCTCGCTGCGCGCCAGAATGGTCAGCGAAGCCACGGGGAAGTTCAGAATCTTGAGCAGGCGGACCATTTCGGTGCCGACCGCTCCGATGCCGACGACAGCCACATTGTACTGTTTCATGGATGGTCTCCAGTTGCGCGTTTTCGTTTCACGATTTGGCCGGCGCGGCGGCCCGGCTCAGGCCGAAACCGCGGAGGCGATGGCGTCACCGACCTCGACGGTGGTCATGCCCATCTGCCCGGCCACCTGACTGCGCATGCGCGGGGTGACCGACCCGATCGCCCGCTGAATGGCGGCCGCGGCCGCGGATTCGCCAATATGCTCCAGCAGCATGGCTCCGGCCGCGATCGCGGCGATGGGATTGATTCCGTTCTTACCCGTCCACTGCGGGGCGGTGCCGCCGATCGGCTCGAACATGCTCACGCCGCCGGGATTCAGGTTCCCGCCGGCGGCAACACCGAGCCCGCCCTGGGTAACGGCCGCCAGATCGGTGATGATGTCGCCGAACATGTTCTCGGTCACGATTACATCGAACATTTCCGGGCTGGCCACCATGTACAGGCACGTGGCGTCCACATGATAGTACTCGCGCGTCACGTCCGGATATTCCGCCCCGATTTCGGCAAACAAACGGTTCCAGAGGCCGTAGATGTAGGTGAGCACATTGGATTTGCCGACCATCGCGAGCGTGTTGCGCGGGCCGACCCCCCGGGCGTGACGCCCGGAGTGGCGGGCGAACTCGAACGCGAAACGCAGGCAGCGTTCCACCTGTTCGCGCGTGTACGCCATCGTTTGCATCGCCACCTCATCGCGCGTGCCCGCGCGGGAGGCTCCGCCGATGCCGGTATACAGCCCGCCGGAGTTCTCGCGGATCACCACGTAATCAATCTCCGCCGGTCCCTTGCCTTTGATCGGGCATTCGACGCCCGGATACAGCCGCACGGGACGCAGATTGATGTATTGGTCGAGTTCGAAGCGCAGCTTGAGCAACAGGCCCTTTTCCAGAATGCCGGGGGTGATCCCGGGATGGCCGATCGCGCCCAGATAGATCGCTTTGAATTTGCGCAACTCGTCGAGCACGGAATCGGGCAGAATTTCGCCGGTGCGCAGATAGCGCTCGCCGCCCAGGTCATAGTCGTGGAAGTCGAGCCGGAAGCCGAACGCGCGGGCGGCCGCGTCGAGGACTTTGCGTCCTTCGCGGATCACCTCGGGACCGGTTCCGTCGCCCCCGATCACGGCAATGGGATACGATGCGCTCATAAGAAAATCAGCAAAAATCAGGGTTTTACGATACTCCGCGTCACCGTCCGCGTCAAGAGGATCGGCGGGTCGGATCGGCGGGCAGATGAGGCGCGCGGGCCAGGTTCAACCACGGCCCGCAACGGATGAGAACGGTTCCTGGCTCGACAGCCGGGGGGGGGGCGACTAGTCTCCCTCCAATGCGTTTGAAACTCCATCGGCGGCGGAGGGCGGGTATCGTTCTGGTCAGCCTGCTGTTTGTGTCGGTTGGTTTTGCCGGAACGGGGGAGGAGGAGGCTCCGGAGAGCGATGGTCTGCTGAATATCCGCACCCATGCGCCGGGATACGCCTTTCGCTATGTTCCCACCCCGCGCGTCCCCCGGAATCTCGCGCCCGGCCAGATGCGGGCGGTGAGCCAGTTCTCCGTTTCCAGCATTTTTGTGGATGACGGCGCTGCGGATCAAACGGTCTACAAAATGGATTTTTACATGAGGGACCTCGCGGCCGGGCTCATGGTGGGGTTGCCGGGCGGCCTCTCCGGTGAATTGATGTTTCGGGAGCGGCGGCCGATCAACGCGCACCTTGACCGGTTCATCATGAATTTTCACGACGCCTTCGGGTATGAACAAAACGGGCGCGAGAATGCGCCGAAAGACGACTTTCGCATTGCCGTGCCGCCGCACGATGTGGATCTGGGCAAGGAATTCATGGAGCCATTCCGCCGGACCTTGGAAGGAACCCTCCAACAGACCGTGTGTTCCGAAACCGAAAGCCGTCCCGCCATTGCGCTGGGCGCCACGGCGGCGCTGTTGATCTATGACGGGTATTATAGCGAGGCGGGCGATGTGGAGGGTTCCATTCATGCCGGCGCGACGAAGCGATGGGGCCGTCACTTTGCCCACGCGGCGCTGGCCTGGTCCTGGTTCGCCTCGCGGGATCCGATCGCCATACCGTTCAAAGACAACCTGTGGACCGGAACGATCGGGTGGGAGTGGCGCCCCAAGACCCGCCATGCCCTCCTGTTGGAATACATGCTCAGCGAAGGAGCGGTGGCCGGTCTAGGCCAGTTGGCCCGGCCTTCGAATGAAATTCGGCTGGGCTACCGGCTGCGCCAGGGCGCGTTCGCGCTTGAACTCGGGGCGGTAGAGAATCTCAAGTATTATGGCAACTCCGCCGACATCGCGTTTCATATCGGGTTGAGTTATGACCTCTAAGCCTCAAGCCAGGGCGCGCGTGAAATCCCCACGTTCCGATTCCGCCGCCGTGTATTTCGCCGACATCGCGGTCCGGCGGGTGGAGGCGGAGCACACCCTCCCGGCCAAATACCGGCGGATGATCCGGCGGCTGATCTCCGATCGGCCGGTAAAGGGCGCGCGGGTAGGAATCAAGATGCACTTTGGCGGGGGCATCGGCTATACGACGATTCATCCCGTGTTCGTGCGCATCCTCGTGCAGGCGCTCAACGACGCGGGCGCGAAATCGGTCAAGGTCATGGACAGCGACCCCGCCGACGGCGTCGCGCGCGGGTATACGCGGGAAGTACTGGGCTGCGACGTGGTCTCCACCTTCGGCGCCGACCGGAAACAGCTGCACCGGGTGCCGATCGGCTTCAAGACTCTGGATGTGGCGTTGTACGGCGGCGAAGCGGTGGATTGCGATTTCTTCGTGGATCTCTCGCATGTCAAAGCGCATGGCGCATGCGGCTTCGGCGGCGCGCTCAAAAATATCGCCATGGGCGTGGTGCCCGGACCCACGCGCGGGAAGATCCACCGGCTGGAAGGCGGCATCGAGTTCGATCGCGAGCGCTGTGTGTTCTGCGGGCGATGCGCGGAGGACTGCCCCAACGGCGCGATCCGATTCGATGCGGCGGAGCGGAAGCATGAGATTTTCTTCCACGATTGCACCTACTGCCAGCACTGCATCATGGCATGCCCCCACGAAGCGCTGAGCTTGAAAAATCGCACGTTTGAAGATTTCTCCCACGGCATGGCGCTGGTGACGACGCGGTTTCTACAGCGGTTCAAACCCGAGCAGTTGCTGTTCATCAACGTGCTGCTGAACATCACCATCTACTGCGATTGCTGGGGGCTCAGCACTGCGGCGCTGGTGCCGGACATCGGCATCCTGGCATCGGACGATATCGCGGCCATTGAAACCGCTTCCCTGGATCTCATCAAAGCCGACCGCCTGCTGCCCAACGGCCTGCCGGCCGGGAGGACCCTGGGCAAGGGCAGACATCTCTTCGAGCAGATCCACGGCAAGGATCCCTATTTCATGATCCGGGAATTGCAGCAGCTCTACGGCGGGACGATGGCGTACACGCTGAACGACGTGAAATAGCCGCCGTTCCGGAGTCCGACTTCCGGGGCATTATCCCGCGGCGATGTTCACCAGGCGTCCGGGCACGACCACCACCTTCCGGACCGTCTTGCCGTCGAGCCAGCGCCGGACCGTCTCGTCGGCGAGCGCCTCGTGCTCAATCTGTTCCTTGGACGCGCCGGCGCTGACCATGATGTGCCCGCGCACCTTGCCGTTCACCTGCAGCGCGATGTCCACCGTATCCCGCGCCATTGCCGCCGGATCCGCCTCGGGCCAGCGCGCGCGCAACACGCTGTCGTCATGCCCCAGCTCCCGCCATATCTCTTCCGAAATATGCGGCGCAAAGGGCGCCAGCAAGACCACCAGCGCCTCGATGGCGCCGCGGCAGACCGCGCGGCGCGACGCGGGGCTGTCGGGCGTCACCGGCACGGCTTCGATGGCGTTGAGCAGCTCCATGATGGCGGCGACAGCGGTGTTGAACTGAAACGCGCCGTCGAGATCGCGCGTAATTTTCGCGATGCACTCGTGCGTCTTGCGCCACAGATCGCGCTCGGTCGTATCCAGGGCCGCCAGATCGGATTTCTGCTCCGCCGCGCCGGCCAGCGCTTCGCGTGTTTCATAGACCCGGCGCCAGATGCGCTTGAGAAAACGATATGAGCCCTCGACCGCGGCGTCGTTCCATTCGGCGTCTTTTTCCGGCGGTCCGATGAACAGCGTGTATACGCGCAGCGTATCCGCGCCGTACTCGCGAATCAATTCGTCCGGGCTGACCACATTGCCCTTCGATTTGGACATCTTGTAGAGCTGTCCGTCTTTTTCGCTGCGTTTGCAGATCATCCCCTGGGTGAACAGCGCGCCGAACGGCTCGCGGAAATTCACGTGCCCGGCGTCATGGAGCACCTTGACGATGAAACGGGAGTACAGCAGATGCAGCACCGCGTGTTCGACGCCGCCGATGTACTGGTCCACCGGAAGCCACTGGTTCACTTCGTTGGAATCGAACGGGCGATCCGTCATGCGCGGATTGATGTACCGCAGGAAGTACCAGCAGGAGCACAACCACTGCGCGAGGGTGTCCGATTCCCGCCGCGCGGGTCCGCCGCAGGCCGGGCATGCGCAGCGCAGGAATTCCTCATGGGCGGCGAGCGGATTGCCCTTTTCCATCCGGAAATCCACGTCCTCGGGCAGACGGACGGGCAGGTCGGATTCCGGCACGGGCACCGCGCCGCAGCTCGGGCAATGAATGATGGGAATGGGCGCCCCCCAGTAGCGCTGGCGGCTGATGAGCCAGTCGCGGATGCGATACGTGACCGCGAAATCGCCAAAGCCGCCGCTTTGAGCGTGCCGAATAATGTCCTGCATCGCTTCGCGGTTCCCGCGGCCGTTGAAGGGGCCGGAGTTGGTCATCACCCCATCTTCCACAAAGGCCCCGGTCATGGTCCGCGGGTTCAAGGAGGCGTTGGGCGGCTGGATGACCACCTTGACCGGAAGGTCATAGGCGCGCGCGAATTCGAAATCGCGCTGGTCATGCGCCGGCACGGCCATCACCGCGCCGGTGCCGTACTCCATCAGCACATAGTTCGTCACCCACAGCGGCGCGGTTTCGCCGTTGTACGGATTGCGCACATGGAATCCGGTGAAGACGCCTTCCTTTTTCGCCGTCTCGCCGGCGCGCTCGGAGGCCGGAATCTGCAATTGCCGCTCAATGAACGCGACGACATCCGCTTCCCGGGGCGTTCCGGCGATCAGCGTGCGCACAAGCGGATGCTCGGGCGCGATGGCCATGAACGTCACGCCATAAATCGTGTCGGGCCGGGTGGTGAAGGTCGGGCAGGGATCGCCGGTTTCCGCGATGGTAAATTCGACGCGCGCACCTTCGGAACGGCCAATCCAGTGCGCCTGCATCTGCCGCACGCGCTCGGGCCAGCGGTCCAGCAGCGCGAGATCGTCGAGCAACGGCTGGGCATAGTCGGTGATTTTGAAGAACCACTGCTCCAAATCCTTCTTGCCCACCGGCCGGCCGCAGCGATCGCACGTGCCGTCGGCGCGCACTTCCTCATTGGCGAGCGTGGTGCAGAAATCGCACCAGTTCACCGGGGCTTTCTTCGCGTAGGCCAGCCCGCGCTGGTGAAGCTGGAGAAAGACCCACTGGGTCCATCTGTAGTAGTCGGGATGGCATGTGGCAATTTCGCGGGCCCAGTCGTATTCCACGCCCCACGACTGAATTTGCTCCTTCATGCGGCCGATGTTTTCGTAGGTCCAGGTCTTGGGATGCACTCCGCGGGTCTTGGCCGCATTCTCCGCCGGCAGACCAAACGCGTCCCAGCCCATGGGCGTCATGACGCGAAATCCGCGGATCATTTTGTATCGGGCGATCGCGTCGCCGATGATGTAGTTGCGCCCATGGCCGACGTGGAGGGTGCCGGAGGGATAGGGAAACATCACCAGGCAGTAATATTTGTTATCCGCCGTCGAGGTGTCGGCGGCAAAGAAGCCCTTCTCGCGCCAGTAGCGCTGCCACTTCGGTTCCAGTTCGGCAAAGGGATAAAGTTCGTTCATGAATCACCTGTAAAAGCGGTGATTCTACTCCGCGGATCGGAAAACGGAAAGCGCGGAGCGGACCGGCCGGTCCGCTCCGGCCCGGCCATCGTTGGGCGTCCGTGAACGGGCGACAGTCCCGCGCCTCCGCCCATCCGGGGTATCAGGGCTTCGGGTCCGCCACGCGGCCCAGGAACAGCACCAAGCCGGATTCGCGGTCGCGCAGCGCGAACAGGAACGGGCGATTGGCTTGGAACACGATGCGCTTCTCGACCGGCATGGAGCGCAGCCTCATCACCGCGCCCGTGGCCGCCGCGGCTTCCGTGCCTTTCTCGTTCACTTCGATGAACGCCTTATGCACCACCGCGCTGACGAACAAATCCCGGGCGCCGGTCATGCCCGAGAAGTCGGCGACGCTGGCATTGAAGGCGTTGCGCATCCCGGTCCGGATCAGAGGCTCGTTCAGTTCGAACTGCGCTTCGATTTTGAACTTCGGCAGGGTCGTATGCACGGTTTCGGGGATCAGCCGGCCGCACACCGCGTCGAACCCTTCGCGGGCGATGCGTTCTTCCAGCGCCTTGAGCCCACCTTCCTCCGGGAGCAGGAGGGTCATGGCCAGCGCGCCGCCTTTGTACGGAAGCTCGCAAACCTGCAGGCTGTCCTCTTCGCGATAGCCGATGTTTTCCAGTTTGGCGTTCATCATGGGCGTATCGCGGGACTGGTCGGGGGCGGTAAAGAAGGGTTCCGGCCGGGTCTGATGCTCGGAGAAAGGCACGGCCCATGTACCGTAGAAATACACGGCATTGACCAGCACCATCCGGGTCAGCGGCGTCAGAATGCCCGCGGGCAGCAGATCGCGAATCTTCTGGCGCGTTTTCTCCTCCACCCAGGCATTGATGGCCGTTCGGGCCGGTTCGGTCTGATTCACGAAATCGGCGGAGGCGAAGCCCGCGCCGAAAGACCGCTCGACCGAGGCGGTGAACGCGGGCAGGAGCGGATAGGACTCCTGGACCCACACGCGGTTGGCGGCTTCCAGCGTCACATCCCCCGCGGCGCCGATGGCGATCAGGCGATTTCGCAGGGCCTGGATGGCGGCGGAACGGTCTTCCGCGGGGCCGGGCAAGTACAACGCGGTGACCATCTGCGATGCCGTGTCGCCCGCCGCGCCCGCGGCCACCATGGCCATGGCGGAATGGACGCTGTAGGGCGACACCACGATATTGCCCGCGTCACCCGCGGCCAGTTCGCCGTACAGGCGGCTTGCGAAACGGTTGGCCCCGGCCGCGGGAGCGGCGCCGGGGGTATCGGCGGCGGCGGGGGTATCGGCGGCGGCGGGGGTATCGGCGGCGGCGGCACACACCGCCGTGAGGGTCCAAAGAGCCAGAGGGAGGATACGCGCGTGGTGCATGGTAGATCCTTTCTTTCCTGCCCAGAGTATACGGCCGGGGGGGCGAATTCTTAGAAGGCAATTGTGGAAATATTCCTGCGGGCGGACCGCGGTCAAGGTATGATGGGGCCGAGGATCAGTGGAACATGCAATTATTGACCGCCGTGCAGATGCGGGAATGGGATCGGCGCACCATTGAAGAAGCCGGCATTCCGGGCGCGGAGCTGATGGATCGCGCGGGCCGGGGCGTCGCGGATGTGGTGGCGTACATGTCCGACCTCGCCGGGTTTCATCATCCCTCCGCCCTGCTCATTGCCGGACGCGGCAACAATGGGGGCGACGCCTTTGCCGCCGCGGCGCATCTGAAGGAGATGGGCATTGAGGTGTTCGTGTGGATCGCGGGAGCCGAGGCGAATATCTCCGGCGATTCGCTCAAGCATCTCCAGCACCTCAAAGGCGAAGGCGTGCAGGTGGAGGAATTCACGTCGCGCGACGAGTGGGAATCGAACGCCGAGTATCCCGCCCCCGTGGATTTCATCGTGGACGGCCTGCTCGGCACCGGAAGTTCCGGCGCCGCGCGCGGCCCGGCCGCGTGGGCGATCCAATACATCAACCGCGCGGCGAACGATGCGTTTGTGGTCGCGATTGACATCCCGTCCGGCATCAATGCCGACACGGGCGTGGCGGAGGGCGATTGCGTGTACGCCGACGTCACTGTGACGATCGGCGCGCCGAAGATCGGACTCGTCGCGCCCGCCGCGCTCGAATTTGTGGGCTGTCTCGAAGTGATTGATATCGGGTTGGCGGGGGAGCCCCCGCCGCCCCCCGCCGGCGGGGCTCCCGACTGCGAACTGGTGTATTCCACCGAGCTGCGCAAAATGCTTCCGCGGCGCGCCCGCGGCTCCCACAAGGGCACCTACGGTCATGCCCTGCTGCTGGGCGGAGCGCAGGGATATACCGGGGCGATGGCGCTGGCCTGCCGCGCCGCGGTGCGCTCCGGCGTGGGGCTCGCGACGGCGCTGGTTCCCCAAAGTATTCAGCCCACCCTGGCCGGCGCCTGTCTGGAAACCATGGTGCATGCGGGGGAAGAGACGTCCGCCGGATCGCTCGCGTTTCAAGCTGTGGAGCAATGGTTCCCGCGGCTCGCGGAATATGACGCGCTGGTGATCGGTCCCGGTCTGACCCGGCATCCCGACTCCCAGCGCATCGTGGAATGGCTGCTGGATCACGCCCCGATTCCGATGGTGCTGGATGCCGACGCGCTCAATGTGCTGGCGGGAGGATTGAAACGCGCGGCCCGGTCGAAGGCGTCGGTGATCCTGACGCCGCATCCCGGCGAGATGGGCCGGCTGCTCGGGCGCGACGCCGCGTCGGTGCAGACCGACCGCATTGGCGCCGCGCGCGAATGTGCCGCGGCCAGCGGAGCGACGGTGGTCCTCAAGGGCGCAGGGACGATCATTACCGCCCGCCGCCGCCCGGCGTTCATCAACATGACCGGAAATCCCGGCATGGCGACCGGCGGCAGCGGAGATGTGCTGGCCGGGCTGTTGTGCGGGCTGCTGGCCCAGGGCATACAGCCGTTTGACGCCGCGCGCGCCGGCGTATTCCTTCACGGACGGTCGGGCGACATGGCCGCGTGGCGGTCTTCGCAATCCGGCATGACCGCTTCCGACCTGCTTAAAGAGATTCCCTTCGCGTTCCGCGAACTAACCCTGCGGTAATTCCATGAAAACCCATTGGATCATTTGGATAGGCGGTGCGGTCCTGATGTGCGCCGCCGGCTGCGCCACACCCGGCGCGGGGGGCGCCCCCGCCGTCGCGGAAACCGTCCAACCCTTGGATGAAACCCCTATCGAACCATCCAAGCCTCGGATGGAACCGGCGCCGGCTGTCCCCGAAGCCGCTGTGCTGGCGATTGAACCGGGTCCCGAACCCGAGGCGGATTCCGATCCCCTCTGCGAACTCCAAAGCGCCTGGCGTCGCGCCACACCGGAACAGAAGGAAGAATTCCGGCGTTGGATGAAAACCCAACCCGAACCAGACGCCCGATAGGGACAGGCAACTTGCGTCCCAATCCGGGCGGGAAGTGGAAAAGCGCAGCAATGCACTCGAAGAAGAGTTTGCCCCCAGCGATGAAAAGCCGTACAAGCGACCATTAAGGAACAAACTTCGAACCAGACGCTTCACTCGTACGCGCTGCAAGCGGCGCGACGGTGAGCGCTGGCGTTGGAGCAAAGTAAATATACAGGACAGAACATGCTGCCAGGATCACGATCGGGCTACAGGACTACGACAGGTGCATTTAAATGGATTATCCTCATAGCCATCCTGGGTAGCATCGCCCTTGTCTGGGTGTTCAAGAAAGCGATCACAGATGTCGATCAGATATACAGGGATGCTGGATATAGTGAAGATTCGCTGATCATCAAAACAAATAAGATAAAATAAACGGCTCCAACAACGCGGTGCATTTTAAGTTTTGCCCGCGGCGGGCAAAACGAAAATGACCGCTGACGTTGGCAGCACGAACAACATGCCACACTACGGAACTCTGATGTCTGTGGCGACCGTGGTCGTGATCCAGTCTCTCGGCGGACTTGTGCTGCTGCTGTCGCTCACGGAACACACCCTCGTCACGGCGGTTGGTTACGCCCTTGTCATCGGGCTGCCTGGAAACATCTGCATCTGCATGCTCGCAGGCCGGGGCCTCGACCGGATGCGACCTGAGCGATGGGGGCTGAAGACCGCCGGCATCGCCATCTGTGTCTTCATCGCGGTCACCGCCTTGGCATTTGGCTCGCTATTTCTCCCCATGCCACGCCAGGGCCGTCACCTTGGGAATATCCTTGCGGCGTATCTCTGGGTAGCCATGGCCATCCTCACGGGTATCATGGCCATCGCGCAGATCATTGGCTGGGCAGTCGGACCGAAGTCAAGCGACCTGCCAACAAGGCACTGAACGGTACGGCGTACCGCCGCCCGTTAGTGGAGACGTTGGGCCGACGGCTTTCGCCGTTGCTTGGTCCGCGCGAAGCGCGCAGCCCAACCACCGGCTCGACCATATCGCCTGCGGAGCGTAAACTCTCCTCCGATGAACGGTCAGCCGTCGCCCCGTTGGGTGTAGAACTACATTATGGAAAACATGCTAAAAGGCTTGGCAACGGCTGTTATCGACGACGGTGTCGTTGATAATGAAGAAATACTGATGCTACACCGTTGGCTAATCTCTATCGATACACCGACTTCAGGCCCCGCATATGAGCTGCGCGCGCTTATCGACAGAGTATGTGCAGACGGCAAGGTTACATCGGCGGAGCGACGCGAACTTCTCGCCTTCCTAAAAATGATCTCCCGTCATGTCCCATCTAGCGAGAAGGGATATGAATTTGAAAAATATGTGCTGTCTCAATTTAACAAGGATGAGTATCGGCTACATGAATGGCGGGGCGACAAGTATCTACGAGGCTGGGGTGGCCCGCCAACCAACAGCAGTCCTGATCTTGAACTAGAGCACACTAAAAGCGGTGAGCGCTTTGCCGTAGAGTGTAAGTATCGCACCCACCTTAGTGATAAGAAGTTCATGTGGGCTACGCCCATCAAACATAGAAAATACATAGCATATCAGCAGAAAACGCATATTCCCGTGTATGTGGCTTTCGGACTGGGCGGTGAGCCTATGGCCCCTGCATTTTTCGCGGTTATGCCACTTGTGGCTATCCAGTATCCCGACCTGTACATCGGTAGGATAGCCCCATACAGGCGCAACGGTGAAGGTTTGAGACTCGATGAAATCAAGCACCCAACAATGCGCCACTGGAAACGCGCCACAGGTGGCGCGTCCCCAGAGCGCTGACGTTGAGCCGACGCGCTGCGCGCGTTGGCTCAACGGGGCGACGGTTTTCGCCGTTGCTTGATTCGCGCGAAGCGCGCGGCCCAACCACCGGCTCGACCGTATCGCCTGCGGAGCGTAAACTCTCCTCCGATGAACGGTCAGCCATCGCCCCGTTCTGCGAGAAGAGATGAATCTAGAACCCATGGTTAGGAAAGCTCTCGTCGGAAAGGCAATCCCGGACGTCCTAATCGCGGTTCTGTTTGGAGCGATCGGTTCCCTGTGCCTTTGGCTCATGTTCCTGATCGGAACGTGGATCGGGCCATTCATTCTCTGGTTCATCGAGCCCGTTCCTGCGTACATGCCCACCCTTTCAGGAATCATCCTGCTGGCCGTCTCGATCGTGTCGGCGCTTCGCGCCGACCAGAAGTACTGGACGAGTTTTACATACGACAGTAAATCTCTCGGCGAGATTCCATTTTCGGAGGCTCCGTGGAAGATGCACCGCTTTGTCGCCTACAATGTCCCCTTGGTCTCACTCGGCCTGCCGGTCCTGCCCGGCGCGGGCCTCCCGGCGGACATGCAGGTTCTTGGGCCAGCCAGCGTCAACATGATGACCAAGATAATCTCCATCCCTTTGCTAATCGGCCCCATACTCGTGCTGAGTGCAATCCGAAGCGCAAAGGAAGCGTGTCGGCTGATCACAGCCGACACGAGGCATCTTGCTTCTTTGCTTGCGCTTATCTATTCACAGGGCGGACGTGTTTCCTTTGAAGCAATCAGCCAAGCGGAACCCGGCTTTCAGCCTGTTCGAGACGGCAAGATGCTGTTACTGATTGACGGTGTTGTTCTCGTGCAGAAAGAGATGCATGGCATTGCCCTTGCAGATCGACTTGAAGAGAGGATTAGACTGATCGCAGAACAATGAAATCCACGGTACCCAGCGGGGCGCGCCCCACTCGTCCCGTGATTTCCGACGTTCGCGATGGAAGGAAGGAAGATGACGAATGGGCAACTGATATACGCGGGATTCTGGATTCGCTTCGGTGCCGCCATGCTGGACACATTGCTGATTATGATGCTCACATATCCGCCGCTTATTGCCATTTATGGCATAGGGTACTTTGACGCCGAGACCGGATTTATCGCCGGGTGGGCCGACTTCTGGATATCGTGGCTTCTCCCTGCTGTAGTCACTATTGCACTTTGGCAATGGAAATCAGCGACCCCGGGGAAGATGGCCATCTGTGCCGTCATCGTTGATGCCAGGTCAGGTGACAAACCAACACTCAAGCAGTGGATAATTCGATACGTCGGCTATTTCGTTTCACTCATTCCTATCGGCTTGGGCTACTTGTGGGTTGCATGGGACCCGAAGAAGCAGGCATGGCATGATAAGATGGCTGGAACCGTCGTATTACGCCAGGCCCATGCCGGCGAGGCCCCAGCTGAATTCGAGGGAAAGCGCGAATCGCCGACTCGCCCGTACGGCTCTCCCGCCGCGGGTTCGCCGTCCGGTCAGCCGCAGGAGATGAATGAACTGGAAAGCGTACATTCCGCATGCGCTCATCGGGGGCGCCATTATTGGCGCTTTGCTTGAGGCAATCATCATTCCGATCAAATCCAAAATGGCGGCAGCGCGCCATCGAGCGCGGGCCGACGAACTGAAGCGCACACTTCCAGAGACGAAGAAGCGAACTGGTCGCGGACCATACGCACGATTCAGGAAATGGACAGTTCCTCGACCTCGCTGGCACGGATATTACGGATCGGGAGACTGAGAGCAGAACAAAGCGTTACGCCACTACGTCGCACAAGGTGCGCCGTACGGTGAGCGCTGACGTTCGACCAAGGTAGAATGCGTTCGATGATACGGTTGGACCGCGACTCATTCCGTTCACACCCGCAAGGAATTAATGATAGGAAATCGCCTTTCGGGCAGCGCGGGCACCCGCCCGGCATTGTCAGCCTGAACGCGCGACTTCATGGCGCGCAGTAGGGACAGACAACTTGCGTCCCTATCCGAGTCGCCCCACGTGCGCGAGGTGGCGCGGGCGCTGATCCGCCGTCGTTATGCGTACAGTCGTCGCAATACTCATAGCTTGCTCTGACGAGCGGGCGCGTCGCGCAGCGCCGCGAGCCGTCCGGCCTCATCGGCACGGCGCGCAATGTCTTGGGCAAAAGCAGACTCGGGCTCATCGTCTTGGGCGCGCAGGCCGATGATGCGCTGATCCAGTCGCAACCGACAATAGATCCGTTCAGTCTCCCCGCAAAGTTTCATGGCGCGGTATCCAAGAACGCCAGTAAGCCGGTAAAAAAACTTCCTCGGTCAGGAAGGGTATATGGAAGCCGTCATGGATAGCCACCCCGCGCGAAGCGCGCGGCCCAACCACCGGCTCGACCGTGTCGCCTGCGGAGCGTAAACTCTCCTCCGGCGAACGGTCAGCCATCGCCCCATTGGATGACAGCACATTGACATCGATAGTATTCTAACGTATTCTTTCTATGTACAAACGAAAGAGGTGTGCAATGTCCAAGACCGTCACGCTGAGAGTTGATGACACCGTGTATGGCAAGCTCCGCAGTTGGGCCAAACGCGATAACCGCCCTCTCTCCAACTTTATCGAGACCGCAGCACTGCGCTTCATCGAGGACCACGAGTTTGTCGACGAGTTCGAGATGGCGGAAATCGCGGGCAACGAAGCGCTTCGCACGAGCATCAAACGGGGTCTAAAGGACGCCAAGGCCGGGAGGGGTCGCTTTGTCTGATTACCGCATCTTCGAGACCGACGAGTTCCAAAAGCAACTCAAGAAGGTCACCACCAGCCAGAGAGAAGTCATCGAGAAGAAGCTCTCCGGCTATGTCTATCCTCAGTTGCGGACCGCACCCTACTACGGCCCCAACATCAAGAAGCTTCGGGGATACTCCCCTCAGACATGGCGTTATCGCATCGGCAATTACCGGGTGTTCTACTACGTCGACGAAGAGAACCGGGTCGTCTTCATTTTGACGATTGAAGATCGAAAGGATGCCTACAAATAGGTCTGCCAACCAGCTCATCGAGAGCGCCTTCTCTGGTGCAAGGGGAAAGCGAAAGAAAGTGATTAGGGCAGACGGGTGCGACTCCGCGGGGGTCGCGGTTGTATGCATCCGACAGGATGGATCGGGAGGCGTTACCGGTTGGGAAGCGGGGCGGCGGATGTGCGCGACGTGCGTTCGACCCTTCCCTCGGCATGCTAGAGCAAATTAAGTAATACTATAGCCGCATGAGGCAAACCAATGGAGGGCGTCTTCGGGCGTGATGGAGGCCAAGGCGCAGGCAATGGCCGCCCATAGATCTTCTTCCGTTCGAGCCTTGGCCGC
>JAGOHE010000194.1 GCA_017996315.1 Kiritimatiellia bacterium | reverse complement strand
CCTCCCTATGTCCGCACGCGGCCCGCCAGTTTCACAACCAACCCGCGCCCCGAGTCCCCTACCGACAGCGGCGGCGCCCCCAGCCCCGACGGCAAGCGCGATGGTTGCCCCCGTTCGGAAGGCTGCACGGTCATGACCCATACCCAAACCCTTTCGGAGCGGATCGGGATTCCGGGCACGGCCTTCAACCTGATTTACCGGAGCGATCGCGTCCCCGGACGCAAGGATCAATATACTCTGAACTTTCCGATTCTCGGCGCGGAAATCCCGCAGGACCTCAAGCGCGTGGACGTGGAAATCGAGGTGGCGGGCCGCGAATTCCTGCGATCACTCGACCCGGAGCCGAATCTCACCTACACCTTTACCTGGGATGGAACCGACGCCTATGGCCGCCCCGTGTATGGAGCGCAGCCGGTCAATGTGCGCATCGGCAACGTTTACGACGCGGTCTATCAAGAGCCGGGGGATTTCAGTCAGTCCTTCAGCCAGGTTTCCGGTGTGCCGATGAGCGGCAATCGCTCCCGCATGGAAATCTGGCTCTGGTGGGAATGGGAAGGCCTGATCGGCGGCTGGGACGCGCGGACCCAGGGATTGGGCGGCTGGACGCTTTCGCCGTGCCATGCCTATCTCTCGGAGAGCGAAGAACTGTTCCAGGGCGATGGCGTCAATCGCTCGGCGGCCAATGTGGGCCTTCTGTGCGACCGCCTCGCAGGCTCGGGCCACTGGGACCCGATGGGAGACGGCGGCCCGGCGATCAATGCGGGATTCTACACTCCGCGCGGCCTGGATTATCTGCCGGATGGCAGCCTCCTGATCGCGGATTCCTATCATAACTGCATACGAAAAATCGCGCCCGGCGGGATCATCCAGACCGTGGCAGGAGGAGGCCCGACGGTCTTCCGCGACGACGTTCCCGCCACGGACACCCATCTGGTCATTCCGATCTATGTCGCGGCGGCGCCGGATGGCTCCTACTACATCAGCACGGACGTGATTCTCGCCAGCGGAGCCGATTCCAGCGATGTGATCTGCAAGGTAGAACCGAATGGGATCATCCACCGCTTCGCCGGCGGCGGGTCCCTGGCGGACCTCACGGGCGATGGATTTCCCGCCACGGAAACGCGTTTCTACAATCTGGCGGATATCGCCGTTTTACCCGATGGATCGGTGATTCTGAGGCAGGGCGTAGAGTCCAAACGCAACTACGGCACGATCCTCCGCCGCATCACGCCCGACGGTATCATTCAAACCATTGCGGGAACAGGCGATTATGGCAGTTCGGGCGATGGCGGCCCCGCGCGGCTGGCCGAACTCCGCTTCGACCAGATGGCCGCCGGACCCGATGGAAGTATCTACATCAACGATTTCAGTTCCGCCAGAATTCGCCGGATTTCTCCCGACGGAATCATTCAGACCATCTGCGGCAGAGGCTCTTCTTTCGCGGATGGAATCCTGGCCAAAGACGCCGACATAGATGATGTGGAAGCCCTTTGCACGGGGCCGGATGGCTCCGTTTATTTCTATAACAATTCCGGAATCCGGTCTTTTGTCCGCCGGATCAGCCCCGATGGAATCATCAGCACCCTGGGAGGCAATGGAAAGAATACGGAAACGGGAGACGGCGGCCTGGCGGGCGCGACTGGCGTCCGGCTCCACTACCATTCGGCGATTTCCCCCCAAGGGCATTATGTGTTTCCCGAATCCGCCGAGAACCGCGTCCGCGCGATCGTCGTTCCCTGGCCGGATTACGTGGAAGCCCCTTTCCGCCTCATTTCCGCCGACGGACAGGAAGTTTACCACTTCTCGGAAACCGGGCGGCACCTGGCGACGGTCAACGCCGTCTCCGGCGTGATTGTGTATTCCTTTGAATACAATTCCCAGGGATGGCTGACGGCGATTGAGGACCGCTGGGGAAAACGCACCCGGATCGAGCGCGATGGGGAAGGCGCGCCCACGGCCATTGTGGCGCCGGGCGGCCAGCGCACTCTCCTGCGCCTTAACGCCAGGGGGTTCCTCGAAGCGGTTGAGAATCCTTCCGGCGGGGAATTCGCGTTCACCTATGACGAAGGGGGGCTGCTCACTTCCTTTACCGATCCGCGCGGCCAGCGCCACGACTATGAATACGACTGGCTCGGCTTCGTTACGCGCACCGTGAATCCCGCGGGGGGGATCATGACTTACTCTTCCGTGAACGACGCGACGGGGTGGACCGTGACCGCCACGGATGAAGCCGGGCGCGCAGCCTCGTATCGCACCGAAGAGAAAAGCGATGGAGACCTGCTTCTTGCCACCACCAGTCCGGCAGGAGATGTCATAACAACACTCTATACCCAGGATGGCCACGAGATCATCACGTATCCCGATGGAACCAAAGTGGATATGATCTGGACAACGGACCCGCGGTGGGATCAGGGGGTGTCCATGATCCAGCAGATCACCACGACCCTGCCGAGCCTGAAAAAGTCCGTCATGAAATATACCCGGACCGCCACGCTGTCCGACCTGTTGAATCCCATGAGCCTGACAAAACTGACTGAAACCCGCGATGTGAATGGCCGTGTTTTCAAAACTGAATATGATACGGCGTCCCGGACGGTGACTCATACAAGCGCCGAAGGAGAAATCGCCGTGGCGCGGCTGAATGAACAGGGAAAACTCTCTGAAATCTCCCTCGCTCCGGAACTGGACCCCATAGAATTAACCTACGATCCACAAGGGCGCCTGACGCAAAGAAAACAGGGCGCGCTCCAGACGGATATCACCTACGACGCCGCCGGGCGTGTCGCTACCGTGCAGGACGCCGCGGGCGCCGTTACCCGGTTTGGCTACGGCGCGAATGACCGGACGGAAGTCACCACCACGCCCCTGGAGTCCGTGTTCACTTACGGGCGCGACGCCAGCGGCAATCCTACGCGCCTCACGATGCCCAGCGGCGCCTCTTATTTCATGGGGTATTCCTATAACGGCGATTTGACAACCTTCACGCTGCCCGGCGGCGGGGGAGCCATTTCCAGATATCGCGACTCGTATGGCGAACTGACCAACATGGACCTGCCCGGCGGGCGCTCCGTTGAATTCCAGCGAGAGGAATTCGGACGGCCTTCCGGACTCCTCTATAATTCCACAAGGATCGCTTACAGTTACGCGCCCTCCGGCGGGGGGTGCTGCTCCAGCGGCCAACTCGCCCGGGTTTCGCGAACCGGCGGCGCGGGGCTGCTCGAACACACGATCGCTTTTACCTTCGACAGCGACGTCCTGACCGCCATGAACCTCGCGGGCGACGCGCCGGCTGGATTCCAGTTTACCCTCGATAACAACGCCTTTCTCACCGCCATGACATGCGCCAGCGGCTCGGATACGGTCTCCACCCTCTTTACACGCAACCTCGATGGATTCATCACTCATTATGGCCCGTTCACTTTCGAGCGCAATGGCCCCGGCGGAATGATTTCGGCCATTTCCGACGACGCCATCCGTTGTGAAATCACCTACGACGGCCTGGGCCGGATCGCGCGCCGCGCCTGGTTCTCGGGCCGGACCCTGCTCTATGATTACAC
>JAGOHE010000193.1 GCA_017996315.1 Kiritimatiellia bacterium | reverse complement strand
GCCTTATCTTGCCCCGTACGCCCTCCCCGGGCAACCGGGAAAACGCAGGCGTCGGCTCCGGTCGTCAGATCCGCTGCGATCCTTACTCCTGCCGACGGGGGTTCCGGCCTCCGCCGGGTCCGAGGTCCATCATTCGCATGAGGCCCATGGGCTGGGCCCGGATGGCCTCGAGTTGCTCGGGCGTCAGAATCGCGCCCATCTCGCTCTCGATTCGGCTGCGCATCGCTTCTCCCTGCTCCCGCATGGCCTCCCGATCGAACCCGCCGGACTCGCGCATCTGTTCCATGGCCGCGCGGATTTCCGTTCGGGCGTTCTCGGCCAGCGCGCGCAGCTGCTCGGTTTGGGTGGGATTCAGATTGAACTGCTGGGCCGCTTCCGCCCAGCGCTGGTTCATAAACTCCTGGCGGCGCTGCTCGCGTTCTTCAGCCCGCGCCTGCTCGGCGGCCACCCGCTCGGCTTCCTTGCGGGCTTCAATCGCGGCAATGCCCTCCTCCACACGTTCGACGATGAGGCGGTCCAATCCCTCCTGCGCATTCATCTGTTGGGCCACCTGACGGTCCACCGCGTCCTGGATCGACCCGCCGAATCGTTCGGCGATGACTTTGTCGGCGGCCTCGGACAACAGGGCTTCCTGGCGGCGCTCAAATCCATCCACCTTCAGCCGGAGCGCTTCCATGTTTTCCACGAGCCCGGCGACCACCTTCTCCTGCTCCTCATTTTTCTGCTGAAGCGTTTGAATCTGGTGAGCGGACGGATTGCAGCCGGCGCCCAGGGCAAGCGCCGCCACCGACGCGGACATCCATCGGACGGTCATCTTCCTATTCATGGCACTCGCCTTTCGGTTGCTCCGGACCATGTCCGGTTGCTTTGTAGAACGAAATCGTAGTCTTTTCATTGCCTGCGTCCAACGATATTCGTTCCGCCCCGGGCTTGCATCAAAACGGCGCCCGTGGTACACACGAGGCATGAAGATCATGCGGAGATTAGGGCGGGAGCGGATGAGCGCGAGCCGGGGTTTTACGCTCATCGAGATGCTGATCGTGGTCGGCATTATCATTCTCCTCATGGCCCTGTCGTTCCCCGCGATCGGCCGCGCCATGCGGTCGGCCAAGCGCGGAAAGTGCGGGGCGCAGCTCCAGGAATTCGGCAAGATGTGCACCATGTATACGCGGCACAATGCCGCCAATGAACGCGAATTGTATCCTTCGTCCGACTGGCGCTGGGAACTGATCCGATTTCTGCGGGACACGAATTCCATTGTGACCATCTCCGCCTGCCCGGGCGCGGACCGGCGTCCCTCCAGCGACAGCAGTTATTCGGGCCACCCCGCGATTTTCTCGGGCAATTTCAAGTCCACCCGGCTCTGGTCCCCCTCCTCCACGATCCTGATGGTGGACGGCACGATCTCCGGAAGCGGCGATGCCTCCCGGCTGGCGACGTCGCTGACGAGTTATGTCAATTCCACCAGCACAAACAAAGTCTCCACCAATGTATTTTCCGACAGAGACGGAACGGCGGACGGACGGTTGAGCCTGCGCCATGCCGGCCCCGGCCGGCCCACGTGCAATGTGTTGTTCGCGGATGCTCATGTTCAGTCGTGCATGTCAGGGGATTTGCTGGAATCGAATATTTCAACGAACCGGTACTCCATTCTCCGATAGCGGAGAGGGTGCCGATCGGGCGGGAAGACGGATGGGGTTGAATTGGGAGGGCAGGAAATCGTGCCCAGGTATATTTACCGGCGGCCGGAGGATGAGGGGAGTGATTACCACCCGTACGTGGGCGCGCGCAAACCCCCATTGCTCTCGGACAAGAAGGGATTTCGAATCGAGATGCTGATCCTGGTGTCCATCGCGCTGGGAGTGGCGATCGCGTTCTGGCTGGTGGCCATTTAATCCGGCCTGATCGGGATCACAGCCGCGCGCGGCACGCCGACCACACCTCATCGGCCCGAATGGCCTCCAGACGGCGTCGGGCTTCCTCGTCGCGCCGGGGCACATCGCGCCCCTTGATTCCGGGCGCTTGCAACACCGCGTGCCCGGCGCCGAGCGGTCCCGTAATGGCGGGATCCGTGCGTCCGAAGATCGCCACCACCGGGGTTCCCACCGCCGCCGCCAGGTGCATCCCGCCGCTGTCATTGGCCACCGCGCAACGGCAGGCGGCCAGCGTCGCTGCCCATTCTGCAATGGTCATCCAGCCCGCCAGCGAAATCCCCCGCTCCCCTGCCGCTGCCGCCACGCGCCGGCAATCGTCTCGCTCCGCGGCGCCTCCGCAGACCACGACAAAAGCATCGGTTTCCCGCGCCAGACGCCGGGCGACTTCTTCAAACCGGTCCACCGGCCAACATTTGGATGGGCCGCGCGCCGCGCCGGGCATCATCGCGACGCAGGGGCGTCCCGCCGCCGCGGAGGTCCATTCCGCCGCGCGCGCCCGGGCTTCGGCGGGAAGGACGAGTTCCGGTCTTCCCGGCGACGCCTCGGCGCATCCCATCAGGTCGAGATATTCAAACTGCTGATGCTCGCGCCCCGGCGCGCGGGAAACGGGCGCCACCCGCGTGAGCAGAAGATCTCTCGGTGCATGTCCCGGCATTCCGATGCGGACGGGAACCCCGGCCAGCCACGGAATCAGGGCCGACCGCAGCGAATGGGGAAAAATCCACGCCTCCTGAACTCCGGCGTGGCGAATGGCGCGGACGGCGCGACGAACCCCCCCCGCCCCGCGTTCCAGGGTCCATACCTCGTGGGGCGCGGCGTGCATCCGCCACAATTCGGCCGGCGCGGGTTTCGCCAGCACCGCCAGAAACCGGGAGGGATGCGCCGCTCGCCACGCCTGGATCGCCGGCCAGGACATGATCGTGTCGCCGATCCAACTCACGCCCACCACGAGCGTCCGCCCGGAGGCGGCATCAGCGGAAGCAAATGCGGTCGATCCACTCATGAAACGCATCGGCTCCACTGGTCATTTCGATTTCCACACGCAGGAAGTACACCGGAAGATCGGCCCGCTCGATCAGCGGGAAACGGACATAGTCCTTCTCGGTGGTCAACACCGCCCGCGCGCCGGCGGCCATGCCCTCATTGATGACATTGAGCAATTCCTGCTGGGAATACCGGTGGTGATCGGCGAACCGCTTGCGATAGACCACCCGGGCGCCGCGGTTTTCGAGCTCGCGGTAGAAACCTTCGGGCGACGCAATACCCGTCACCGCGGCCACGGGAAGATCCTGCAGCGTGGACAACGGAAACCGCTCGCGGGTGAAGACATCCTGCAGGTGCCGCGGGCAGTGCCGGCACTCCGATATTTCCGCCGTGGGATTCAGCGAGCGCAGCCGGTTGCGCAGCTCCGTGTTGTCGCCCTCGCCGGATTTGGTAATGAAGATGTATCCGGCGCGCCGCAGATTCCGCACCGGTTCGCGCAAGAGCCCGCGCGGAAGCATGCGCCCGAAGCCGAACGGATTGGTCCGGTCCACCAGCAGCACATCCAGCCGGTGCTTCAGTTTCAGGTACTGGAACCCATCGTCCAAAATCAAGGTGTCGCATCCCAGCGCCCGGATCGCATGCTG
>JAGOHE010000192.1 GCA_017996315.1 Kiritimatiellia bacterium | reverse complement strand
TTTCCACCGTGCGCGGGGTCGTATTCCCCGCTGTGGGCTTCAGGCAAATGCCTTTGACCACGAGCGCGCCGAGGCGGCGGTAGTCCACGAGGTCGTCGTATTCGGGGCCGTAGCCGAAGGTGCCGGAAGCGGTCATTACCGGATTTCGCATCGTCAGCGATCCGATGCGCACGGTGACATCGGGAGCGGCGGTCATGGCGGCGGTTCCTTTCCGCCGCGGTCGCCGTCGGATTCGTCCCACACGATGGTGCGGGCTTCAAACACGGGGCCTTCGCGGCAGACGCGCAGCCAGATCCATCCTTCGGGGGTATCGGGCGCGGCGATGCGCTGGACGCAGGTGAGGCAGGCGCCGACGCCGCACCCCATGTGGCGGTCCATGGAGATCCACGCGCGACGGCCGGCGGCGATGGCCCGGTCGCCGACCGCACGGAGCATGGCATTGGGCCCGCAGGCGAAGAACTCGGGCGCGGCGGCCGCGCCCTCGCCGCGCATCCAGGCGTCCAGCGCGACGGTCACCCGGCCGCGGATTCCGCGCGATCCATCCTCGGTGGCGACGATGACGCGCCAGCCCAGGGCCTCAAAATCCTCGACGCAGAGAATATCGTCCGCCGTGCGTCCGCCGAAGAAGGCCACGCCTTTGCGCGGCAGCGCGCGCGCCTGCAGATAGAGCGCGGCCATGCCATACCCGCCCGCGACGAGGACGGGGGTCGCTTCGGGGTCGGCGGCGGGAAATCCGTGGCCGAGGGGGCCGAGCAGATTCAGCGTGTCCCCGGGTTCGAGCCGGCGCATGGCGGAGGTTCCCCGGCCCACCGCCTTGTACAGAATCTCAAGACGCCCTTCCTCCGCGCGAAAGACGCTGAACGGCCGGCGCAGGATGGCGTCGGACGGTTCCGGAAGGCGGATGTGCACGAACTGTCCGGGGCGGACGAGCGGCGCGATTCCGGGGGCTTCCAGCGCCAGCCGGCGATACTCGCCGCGGTAGGTTTCATGCGCGCGGATCTGTGCGATTTCCTGAATCATCGAGCCGATAGTGTGCGGGTTTTCGGCCGGTGCGTCAAATGCCGCCCGGACGCGCGGGGTCGGTGCGCTAATCGGCCGCGTGGCCGGGGGAAACCCGGGCGAACCGTTCGTTGGTGTCTTTGAGCCGCTGGGCCATTTCGCGCAGGATGGACTGCCCGATCGTGGGATTGTCGCGCAGAATGGTGTCGAAATTGCTCCGCGCGATGACGATGAGCCCGGTGCCCTCCTCCATCGCCCGCGCGGAGGCGGTGCGAGGCGTGTGGATGAGCATGGACATCTCTCCGAAATATTCTCCCTCCTTGAGCACGCGCAGCGGTTGGCCGGCGTGCCGGAGTTCCACGGCGCCGGACCGGATGAAGAACATCTCCTCGCCCGTGTCGCCTTCCTCAAAAATAACTTCGCCGACGCCGTAGCGGCGGACGAATCGTTCGACCAGCGTTCCGGAAACGCGGTGGGCCACCGCGGCGCCCTTGAGCAACGGCTGCAGCAGCAGGATCTCCCGCCGGTTGGCCGCCGCCATGATTTCCGCCCCCAGCAGGATCGCGACAAACGACAGATATACCCAGGAGAACAGGAGAAACACGGCCTTCAGGGAGCCGAACGCGAATCCGTAATCCGGGTTAAATCCGATGAACCATGCGAACGCCGGCCGCAGCAGGAACAGCAGCAGCGCCGAGACCATCGCGCCGCCGAAGATTTCCTCCGCGCGCAAGCGGACCGGGGTGAAGACGAGGAAGAAGAACGCCAGCCCGCCCACGGCCAGCGCGAGGTTGACGGTCAGTTGAAGCGCGTCCATTCCCCAGGTCAGATTCACATGGAACCGTTTGGCGAGCGAGCCATAGACCAGGCGGCCCGCGACGAGCAGCACAAAGAGCATCACCAGCGTCAGGGCGCCCAGCAAATCGCGCGCTTTCGACTTGAGATACCCGGAGGAATGTCCGGGGCGGAAGATGCGCCGGAACGCCCCGCGCAGCGCCGCGGCCAGCGGGGTGATGGACCAGAAGAGGATCGCCACGCTCAGGACGCTCCATATGCGCTGCCCCGACAGGCGCTGAATTTCCTCCACCAGCGATTCGCCGAATCCGGGGAATATTTCGAGCGAAACCCCGTGCAGCGCCTGGATCACATCGGGAGATCCCATGAGGTAACGGCTGGCCAGCACAATCACCAGCAGCATCAATGGAAGGATCGAAAGAAAGGCGAAATACGACAGTTGGGCGGCGGTGTCGAGGTGCTGGTTCAACACCAGGGCGCGGCTCGCTTCCCGGGCTACGAGCCCCAGCGTTTCCCACGCCCGCCTCCAGCGGGATACCGGTCTGAGTTGTTGTTGTTCGGACTCCATTGGCGCGTCGCCCATCGTCCGCATCTCCTCCCGCGCAGCATAGCACGTCGGAGGATTCCGCCCAACTTCGATGACGGATCCGCGAGGGCATGCGCCGGCATTTGCCGCCCTGACAGCGGCGTGATAAACTCACCCTGTATGGACCATGCGCCGGATTTCCCGGGGTCGGATGAATAATATAGCTGTTTTTTTTGATTTTGATGGAGTGATTGTGGATAGCGAGCCATTGCACTGGCGCGCCTTTTCCCGTGTACTCGAGCCCCATGGCCTGGCGTTCGGATGGGAGGAGTACCGGCGCGCGTATATCGGCTTCGACGATCGCAACGTGTTCCGGACCTGTCTGGCCTCGGCCGGGCGGCCCCGGGGGGATGGCGACGTGGAAAGCTGGATCCGGAAAAAGGCGGAGGTGTTTCAATCGCTCGCCCTCTCCGAACCCCCGGCCGTGTATCCCGGCGTGCGGGAACTGCTGGCCGGGCTGCGGGGGCGCGCGCCGGTCGGGCTGTGCACCGGAGCGCTCAAGAGCGATGTGGTTCCGATCCTGGAGAGCCTGGCCCTGCGTTCCTTCTTCGACGTGATGGTCACCGCCGATGATGTCCCGGCCGGCAAACCGGATCCGGCCGGCTACCGGCTCGCGCTGGAGCGGGCCGGCGCGCGGGGCGGCGCGGCGATCGAAGACACCCCGGCCGGCCTGCAGGCGGCACAGGCCGCCGGCCTGCGCGTGCTGGCGGTCGCCACCACCCACGATCGCGCGGAACTTCTATCCGCGAACCGGATCGTGTTGAGATTGGATGAAGTTTCCGCTGACGAAATTCTGGACATGGCCGCGGCATGAATCGGATTCTCATTCTATGCGCGATCCTGGGTATCGCGAGCGCCGCGCGGGCTTCCGAATCCGCGACGGAAGAGGATCTGTTCCATGTGAACGGCATGCTGGTCGATCCCGCCATAACGACGGATGAACCGCAGGAGGAACGGATACGCCCGAAACCGCTGCGCATCAGCTCGCTGGCCGACGACAAAAAGCTGACCGTCGCTTCGATCAATCCCCTCCCGGTCACCCCGGAAAACGCCCGCCTTGCGGAAGTGTATTTGCAGCGCGTCCTGAGGTTACTGCACGCCAACCAGGCCGCCGAAGCCCTACTGATGCTCCGCGACGGGCTGGCGCTGAACCCCCGCAACGCCCGACTGCTGGCGTATGCCGCCATT
>JAGOHE010000191.1 GCA_017996315.1 Kiritimatiellia bacterium | reverse complement strand
AACCACTCGTGGCTGACCGGCTTTTACTGGACCCTCACGGTCATGTCCACCCTGGGGTTCGGCGACATCACCTTCCACTCCGATCTGGGCCGCGCATTTTCCATCCTGGTGCTGCTCTCCGGAATGATCTTTCTGCTCACGCTCCTGCCTTTCACGTTCATCAAGTTCTTTTACGCTCCCTGGATCGAGGCGGAGTCGAGAAAAAGGGCGCCCCGCGAACTGCCGCCGGATACGCGGGGCCATGTCATCATCACGAGTTACGATCCGGTGACCGTGGCGCTCATCGACAAACTGGAGAATCACAAATACGAGTACGCCCTCATTGTCGATGACTTCAAGCGTGCGCTGGACCTCTACGACATGGGGGTCCGGGTTGCGGTGGGGGATATCGACGATCCGGAAACTTACCGGAAGCTGCGCGTCGACCGGGCGGCGCTGGTCGTCGCCACCAACCGCGACGAGATCAACACGAACATCGCCTTCACCGTCCGGGAGCTCAGCGAACGGGTTCCCATTCTGACCACCGCCGATTCGCCCTATTCCGAGGAGATCCTGCGGATGGCGGGCAGCAGCAAAGTCCTTCGGATTTACGACATTCTGGGGCGCTCCCTGGCTTCCTGGACCATCGGCGGCGACTGCACGGCCAACATCATCGGCCGCTTCGACGAATTGCTCATTGCCGAGTTCCCCGCCGCGAGTACGCCCCTGGTCGGCAAGACGCTGGCCGAGAGCAAACTGCGGGAGAATCTCGGCGTCACCGTCGTGGGGCTCTGGGAGCGGGGCAAACTGATGGCGTCCCACGCCGGCAGCCGGATCGACCGCACCAGCGTGCTCGTGCTGGCGGGTACTGAAAAAAGCCTGGCGGCCTTCAACGAAGTCTACGCTTTTTATCACCTGTGCAAACTGACGGCGGACCCGGTCCTCATCGTGGGAAGCGGGCGGGTGGGGGATACCATCGCCGAACGC
Source organism: Kiritimatiellia bacterium (assembly GCA_017996315.1). GTDB lineage: Bacteria > Verrucomicrobiota > Kiritimatiellia > PWTM01 > PWTM01 > JAGOHE01. The sequence continues at coordinate 2,626 of JAGOHE010000191.1, read as the reverse complement.
TTCAAGGAGGGGAACCGGCCCTATCTTGTCATCGAGAAGAATCCCAAGATGCTGCAGGACGAAGCGCACTATGTCGTCGGCGACGCCGCCGACATCCGGACGCTGAAAAGCGCCTGGATCGAAAACGCGCCGGCCGCCCTGGTGACCACGCACAGCGACGACACGAACATCTATCTGACCAAGTATCTCCGCAGCCTGCGGCCGGAAATGCAGATCCTCAGCCGCGCGAACCTGGAGCGAAACGTTTCGACGCTTCACCGGGCCGGTGCGGACTTTGTCATGTCCTATGCCGACCTCGGCGCCAACGCCATCTTCAACTACCTCAGAAACGAAGATACATGGATGCTGGCGCAGGGCCTGAACATCTTCCGAATGAGGGCCCCCGCGGAGCTTGTGGGCAAGGAGCTGGCCCGGTCGGGCATTCGGGAGAAGACGGATTGTTCCGTCGTCGCCGTGAAGAATGGCGACGTGATGTCGATCAGCCCCGACCCGGGGACGCCGATCCCAAAGGACGCCGAGCTGATCCTCATCGGAACCGACGAGGGCGAGCGGAAATATCTGCAGGCCTTCGGGTCCTGACCGCCGGGCGGGCAAAGCGTGTGGGTTTTGAGATGGCAGCCAGCTTGTCGTTTTTTAGAAATCGATCATGGATGAATTCAGCATACTCATTACATTTGCCGTCGGCCTGATCGGCGCCCTGGTTTTTGGATATGTTGCGGTCCGTCTGAAGCTCTCCCCCATCATCGGTTACCTGCTGGCGGGAATCGTTGTCGGACCTTTCACCCCGGGCGTCGTCGCGGACCACGCAATCGCGGAGCAGTTCGCCGAGATCGGCGTGATTCTCCTCCTCTTCGGCATCGGGCTGCGTTTTCACCTGCGCGAACTGATGGCCGTCTGGCGCATCGCGATACCGGGTGCGCTGATACAGAGCACGCTGTCCACCGTCGCGCTCGCGTTTCTGCTGAACCTGATGGGATGGAACTGGACGTCCGGGCTTATCCTGGGAATGTCCATTTCCGTGGCCAGCACGGTCGTGATGGCGCTCGTGCTGGCCGAGTGGCACGATCTGCACGCAAAAATCGGTCACATCGCGATCGGATGGACCGTCGTGGAAGACATTCTGACGGTTGCGCTCCTGCTTCTCCTGCCCATTGTCTTCGCGCCGGAAAGGGGCGTGGAGCAAAACATCGCGTCCGTTCTCGGCGTGGCCGCGCTGAAAATCGCCGGGCTGGTTGCCGTCGTGGTCGTTCTGGGCAAGTGGGTCATTCCCCTCGCGCTGGAGCGTATCGCAAAGACCCGTTCGCGGGAGCTGTTCACCCTTTCGGTGCTCGTCCTCTCCGTGGGAATCGCCGTCGGTGCGTCCAAGATCTTCGGCGTATCGATTGCGCTTGGCGCCTTTCTCGCCGGGTTGGCCGTCGGCCGTTCCGAATTCGCGGCCCGGGCAGCCTACGACGCGCTGCCCATGCGGGACGCTTTCGCCGTGCTCTTCTTCGTGTCGGTCGGCATGCTCTTTGACCCGCGGAGCCTGATCGAAGTCCCGATGATCATCGCCACGGTGCTTGTTGTGGTGGTCGCGGTCAAGCCGCTTGCGGCCTTGCTCACCGTGCGCATTCTCGGCCAGCCCATGGAAACGGCGATTCCGGTCGGAGCGGCCTTTTCTCAAGTCGGCGAGTTCAGCTTCATTCTGGGCAAGGTTGCGCTCGGGCTCGGGATCATCAACGATGCCGGCTGGAATGCACTGGTGGCGGCCTCCCTCATTTCGATCGGCCTGAATCCATACATCTACCGATGGGCCCGCGGGCTGACGTCGCCGAAGGTCGCGCGGCCCGTTCGGGTCGACCAGGTTTCCCATGCCGCAATCAACCCGAACCACTGTATTCTGGTCGGCTACGGTCCGGTGGGGCAGATCGTCCACCGGCTCCTTCGGGAGCGGGATGCCGAAATCACCGTTGTAGACCTCAACCTCGACGCGGTGCGCCAACTCCGCAGCGAGGGCCATGCCGCTCTTTACGGGGATGTCCTGCGGCCGGGAACGCTCGTCGAAGCAGGCATCGAAACCGCGGGCAGCCTCATCCTGAGCGCCGACGTGGAATCCTCCGCCGAGGTCATCCGGCAGGCGCGCATTCTGAACCCGGAACTGCGTGTTCTCGCCCGCTGCGCCCATCTGCGGGATGCTTCAGCGCTGCGCGATGCGGGTGCGGAGGTCGTCGCCGCCGGGGAAGCGGAAGTGGGCGTCGCTCTGGCCGAGGCGGTTACAGCCATCGACCAGATGGTCTGCGGTGAGGCTGCCGACCAGCGGGAAGCGATCCGGCGCAGCCTTTACGAAACGACAAAGGCCTGACGGGAAAACCGCGGCCGCTGAAATTGAGACCCTATTTCCGGGGAGACCGGCTCTTGAGCCCGGAAGCGCAGACGGTGAAAACCGGATCGCGATGATCCGGTGAATGCGGATGCGGCGGCTCGGAGCACAGCAGGTCCTTTCGAGAGGCGAAGCAGGGGGGGAGAAGCCCATGAGAAAACGCGCATCATTCATAGCCATTGCTTTCATGTTTTCACTGCCTGCCGTGGCAATGGCCCAATCGGCCGATGTCGCATTTTACGCAATCAAAAAAATGGAGGCACGAAT
>JAGOHE010000190.1 GCA_017996315.1 Kiritimatiellia bacterium | reverse complement strand
CGGGGGTGGGCGCGTTGCGGGCCTCGTGGGCAGCAGCCGCGTGGGTCTTCGCGCCGTCGCCGTGGCGCCTGTCCACGGGGATGGAAGCCGCCGCCGCCGACCGGACCCTGCTGCGCGGGCTCGTGCTGGCGCTGGCTCCGTTGGCGCCGGCGCACCTGCTGCTCAACTTCGAACTCGCCCAGCATCGCTTCCGCATATGCGCCGTGGCCGTGGCGGGAACGGTCGTGTATCTCGTCGGAGTGTTCCTGCGGCACCCGACGCCGCTGGCCGTCGCGGGATGGCTGGGCGGGAGTTCGCTGGCGGTGGTCCTGACCCTGGCCGTCGCGCTCTGGAACGACCAGACCCGGCCCGCCGCCCTCGCGCCGGAACCGGATGCCTAGGGCGGGGCTCCGTCCGCCGAAAGTTCGACAGGGCGCTCGCTCCGCGTGTACGATACCCGGGTGTTCGGAAGGCATGATCCAGTGAAATCCATCGTATCGCCCGATGTCCCGTCGCAAGACGGCCGTTTGGGGCGCGCCCGCGGGTCGTTCCTCGCGCCCGTCGTTGTGCTGGTCTTCTGGGCGATGGTCGCGGCGCTTTGGGCCGGATGGACGACCGACCACACCCGCCAGGTGTTTCGGGAGGACGGCGGCGTGGAAGTCGCCACCGTGATGCTGTACATCGTCGCCGCGATTCTGCTCGCCATCCCGAAACTATGCCGACACCTGCCGCCGCTCAGCAGGATCGCGCTCCTCCTCCTCATGATCGGCGCCGCGGCGAGGGAAATGGATTTCCATAAGCTGGTGGGAGACTACAGCGTGTTCAAAGTGGGGTTCTATCTCAAATCCGACATCCCCATATTTCACCGGCTCATCGCCTTCTGCGGGGTTGCCGCGATCTTCGGTTCGGGACTGTACATCGCGGTCCGTCACGCGCGGGACGGTTGGCGGGCGCTCCGGTCCGGCGAGCCGTGGGCGTGGACCGTCGGAACCATGATCGCGGCGGGGGCGATCTCCAAGATCGCGGATCGCTCGGTAGATGTACTCTCGTCCGCGCTGGGCGTGACGTTTTCCCAGTCCAGTATTGCCCTTATCCAGGCTTTCGAAGAATCCACCGAACTCCTGCTTCCCGCGCTCGTGATTCTCGCCATCCTGCAGGCCGCGCGGAGGCGCGAGGCCGCCGTGCGTCCGGCCGCGGAATAATCCGTTCCGGCGCGCGCGCCGCCGCCCGGTTCCCGGGGATGCATCGCCCGCCGGATGAGGGTATAATTCTCCCATCGAGCGTTCCTATGGGCGATATCCAACAACGGCTTCGCGTGCTGGCGGGCGCAGCCCGCTACGACGCGTCGTGCGCATCCGGCCGCGCCGGCGCCCGCGACTCCGGACGCCCCCCGCCCGCCGGCGTCTGCCACAGTTGGTCGGATGACGGCCGCTGCATCTCGCTGCTCAAAATCCTGCTCAGCAACCACTGCATCTACGACTGCGCTTATTGCGCCAACCGCGCGAGCGCGACGGTGGATCGCGCGACCTTCACGCCCGAAGAAATCGCCGAACTGACGATGCATTTCTACCGGCGGAATTATATCGAGGGACTGTTCCTCAGCTCGGGCGTACTCCGGTCGCCGGACTACACGATGGAGCTGATGATCCGGACGGCGGAACTCCTGCGCCGCGAACACGGCTTCCGCGGCTATCTTCACATGAAAGCCATCCCCGGCGCGTCCGAGGCGCTCCTGCAGCGCGCGGGCCTGCTGGCCGACCGGGTGAGCGTGAACATCGAACTGCCCACCGAGGTTTCGCTTCGCGCCCTCGCGCCCGACAAAAAGCGCGAGGATATCCTCCGCCCGATGGACCGGCTCCACACCGCCATCGAGAACCATCGCGCCGCCCGGAAACGCGATCGCAAAACGCCGCGCTTTTCTCCGTCCGGGCAAAGCACGCAGCTCATTGTCGGCGCCTCCCCGGAACCCGACCGCCAGATTCTGACGCTCGCCGACGCGCTCTATCGCAAGTACGGGCTCCGGCGTGTGTACTACTCCGCCTTCATGCCCGTGTCCGACGATCCGCGCCTGCCGCATCCGTCCGGAGCCGATCTGCTGCGCGAGCATCGCCTGTATCAGGCCGACTGGCTGGTGCGCCTCTACGGATTCGGCCCGGAAGAGGTGCTGGAACCCGGCACGGAGAATCTCGACCGCGAGCTGGACCCGAAAACGGCGTGGGCGTTGCGCCATCCCGAATGTTTCCCCGTGCGCGTCCAGCAGGCGCCGCTGGAGGAGCTGGTGCGCGTGCCCGGACTCGGTTTGATTTCCGCGCGTCGTATCATCGCCGCGCGCCGCCACGCGCAACTCTCCGTCGAAGACCTGACCCGCATCGGTGTCGTCATGAAACGCGCCCGATATTTTATCGAGTGTTCCGGCGTGCCCGCCGCCTGCCGCCGGTGGAATGCGGAGCGCGTGCGCGCCGAATTGCTGGCGCGCCGACCCGCCCCGGCGTCCTCCGCCGGCGTGCAGGGGGAACTCGCATTTGCCGGAGCCGCCGGATGAAATGGATTCGGCACGACGGCACGCCCGACGGCTGGGCGACCGCGCTGCGCGCCGCGGCTCTGGATTCCGCGGATGATGCCGCCGCCGTGCCCGAACGCTCGGTGTCCATCGGGTTATTCGATCAATCGGTCAGCTCCGTCCCCTGCGCCGGGGCCGCCGGCCGGCTGTGGAAGGAATGGTCGGCGCAGGTCTCGCGCGAGTTTGTCCGGAATCTCTGGCATGCGCGGTCGTTTCCGGAGCTGGCCGCCGAGGTGAGCGCCTATGCCCGGCTGGGACTCCGGATGGGCGGGGAGGTGGATGAATTCGTCTCGCATCCCGCCGTGCATGCCGTGCATGCCGCCGTCCGGCGCGTCCGGCTGGAACTTCACCGGCTGAAAGGCTTGCTTCGATTCCGCGCGCTGGGCAACGGCTGGCTCTGGGGCCCCTACGATTCGGATGCGGATGTGCTGTGGCCGCTGGCGGCGCACTTTTCGCGGCGGATGCCCGACGACGGTTGGGTGTTGCACGATGTCGGCCGCCGCCGCGCGATCGCCTGGAATCGCGCCGAGTTGCGCGAGATTTCACCGCCCGCCGCCCCGGGGGCGCGCGGGGATGAATATGCGGAACTCTGGAAGACGTTCTTCCATTCCATCAGCGTTCCCGGACGCGAGAATCCCGAGCTTCAGCGCCGCAACATGCCCCAACGATACTGGAATTGGCTCGTCGAAATGGAATGACGCGTCCCGCCGCGCGTGGAACCGCCCGAACCGCTCGCGCCTACTTCAACACTCCGCACGAACGCATCGTCGCTTCAAGACGCTGCCGTGTCGCCGGTGTCATCGCGCACAGCGGCAGGCGATAGACCTCTTCGATCCGTCCCAGCATCGCCAGCGCCGCCTTTACCGGCACCGGATTGGTTTCGAGGAACAGGTCGGTGAAGAGCGAGTAATAGCGCCGATGCATCGCCAGCGCTTCCGCGAAACGACCCGCCCGCGCATGACGCACCATGTCGCCCACGGCGCGCGGGGCGACATTGGACGCCACGCTGATGACTCCGCGCGCGCCGACGGACATCATCGGCAGCGTGAGCGAATCGTCC
>JAGOHE010000027.1 GCA_017996315.1 Kiritimatiellia bacterium | reverse complement strand
TGCTGCGGTATGTGAAATCGCGCGGCTTCACCCCGCGGCTCTGGGGCAGCCTGCGCGCCAAACCCGGCCGGACCCCCGTGGTCAGCGAAGGCGTCCAGATGCACATCTGGTCGCGCGACTGGCAACAACCCGGCCCCGCCATCGAGGCCGGCTACGACATCATCAACATCCTCGACGCCGATACGTATGTCGTCCCCAATGGCACCGGCAACGTCGGCGCGTATGGCGATTTCATCAATCTCGAAAATCTCTACGGCCCCCGCTGGCAGCCCCATGTCATGCAGCAATACTCCGTCCTCCCCGGCCATCCGCGGATGCTTGGCGCTCAATGGGCGCTGTGGAACGACAACTCCTTCCGGCGAGACACCGGGTTGCAGGACTATGATCTGTTCGATCGCATCTGGAAGACGTGCTCGGTGATGGCCGAGAAAACGTGGAGCACGGGGACAGACCGCTCCTACGCGGAATTCATGCAGGGCGTCGACCGGCTCGGCCTGCCGCCGCGCGCGCGCTATCCGGACCTGATCGCTCCCGACTACACCGCGGAATTCCGCGTCCGCCGCGCCACCGGATCCGCGGAGCCGCAAACGCTCTTCGCCGCCTCCACCGGCGCCCTGATGGCGGTGCAGAAGGACACCGGACGCGTGGGTCTCACGCGGAATGCGTGGGAGTATTCGTTCGACTACACCCTGCCGGTCGGCGAATGGGTGACGCTGAAACTGGCGGCGAAGGGACGCTCGCTCACCTTGTATGCGAACGGGAAGGACATCGGACCGCCCCGGCGGCATCGCCATCCCGAAAGCCACAAATATTCGACGTTCATCTTCCCGTCCGCCACGATTCAGAAAACCAATTTTGAGGGCGAGATCGCGGACCTGCGCATCGAGCGGTCGAAATAAACGTCACACCCGTTTCAGCCGCGCGGCGTAGGCGCCGTCGCAGCCGTCGGTCTGCGGCAGGCAGCGGACTTCGCCGTCCAGGGCAAAGTCGGCATGGCGCTGAAGGAAGGAACGCACCTGCTCTTCGTTCTCCTCTGCTTCGAGGCTGCAGGTGCTGTAGACGATCCGGCCGCCCGGCCGCAGGCGCGGGGCGAGGGCGTCGAGCAGTTCGCGCTGGAGCGCGCGGCTGGCGGCGAGCGCTTCGGCATTGAACCGCCAGCGCGCGGCGGGTCGCCGGCGCAGCACACCGGTGTTCGAACAGGGCGCGTCGAGCAGGATCGCGTCCCAGTCCGTCCAATCCCTGGATGGCGGGCATGCCCGCGCGTCCAATCCCTGGATGGCCACCCATTCCTGCCGCATCCGGTGAAGATTTTCCTGCAGCATCTGCCGGCGCGGATTCGACGGTTCGAGCGCGGCGAGCACGCCGCGGCGCTGCATGCGCTCCGCCATCCAGATGGTTTTTCCGCCGGGCGCGGCGCAGGCGTCGAGCACCCGCTCGCCCGGTTGCGGATCGAGCAGCGCGGGCGCGTGCTCGGTCGAAGGGTCCTGCAAATAAAAATGGCCTTCGGCGAATCCCGGCAGCGACGGCGGCGCGGCGCCGCGCGGGAGGATGAGATACCGGTCCGGCGCCGCGGGGTGGGGGCGGGCGTCCACGCCGGCTTCCGCCCACTGCCGGCGCACGTCTTCGAACGCGACGCGTCCCGCGCAGACGCGCGCCACGGCTTCCGCGGGTTCGTTGTCCCACCGGCACAGCGCGGCGGTCGCTTCGGCGCCATAGCGCGCCCACCATTTCCGGCCCAGCGCCTCGGGATGCGACCAGCGCACCCACGGGGCGGAGCGCTCGGCTTCCGCCTTCCATTTTCCGCCGTCACGCTGGGCGCGGCGCAGGACGGCGTTGACGAAACCGGAGGCTCCAACGCCGGCATTCGCGCGGGCGATGTTCACGGCGGAATGCACCACGGCATGCGGCGGGGAATCGGTCAGGAACAGCAATTCGTAGAGCGACATCCACAGGATCGCGCGGATGGCCGGCTCCGGCTCGCGGGACGCGGCCCGTTCGATCCACTGATCCAGCAGGCTGCGGTTGCGCGCCACCCCCAGCGCCACCTCCTGCACGAACGCCCGGCCGCGCGCGCGCGAATCGCGCTCGGGCAGCCGGTCCTCCTCGATCCAGTCGGTCAGGAGGGCGACGGCCAGCTCCCGGGCATCGGGGGCGGGGCGACGGGAAGATGTTGACGCGGGACGCATGGCGGGGATGATACCCCGATGCGGAGACAAAGGAAAATCGGCGCGCGCGCATGAACCCTCCGGTCACCATCGTCGGCGGCGGGCTCGCGGGCAGCGAAGCCGCGCTCGCGCTCGCCGCGCTCGGGCGCCCCGTGCGGCTGTATGAAATGCGGCCGGCCACGCCCACCGGCGCGCATCGCACGGGCGATCTCGCGGAACTCGTGTGCTCCAACTCGTTGGGCTCGCACCTGCCCGGGCGCGCGACGGCGATCTTGATGAGGGAGGCCGCGCAGCTCGGCTCGCGCCTGCTGGAGCTGGCCCGCGCGCACGCCGTGCCCGCCGGCGGCGCGCTGGCCGTGGACCGGCTCGGGTTTGCGCGCGCGGTGACGGAGGCCGTGGCCGCCGAACCCCGGATTACGCTGATTCGCGAGGAGGTGAGGGAGCTGCCCGAACCCCCGGCGATCCTGGCCGCCGGTCCGCTGGCGTCGCCCGCGCTCTCCCGCGCGCTGGCGTCGGCGGCGGGCGCGGCGCATCTGTATTTCTTCGACGCCATCGCCCCGCTGGTGTCGGGCGAGTCCATTGATTTCAGCATCGCCTTCCGCGCCTCGCGCTACGACCGGGGCGCAACGGAGGAGGGCGATTATGTGAATTGCCCGTTCACGCGCGACGAGTATGTCGCCTTCGTGGACGCCCTGCGCGCGGCGGAGCGCGCGCCGCTGCGGGAGTTCGAGGCGGAGCTGGGCGCGGGGGTGCGGGCGGGCTCGGGATTTTTCGAGCGCTGTCTGCCGGTGGAGGTCATCGCCGCGCGCGGCGAACGGGCGCTCGCGTTCGGGCCGATGCGTCCGGTGGGGTTGCGCGATCCGCGCACGGGGCGGCGGCCGCACGCGGCGCTGCAACTGCGGCGCGAGGATATCGCGGGCGCGGCGTATAACTTGGTCGGATTCCAAACCAACCTGACCCACGGCGAACAGGCGCGCGTGTTCCGCATGATTCCGGGGCTCGGCCGCGCGGAATTTCTGCGTTACGGCCAGATGCACCGCAACACGTTCCTGAACGCGCCGCGGGTGTTGCGGGCCACGCTGGAATGGCGGGAGCGTCCGGGCCTGTTCGTCGCGGGCCAGTTGGCGGGCGCGGAAGGATATCTGGGCAACATCGCCACGGGCGCGTTCGCGGCGCACAATCTGGCGCGGAGGATGGAAGGCCGCGAACCGCGGGCGCTGCCGGTCACGACCATGCTCGGCGCGCTGTGTCATTATCTGGCGTCCGCGCCGCCCGACGAATTCCAGCCGATGAAAGCCAACCTCGGCCTGTTGCCCCCGCTGCCCGAGCCGGTTCCCGCGGGGAAAATCGACCGCGCCCTCGCGCATGCCGCGCGTTCAGAGGCGGAATTGAGCGACTGGATGGCCGCAATTCCGTAACTATGGACAATGACGATCCCGGCGCGGGGCCGATGCCGGGGGCCGGTTCCGAAGTCCCTTCATATACTATAAGGAGGAGGAATGGAGCGGGTGGGGGGCTGAAAAGGGGGAAGAGACGCGGGAGAACACCGGGAGGGCGCGCATTTCGTTCTTGACGCAGGCAACGAGGGGGGGTCAATCTATCCGAAATCGGCGTTCTTTATTAGCGCGGATTACTTTATGTTCAGCAAGTTTTTAGGAATGTTGTCGACCGATATCGGAATCGATCTCGGCACAGCCAATACCCTGGTCTATGAAAAAGACCGGGGCATCATGCTGCGCGAGCCTTCCGTTGTGGCGATTCAGGCCGGCACCAACCGCGTGCTGGCCGTGGGCGATGAAGCCAAGCGCATGCTCGGGCGTACCCCCGGCAGCATTGTGGCCATTCGTCCTTTGAAGGCGGGGGTGATCGCGGATTTTGAAATCACCGAGGCCATGCTGCGGTATTTTATCCGCAAAGTGCATGGTCGAAAATGGGTCCGCCCGAGGGTGATTATCGCTGTGCCCAGCGGGATCACCGAGGTGGAGAAGCGCGCCGTCAAGGATTCCGCCTCCCATGCAGGCGCGCGCGAAGTGTTCCTGATCGAAGAGCCGATGGCGGCCGCGATCGGCGTGGGCCTTCCGGTGCAGGAGCCGGCGGGCAACATGATTGTGGATATCGGGGGCGGCACCACCGAGGTGGCGCTGATTTCCCTGGCCGGAATTGTGTTCAGCCGTAGCGTGCGCGTCGGCGGGGATGAGATGGACGAAGCCATCGTCCAGTATATGAAGAGGGTTTACAACCTGATGATCGGGGAGCGGACCGCCGAGGAGATTAAGATTTCCATCGGTTCCGCCGCCCCCGTGGAAGAAGAAACCACCATGGATGTGAAGGGCCGCGACCTGGTCGCGGGGCTGCCCAAAACCCTGACCATCACCTCGCAGGAAATCCGGGACGCGCTGCGCGAACCCGTCACGACGATCGTGGACGCGATTCGCCAGACCCTGGAGCGATGTCCTCCCGAATTGGCCGCCGACCTCGTGGACCGGGGTATTGTGATGGCGGGCGGCGGATCCCTGCTCCGGGGGATTGATTACCTCGTTTCGGAGCAGACCGGGTTGCCGGTGCACCGGGCGGACGATCCGCTCAGCGCGGTCGCCGAGGGCACGGGCGTGGTGTTGCACGAGCTGAACTTCCTCCGCAAGGTCGCCGGTTCCGACGGCGTGTAATCCCTCCTACTTCTCATTCCTCCGCCGCCGCGGCCGCCGCGGAGAGGATGTATCTTGTCGAATCGAAAAAGCTGGATGACGGGGCTGGGGCTGGCGGCGTTGCTGCTGGTTCTGCTGAATCTGCCCGACGCGGCCTCGCGCGCGGTGAAATCCGCGGTGCGCGAAACGGCGGCGCCGCCCCAGTCGTTATGGGCGGGGGTGTCGCTGCGCGCCCGGGAAGCCCTCTCCACCCTGCGGGGCATCGGCGGGTTGTCCGCCCGCAATGCCGAACTGGAATCCGAACTGCTCCAGGCCCGCGCGGAACTGCGCCAGCTCGAAGCCTTCCGCGAAGAAAACGAGACCCTGCGCGCGCAGCTCGGTTACGCGGCGCGCAGTCCCCAGCGGCTGATTTCCGCCGAAGTGATCGCGCGCGACGCGAGCGGCTGGTGGCAAAGTCTGCGGCTCGGCGAGGGCGCGCGCGACGGCCTCGCGCCCGACCGGGCGGTGCTCACCCCCGACGGCCTGGTCGGCCGGACGGTTGAAGTCACTCCGCGCACGGCGGACGTGCTGCTGATCTCCGATCCTTCCTCGAGAGTGGCCGTGGAAATTCCCCGCCTGCGCGCGTTCGGCATTCTGCATGGCGAAGGAGTGCGCGCCGACGGGCGGGTGCGGCTGCGGATTCAGTTTATTGACCGGCGCGTCGTGCTGCAGCCGGGGGATGAGGTAATCACCTCGGGCCTCGGCGGCTTGTTCCCGCGGGGGATTCCCATCGGCCGCGTGGAAAGCGCCGACGCGACCGATGATGAATCGCTGGGGCTGTACCAGAGCGCGCAGGTGACGCCGCGCGTCGAACTGGGCGCGCTGCGGCAGGTGTTCGTTCTGGCCGATCCCTCTGAACCGCCCGCCGCCGCCCCCCCGGCTCCGGAGACCACTCCGTGAGCGCATGGGCCATGCTGCTTTCGCTGGTGCTGGCCGGCGCGCTGCAGGCGATGCTGCCCGCGGCGGCCGCGCTGGGCGGCGCCGTGGCACCGGTGCTCACGGGCCTGGTCGTGCATTACGCGCTCACCCGTTCGACGGGCGCGCTGCTCTTCGCCGCCGCGATGGCGGGCATTGTGCAGGACGCGCTGGGGCTGGTGCCGCTGGGCTACTCGTCCGCGGCGTTTTGCCTCGTGGGATGGATGATTCACCGGTGGCGCTCGGAGGTGTACGAGGCGTCCTCGCTCACCCATGCCGTCTTCGGCGCGCTCTCCGCCGGGGGGGTCTGCCTCCTGCAGGCGCTGCTCCTCGCCGCGGGCGAGGGCCTGCGGCCGGGCGGATGGGCGGTGGCGCTCAAGACCATCGGCGCGTCGCTGCTGGGCGCGGTATGTGTGCCGTGGATCTGCGCCCTCGCGCGGAGGTTGGACGAAGCGCTCGGCGTCATTTCGCTGGAGGCGCGCCGATGATCCGAAGCCGCCAGGCTCAGGCGATCGAGGCGGATGTCGCCCGACTGGCCGCGCTCGGGCTGGCCATGCTAGCCGGGATGATCGTGCTGATCGTGTCGCTCTGGAACATCCAGGTCGCGCGCGGCGACGATTTCCGGCGCGATTTGATGCGGCAAAGCGTCCGTCGTGTGCGCATCCCCGCGGCGCGCGGTCGCATCTACGACCGCCACGGGGTTGTGCTGGCCGACAATCGTCCCTCGTTCGCGCTCGCCATCTATGTTGAGAGCCTTCGCGCGCGGCCCGGCGCGCGGGGTAAATCCACCCTGGACCTCGTGCGCGAGACGATGGAAGAAATTCAGGCATGGATTGGATTGCCGCCCGAGGTGACCGAAAACGACATCCGGGCGCACCTGCGCCGGCGGCTGCCGTTGCCGCTGATGGCCTGGCGCGATATTCCCGAGACGGCGGTCGCGCGCTGGGCCGAGCATGCGACGCATCTGCCGGGCGTGGACCTGATGATCGAGCCGGTGAGGGTGTATCCCGCGCGCGAGACGCTGTGCCACACCCTCGGGTACGTCGGCGGGCTGCGGGATACGCCGCGCGCCGAGGATCCGGACGAGTCGTATCACTACCGGCTGCCCGAAACCGAAGGCCGGGCGGGACTGGAGAAGCAGTATGAAGACCTGCTGCGCGGCGAAGCGGGCGGGCGGCTCGTGCCGGTGGATGTGGCCGGCTTCCGGCGGCGCGACATGGAGCGGGACGCTCCCGGGGGTCCGACGCCGTCGGTCTGGGGCATGGGCCGCGGGGGAGGCGATGGGCTGCGGCGGGCGATTCAGGCTGAATACCGCGAGCCCCGCCCCGGGCGGGATCTGCGGCTGGCGATCGATTTGCGCATCCAGCATCTTGCCGAGGATGCGATCCAGGGCCATAACGGCGCCGCCGTGGTGCTGGATCCCCGCAACGGCGACGTGCTGGCGCTCGCCAGCCGGCCGGCCTACGATCCGAACGCCTTCATCCCCGCCATTCCCACCTCGCTGTGGCGGTCGCTGCTGGACGATCCGAACCTTCCGCTGATTCACCGCGCGACGACCGCCGCGTACGCGCCGGGGAGCACGTTCAAGCCCGTGACCGCCCTGGCGGCATCGCGGCACGGCCTGACGCCCGCGACCACCTACACCTGTGACGGATCGATCGCGCTCGGCCGGCAGCCCTTCCGCTGCTGGGACACCCTGGGGCACGGGCGGCTGGACCTGCGCCGGGCGCTCTGCATGTCCTGCAACGTGTATTTTTATCAGGCCGCGCTGGCCGCGGGTCCGGATGCGATCGCGGAGGCGGCTCGATCGTTCGGGCTGGGATCGCGCACCGGCCTGGATTTCGCCCCGGAATCCGCGGGTCTCGCGCCCGATCCGGCATGGAAGCGCGACACCCAACGGGAAAGCTGGACGCCGGGTAACACCGCGCATTACGCCATCGGACAAAGCTACCTGCTCGCGACGCCGATTCAGATGGCGGTGGTCGCGGCCGCCATCGCCAACGGCGGAACCATCTATCGGCCCCGCCTGCTGATCGGCGACCGGCCGTTCGACGGCGGCGCGTTCTCCGAACGGCCGCCGGAAGCTGTGCGGACGCTGGACTGGTCGCCCCGGATCCGCGATGCGATCCGCGCCGGCATGGAAGATGTGGTCATGTCCGAATCGGGCACCGGCAAACGCGCGCGCGTGCCCGGGCTGCGGATCGCCGGCAAGACAGGCACCGCGGAATTCGGTCCCGCCGACCGGAAAAAGAAGCGGGGCTGGATGATCGCCTACGCGCCCGCCGACCAGCCCCGGTATGCGATCGCCATGATGGTCGAAGACGCGGTCTCCGGCGGGCTGACTGTTGCGCCGCTGGTGCAGAGTCTGCTGAGCGGGCTGGCGGATGGGGCGCCGGATGTCGCGCCCCCGCGCCCGGCGGAGGCCCGGCCATGAGAACCGTTTCCTGGCGGGGGCGACTGCTGCGGATGGATCCGCTGCTGGCGGGCGCGATCTTCGCGCTCTGCATTGCCGGCGTGTTCTTCATCCGCAGCGCGGGCATGCACAGCCCGCTGCGCGCCGGGCTCTATGTCCGGCAGATCGGCTGGGTGGTGATCGGTTCCGCGCTGTTTATCGGCGTGGCGCTGGCCGACTATCGCCGGGTGCTGGAACAGGCGGTGTGGATTTACCTCATCGGCCTCGGGCTGCTGGCGTTGGTGCTGATCTCCGGCGATGTGATCAACGGAGCGCGGCGATGGCTGAAATTTTTCGGCACCCCGGTCCAGCCCTCCGAAATCGCGAAGATTTCCACGGTGCTCATGCTGGCCCGCCTGCTTGGCCGGCCGGACCTCGACCCGCGGAGGTTCTCGGTGATTTGGAAAGCCGCGCTCGTGGTTGTGCCGCCGTTTATCCTGATCGCCGTCGAGCCCGATCTCGGCACGGCCGCCGTGTTGATTCCGGTTACGGCCGTGATGTTGTTCCTGGCCGGCGTGCCGTTCCGGACGCTGGCGCTGCTCGCCCTGCCGGTGGCGGGCGCGGCGGCGATGGTGGGATGGATGGCGGTCCACCATCCCGATCTGGGCGAATCGGTGCTCGACGAGTATCAGCTCAAGCGCATCCGGGTGTTCCTCGGTGTGGAGCGCGATCCGCTGGGCGCGGGCTGGAACAAGATTCAATCCGGCATCGCGGTCGGTTCGGGCGGGATGTGGGGCAAGGGCTATGGCGCGGGCACACAGAACACGCTGGGCTATCTGCCCCAGACGGTCGCGCCGACGGATTTCATTTTTTCGGTGATTGGAGAAGAGACGGGGTTCGCGGGCTCGGCCGCGCTGCTGGCGCTGTATACGGCGCTGCTGGCGGGCGGGCTGCGCGCGGCCGGGCGGGCGCCCGACCGGGGCGGGCGGCTGCTGGCCGCCGGGCTCGCCACGCTGGTGTTTACCCATGTGTTCGTGAATATCGCCATGACGATCGGACTGATGCCGATTACGGGGCTTCCGCTCCCGTTGATCAGCTACGGAGGCTCGGTCACGGTGGCCACGATGCTGGGCTTGGGATTAATGCAGAGCGTCGGCCTTCCGCGAAGGAGGAGCGGCGCAGGAGTATGAGCATGATACGCAAAGTGGTGGACCTGTTGTTCGGGAAAAAGGAAATCAAGAACCAGATCATCATCAACGTCGAAAGCCTGGAAACCCGGGTAGCGGTGATGGAGGACGGAGAGCTGAGCGATTTCTTTGTCGAACGCGAATCCGAAGATCGCATCGTCGGCAGCATCTTCAAGGGCCGGGTGCAGAACCTCGAGGACAGCCTGCAGGCCGCGTTCGTGGACATCGGCATGAAGAAAAACGCCTTCATCCATTACTGGGACATGATTCCGGAAGAGTCGGCCAGCCTCGAGGCCGCGGAATCGGGCGTCGCTCGCGCTCCGCAGAATCGCCGCAACAAGCAGCTTGCGGCGGATATCGCGAAGCGTTTCCCCGTCGGCTCCGAAATCATCGTGCAGGTGACCAAGGGCGCCATCGGCACCAAGGGCCCCCGGGTGAACGCCAACCTCAGCGTGCCCGGCCGCTACCTGGTCATGATGCCCGGCGCGGCGCTCAAGGGCGTATCGCGGCGCATCGAGGACAAGAAGGAACGCGAGCGGCTGAAGAAGATCCTCGCGCGCCTGCCCGTGCCGTCCCCGCTGGGGGTCATCATCCGCACCGCCGGCTCGGGGACCAAGCGCACGGCGTTCGCGCGCGATCTGCGATCCCTGCTCGACATCTGGAGCCAGATCGAGAAGGGCATCCGCGAATCGCCCGCCCCCTGCCGCCTCTACCAGGAGCCCGGGCTGGTCGAGCGCGTGGTGCGCGACGCGCTGACGGAGGATATTGACCGCATTCTGGTGGACGACCGGGAGGAATATGAGCGGATCAAGGGCTTGATCGCCCGCATCTCCCGGCGCGCGCGCAACGCGCTTAAGCTCTACGAAGGCGAAGCTCCGCTGTTCGAAAATTACGACGTCGAACGGCAGATCGAAAACTCCTTCCGCCGCAAGGTGCCTCTCGGCGGCGGCGGCGCCATCATCGTGGACGAAACCGAGGCGCTGGTCGCCATTGACGTCAACACGGGTCGCCACAAAGGCGGGAAAACGCAGGACGAAGCCATCCTGCAGGTCAACCTCGAAGCCGCCGAGGAAGTCGCCCGCCAGCTTCGGCTGCGGAATATCGGCGGACTGGTCGTGGTGGATTTCATCGACATGAAATCCCGCAAGGACCAGCAGCAGGTGTACCGGAAAATGCGGGAGAGCCTGCGGCGCGACCGCGCGCGGACCAATGTGCTGCCCATCTCGCAGCTCGGCCTGCTGGAGATGACCCGGCAGCGCACCGACGAGAGCATCCGCGATTCCGTGCTGATGAACTGCCCGTACTGCGAGGGGCACGGGAAGGTCAAGTCGGCGCTGTCGATGAGCGTCGAGATCCAACGCGCGATCGGCGCTGTCATGCGCCGGGCCGGCAAGAGCGCGGCCTCGCTCGATCTGCGGATCACCGTCAATCCGGTGATTCTCGAACGCCTCCGCCGGGAGGACGAGCAGGTGCTGGTCGAGCTGGAAAGCCGGTTCGGCGGCAAACTCCGCTTTGTGGCCGACCCGACCCGGCATCTGGAGGATTTCATGCTGCAGAACTCGGAAACGGGCGAAACCCTGTTTCACGCCCACCATCGGCCTTCGCACGGGGAGGAGCCGGCGGCGCCGGGCGGGCACCGGAGAGGCGCATGAGTTCTCCCGGACCCGAGCCGCAGGTTTTTGATGCCCAACCAGCCCCTAAAAGAGTATCGTAGCCCCATGTCGAGCGCTGCCTTGGACCGAATGCGAACCGCCTACCGGTGGATGTGTATGGCCCGCCGCCTGGACGAGATCGAGAACGACCTGTCCCGGCGGGGCGAGGCGTATTTCCACATGTCCTGCGGCGGGCATGAGGCCATCGCCGTGCTCGCCGCGCATCTGACGCCCGACGACTGGCTCCATCCCCACTACCGGGACAAGGCGCTGCTGCTCGCGCGCGGGCTGCCCGTGGCGCAGTATCTGCATTCGCTTCTGGCCACCGAACTGGGCTCGTCGCGCGGCCGCGACATGCCCCCGTTCCAGAGCGATCCCGCGCTGCACATTCTCAGCATGCCGACGCTCGTGGGCAACAACGCGCTCCCGTCGGCCGGCATCGCCGCGGAAACCCGCGGCCGCCCCGGGCGGCCCGTGGTGGTCTGCGCGTTCGGCGATGGCGGTTCGCAGCAGGGCGAGGTGCTGGAAGCCGTCGCCGAAGCCGCGCGTTCGCGTTTGCCGGTCCTGTTCATTGTCGAGGATAACGGTCTCGCCCTCTCCACCCCCACCGCCGGGAAAACGTTTTATCACCTGCCGTCCGGACCGGCGGATGACTTTTGGGGAGTTCCCATCGAACGCGTGGACGGCCATGACGCCGTGGCCGCCGATGCCGCGTTCGGAAAAATCATCCGGACCATGCGCAAGGACCGCGCGCCGCGGGTGGTTGTTTTTCGATGCGAGCGGATGACCAGTCATTCGAACTCCGACGACCAGACCGTTTACCGCAGTCCCGGAGAACTGGACCACGCGCGCACAGGCGATCCGCTGCCCCCGCTGCGCCGATGGCTGCTGCACAAGGGCATGTCCGAGGATGAGCTCGACGCCCTGGAACAATCCGTGCGCGCGGACCTTGACGCCGCCCTCGCGACCGCGCGGTCCGCCGCCCGAGAAACGGCGCCCGCCGAATCCCGCCGGCCCCTGCCGCCGGAAACCACGCTGCTGACCCGCGAATACCGGGGCGAGCCCGGAGCCGGCCCGCGCGCATGGACCATGCTGGAGGCGATGCGGGAAACCCTGCGCGCGCGCCTTCGCGCCGACGCCCGCGTATCGCTTCACGGCCAGGATATTGAAGATCCCAAAGGCGACGTGTTCGGCGTGACCCGCGGCCTGTCTTCGGAATTCCCCGGACGGGTGCGCAACGCGCCCCTCGCCGAAGCGACCATCACCGGCATGGCCATCGGCCGGGCGCTCGCCGGCGGCCGCCCCGTGGCCTTCCTGCAATTCGCCGACTTCTTCCCGGTGGCCTTTAACCAGCTCTATGCCGAACTCGCGATGATGTACTGGCGCAGCGGCGGCCGATGGGAAGCGCCGGTGATCGTCCTGGCCGTCACCGGCGGATATCGCCCCGGTCTCGGACCCTGCCACGCGCAGAGCCCCGAAGGCATCCTCGCCCACGCGCCCGGGCTGGATATTTTCATGCCCAGCAACGCCGGCGATGCCGCGGGGCTGCTCAACGCGGCGTTCGAATCGGGACGGCCTTCGGTATTTCTGTATCCCAAGAACCTGCTCAACGAGCGACCGCTGGGCACATCGCCCGATGTCGAACGCCACTTCGTCCCGATCGGCCGCGCGCGCGTCGTCCGCGGCGGCGGCGATCTCACCCTGGTCGGCTGGGGCAACACGGTCAGCTTGTGCGAACGGGCGGCGCAGACGCTCGCCGAAGCGGGCGTCGAATGCGACGTGCTCGACCTGCGCACCCTGGCGCCGTGGGATCGCGAGGCCGTCCTCGCTTCGGTCTCCCGCACCGGGAGAATCATCGTCACGCATGAGGATCAGCACACCTGCGGCCTGGGCGCGGAAATCGTCGCGACCGTCGCCGAACAGGCGGGCCGCCCCGTCACCGTCGCCCGCGTGACGACCCCGGATACGTTTCTGCCCTACCGCTACGAAAATCAGCTCGAAACCCTGCCGTCGTTGCGCGCGCTGCTCACCCGCGCCGCCGAAATGCTCGATCTCGAACTGCGCTGGGAAGCCCCGCTCTCCGAAGAACCCGGACGTCGGACCGTGCGCGCCCTCGGCTCAAGCCCGTCCGACGAAAATATCCGGATCGTCCAATGGCATGTGCGCGCCGGCGATTCCGTGCGCGCCGGCGATCCGCTCGCCTCCGTGGAAGCCGACAAAGCCGCCTTCCAGATCGCCGCGCCAGAAACCGGATCGGTGCTGGAGATCCGGATTTCGGCCGGCGAAGTCGTCCGCGTGGGCTCGCCCATCGCTCTCCTGAAAATCGAAGGCGCCGCGACCTCCGCCACCCGGGAGGTCGAATATATTCCGGTGCTGAAAAAACGGCGCAGAACCCGGCGCGCTGCGGCGGAATCCGCCCCCGCGCTGTCCGGCCCCGTGCCGGTGACCCTCTCCTCCATCACCTCGTGCCTCGGCTCGCGCGAGATGGACAACGCCGCGCTACTCCCGCATTTTCCGGACTGGACCGCCGAGGACATCATCCAGCGCACCGGCATCGAGCGCCGTTACTGGATCGGGGAATCGGAGGACGTGCTCTCGCTGGCCATCCGCGCGTGCCGCGAATTGCTCGAGCGCGAACGCCTCTCCATCAGCCAGATTGACGCGATCATCTGCAGCACCGGCACGCCGCCGATGATGACCCCGTCGCTCGCCTGCCAGGTCCTGCGCGCCTTGAGCCCGGAAAAGGGCGACGTGATGGTGCAGGCCTGGGATGTCAACGCCGCCTGCACCGGCTATCTCTACGCCCTGCAGAGCGCGTGGGATATTCTGCAGGCCCGGCCCGACGCCCGCGTGCTCGTGGTCACGGCGGAGACGCTCTCCCCCTTGCTCGATTCGAAGGATCCGGGCACCTGGTTCCTGTTCGGCGACGCCGCGACCGCCACGCTCGTGTCGCGCGAACCCGGCGCGGGCGCCGGGGCGCCCGTCCACCTGCTCCGGCCGGTCTGTTCCGCGCGGGGCGAGGAGCCCCGGGTGCTCAGCGTTCCGCTCATGTACAGCGGCCAGCATGTCCACATGGAAGGCCAGCAGGTATTCCGCACCGCCGTGCGCAAAATGATTGTCATGCTCGAAGGCGCCTGCGAAGCCGCGGGACTGGAGCTCGCGGACCTCGCCATTACCATTCCCCATCAGGCCAATGAGCGCATCATCGAGGCGATACGCCAGAAAATCGGCGTCCCCCCCGAGCGCATGTTCAATCACATCCGTCGCTTCGGCAACACCTCCAGCAATACCCTGCCGCTCGCCCTGCGTGAAGTCCTGCCGGACCAGCGCCCGGGCGCCCACGTCGGCCTCGTCGCCTTCGGCGGCGGCTTCACATTCGGCGCCGCGATTCTGGAACGGTTCTGAGCGCGGGAGGACGGAGGTCTGAGGTCCGAAGTCCGAAGTCCGAGGTCCGAAGTCCGAGGTCCGAAGTCCGAGTGCGGAGGACTGAGCGGGAACCGCATTCGCGCTATTCGCGTGATTCATAGTTTCTCCCAACCGATTTTTATCTACGAATATCGCACATATCGCGAATCAGCAGGGTCAATGCGGTCAATGTTTGGCGCGGAGAGCGTTGGCTCGATGAGACACGCTCTGGGCTGATCTTCGCGCGCCGGGTCGCGCGAAGGTGAGCGGCGAGAGCTCGCCGCATTCCAAATTTTGGACTGCGGTGACCTGTCACCGCTTTGTTCCGCGAGCCCTGGCTCGCTGAGGTCGGAGGTCTGAACGCAGAACGCAGAGCCTGGAGCGGGGAGCGGATTGTGGCCAAGGGACAGTGATGCCGTGCCATGCCTCCGGGTTGCGGGACGGGATTGATTACCCGTCCCGATGAGGCATAGCATCCCCTCCATGAGGCAGACGACACAACATGGCCGCCCCGGAGGCCCCCGCCGCGAAGCGGCTTTGTTCAACAACCGGCTTGACCGGACTGGCCGTCGGCGAGCAATCTCTCCCCCAGCCGCCGGTCAGCCGGCGTCCCGTTGGGGTGCGTGAGATGAGATGACATGAGCGATCAGACGCTTTTCAAATCGTACTTTAAGGAACTGCACGCCGTTGCACAACAGGGAGACGCGCGGGAGGAGAGTTTCTACCCCACACTCGCCGATATGCTCAAGACCGTGGCGGAAAAGACCGGACGGAAACGGGTCCGCGTCACCACGCTGCCGAAACCCACCGACGCCGGGAACCCGGATTTCCGCCTGTGGAACGGCACCGACAGGATCATCGGCTATGTCGAAGCGAAAAAGCCGACCGAGGAACGGCTGGACGCCATCGAGGAGTCGGAACAACTCACCCGCTACCGCTCCACGTTCCCGAACCTGATCCTGACCAACTTCTTCGAGTTCCGACTCTATCGCAACGGGGAACGGGTACAGACCGTTCTCGCGGCCCGGCCGTTTGTCATGACCCGGCTGCGCACGGCCCCGGTCATCGAAAAAGAGGACGACCTCCATGCGCTTCTCGAACGGTTCCTCGACTTCTCGCTCCCGAAGGCGTTCACGGCGGAATCGCTGGCCGTCGAACTGGCCAAGCGCACGCGCTTCCTGCGCGACGTGGTCACCCAACAACTCGCGCGGGAGAATGATGCGCCCGGCGTTCTTTCCGGATTCTTCGAGGCGTTCCAAACCTACTTGATCGGGACGTTGACCCCCGAGGACTTCGCCGACCTCTTCGCGCAGACCATCACCTACGGCCTCTTTGCCGCGCGCACACGCGCGGGAGACGGCTTCAGCCGTCGTGCCGCCTTCGACAGCATCCCACACACCATAGGCGTGCTGCGCGACCTGTTCCGCTTCATTTCCCTGGGCGATCTGCCTGAACAACTCGCCTGGTGCGTGGACGACATCGCCGAAGTGTTGGCCGTGGCCGACGCCCCCGGCATCCTCGACCGCTACTACCACGAGGGCAAGGGCGGCGACCCCATCGTCCACTTCTACGAGACCTTCCTGGCCCAGTACGACCCCGCCGAACGCGAACGGCGCGGCGTCTACTACACCCCCGAGCCCGTCGTCGGCTACATCGTCCGCTCGCTTCACGGCATTCTGAAGAGCGACTTCGGCAAGCCTGACGGCCTCGCCTCCGACGGCGTCACCCTGCTCGACCCGGCCGCCGGCACCATGACCTTCATCGCCCGCGCCGCCGAGCTGGCCGTCGCCGAGTTCGAGGCCAAGTACGGCAAGGGCGGCCGCGCCGATTTCATCCGCCGCCATATCCTCAAGAACTTCTACGCCTTCGAGCTGATGATGGCCCCCTACGCCGTGGGCCACCTCAAGATGAGCTTCTTCCTCGAAGAACTCGGCCACCGCATGGCCGACGACGAGCGCGTGCCGTTCTACCTCACCAACACCCTCGACAACGAGGAACTGGAGCAGAGCCGCCTACCGGGCTTCTCCGCCCTGGCCGAGGAATCTCGCCTTGCGGGCGCTGTCAAGAAACAGACCCCGATCCTCGTCATTCTTGGGAATCCACCGTATTCCGGCCATTCAACCAATATCGGCGCGTGGATTCGCGGGTTGATTGAGACCTACAAGCAGGTGGACGGCAAACCGCTGGGTGAGAAGAACCCGAAGTGGCTCCAGGACGACTACGTGAAGTTCCTGCGCTTCGCGCAATGGAAGATCGAGAAGGCCGGGCGCGGCGTGGTCGGCATGATCACCAATCACGGCTACCTGGATAACCCGACTTTCCGAGGGATGCGCCAGAGCCTCATGCGCACCTTCGACGACATCTACGTGCTCGATCTCCACGGCAACGCGCTCAAGAAGGAGACCTGCCCGGACGGCAGTCCCGACAAGAACGTCTTCGACATCCGCCAGGGCGTGGCCATCGCATTCTTCGTCAAACGCGGCGAGAAGTCCGAAGGTGCCGCAGTCCACCACGCTGACCTGTATGGTTCCCGTGAGGCGAAATACGAGTGGCTGAACGCACACGACCGCAAGCGCACGGAATGGCGCGAGTTGACTCCAATGTCGCCGTTCTATCTGTTCGCGCCGCGAGACGAGGCTCTTGAGGCCAAGTATCGAAGTTTCCCTGGGATGTCGGATCTCTGCCCGGCCAATGTGATTGGCCTGTTCACCGCACGGGACTCGCTTACCATTCATTGGACGGCGCAGGAGGCTTGGCGCACCGTTACCGTATTCGCAAAATCGGACCCGGAGTTGGCCCGTCGGGGCTACAACCTTGGCGAGGATGGGAGGGATTGGAAAG
>JAGOHE010000026.1 GCA_017996315.1 Kiritimatiellia bacterium | reverse complement strand
CCGCCCGGCGGATCTTCTTTCATCCGGCGGATTACCGGACCGATCCGTTCACCGGGCCGATGGATGGCGCGCTCTACTGCGGCGCGCTGCACCAGGAGTCTCCGGAAACCGCGGCGGCTCTGTTTCGAAAGATTTGGGATGCCCTGCGCCCCGGTGGGCATCTCTGGGTGGCGGACCTCATGACGGCATCCGGACGGCGCGGCCCATTGATGGCGCATTTGTTTTCACTGAACATGCTGTTGACCAGTCCGCGCGGCCGGGTATTCGCGGAGGATGAAGTCGCGGAGTTACTGAGGGCCCAGGGATTCGAACCCCCCGCGATTCGACGATGCGAAATTGAGCCCTACTGTGTGATCGAAGCGCAAAAACCCTGAACCGCGCGGCGGATTGGATGCGATATTCCGAACAGCCGCAGAGCTGAGCTACGCGGGGTACGCCTTGCATGCGGCAATCCGCCCGCCCTCCCGCAGCGCACGTTCGATCCGCGCAACGAACAATCCACGCGGCGATCAGTCCTGCGCCAATGCCGATTGGATCGCTTTGGCGAGGCTGTCCGCCGTGGGGGGTTTCTGGATTTGCACGATCAATCCATTTTTGCGCGCCTCGCCCAGCCGTTCCGAGTCGGCGAATCCGCTCATCAGCACAATGGGCAGGTCCGGCTCGATTTCCCGGAGCCGGAGCCCGAGATCCACACCATCGGAGATTTCGCCCAGCAATAGATCAATGAGCGCCACACGGAAGCGCGGCTGTCCGTTCTCGTGGCGGCTGGCGCAGATTTCCACGGCATCCGAAATGTTGCCCGCGGATTCGACTTCATAGTTCATGGCCTGGAGGATCGCCGCCGCCCGGATTCGGGAGCTTTCCTGGTCGTCCACGACGAGGGCGGTGCCCATGGCGCCGTTTGAATCCGCGGTGGGACCAATGCTTTCGACGTCGACCGAAGCGGGCAGATAAATCGTCAGTTCGGTGCCCAGCCGCTGTTCGCTGCGCAGGTCCAGAACCCCGTTCCCGAGATGGACCAGGTTCAACGCCTGGGTGAACCCGAAGGCTCCGGCGGCTTCGCGCCCCAGGTTCTGGAGCGCGTAGTAGGGCTCAAAAAGATGCTCCAGATCCCCGGAGGGAATATAACCGGAATGCTGGATGCGGAAGAATTGATAGCGTCCGGCGGGGCCTTCCATGCAGTAGCCAAACGGTTTCTCCATGTCCGCCATGCCCGTGATGAAGAGCACCCGGCCGCGGGGGGATGAGGAGGTGAACGCTCCGGGGGTCAGGAGCGCGAGCACGGTTTCCCAGTGGGCCGGATCCATTCGAAACGGCGGCAGCCCGCTGACCAGCTTCAGCTCAAATCTCACGGATGGGGCCGATTCGCGAATGCGCTGGAAACGCTCGGACTCGATAAATTGCCGGGTTTGCTCATCCAATCGAATAAACGGAGGGAGGTGGTTTGGATCCGCCGCGCGAGGCGCCAATTTCTCACGAAGGGAATGAACGTTCTCGACCAAGCGCTCCATCGCCTGATGCCGGGCCTCCGGCTGGGAGGCGGTGATGACCGGTTCGAGCATGCGATCCAGATGGGCGGCCAGACCGTCCGTCATCCGTTGCAGACTGCTCATGCGGGTCCGGCGGGCCGTTCGCGCATCGACCCTGACCTGCCGTTCCCGGGCCGACTCGCGTTCGCCCTCCAGCTTGTGACGCATCTCGATGCCGGCGAGCACTCCGGCGATCCGGTTGGCGATTTCATCGGATTTGGCCGGTTTCTGAATAAAATCCGCGGCGCCATTGCGCACGGCTTCCATGGCGCTGGCCGCGGTTCCATGACCGGTGAGCACAATGACCGGCAGATCCGGCCACTGCCCGGCGATCTGGCGCAGCAGGGTCAATCCATCGGTGTCCTCCATGACCAGATCGGTGAGCACAAGGTCAAAGGACTGCACCGCCATAAGCTCCAGGGCGACGCGCCCGGACGGCGCCGTCTCCACCCGGTACCCCTCGGTTTCCAGCACCGCGGCCAGCCCCGAGAGCACCATTTCGTCATCGTCTACGAGCAGCAACCTTTTCATGAGGTTCCTCGGCCACCGGGAATCGCATATACAATCGGGCGCCTTCTCCGGGGCGGCACTCCGCCCAAAGCGTGCCATGACTAGCGCCGACGATGGAATGAGCGACGCTCAGTCCCAACCCGGCGCCTTTCGCTCCCTTGGTGGAATAGAAGGGCGTGAAAATGCGGCTGATTTCCTGGGGGGGGATGCCCGGCCCGGTATCTGCGACACAGATGACCGCCTCCGAACCCTGGCGGTCGCAGGTGATGGTGATGACGCCCCCCTCCGGCATGGCGTCCCGCGCGTTGCCGATCAGGTTGATCAGCACCTGGACCATTTCGCGATGCGGAATGGGCAGAAGAACATGAAGGGTGCGGGCCCGGACATCGATTCGGACCTTCTGCTTCTGGAGTTCCGATCCCATCAAATCGACCACGAACGAGACGGCGTCGGAAAAATTGGAAGCTTCCCGATCGTCCGTTTTTCCGCTGCCCAGCCAGAGCAGGCGCTGGACAAGGGCGGCAATGCTTTCAATTCCTCGGCCGACCATATCGAGGCTGCGGGCGCGGGCAAAATCGGGCGGCAGGGCTTTGCGCACTGCTTCGAGATGCGTGAGCATGCCTTGCAGGGGGTTGTTCACTTCATGCGCGACACCCGCGGCCAGCATCCCGAGCGCGCTCAGGCGATCCGCGCGCTCCAGCAGTTCGCGCTGCTGGGCTTCCATCGCTTCCCGCTGGGCGTTCAGCTTGTCCGCCAGCGCGGACTGCCGTTCGGTGATGTCCTGTACGATGCCGTCATAGCTGATCAGCCGTCCTTCCGCGTCCCGATGGGCGACCACGGTGTTTCGGACCCAGCGAACGTTCCCGCTTCGGTGGATGATTCGGTGTTCGATCGGCGGGGGATCCTCCCCGCGCGCGACCGAGGCGGTCTGCCGGATGACCGCGTCCCGGTCCTCGCTATGGACCATGTCGATCCAGAGATACGGCCGGTTCTCGTAATCCTCCGGCTGGTATCCGGTCACCGCTTCGCATCCGGCCCCGTGGCGGGTGGACACCGGCTGTCCGTCGCGGATCGCCACGGAGTAGACATAGCTGGTGACGGACTCGAACAGCCGCCGGTAGCGCTGCTCGCTGAGGCGCAAGGCGTCTTCCGACGCGCGGCGCCGGGCGATTTCCTCCTCCATCTTCCGATTGGCGTCACGCAGGTCGCGAGTGCGGTGCTCCACCCGGCGCTCGAGTTCCTCGCGATTTTTTTCAAGATGTTCTTCGGCTATCCGCCGGTCGGTGATGTCGAGGACAATGCCCCGGCAGCTTCCGCCCGCGCCCGCCGATTCGGGTTCCAGCAAACCGAACTCGTCCACCCACCGGGTTGTCCCGTCCCGCCGTAAAATACGGTAGGTGAGTTGATATCGGCTCTGTTCCGAGGCCCGGATCCCTTTCATGCGCTCCTGGACCATCGTCCGATCGTCCGGATGGATGATTTCCTCGTAAGTGCGCAGGCCGGAAAGAAATTCCTCGGGCAGATAGCCGAAGTTGCGCACGTTGTTGGAAACGTACCGGACCGGCCAGCCTTCGGCAAAATCCCAGTAGAAGACCACGGCCGGGCTTTGATCGATGATGGACTCGAGCAGATGCAGCCGCGCGTCGGTGGCTATCAGTTCCAGTTCGACTTGCTTGCGCGCGGTGATGTCGCGGGAGACGCCGAAGGTGCCCAGCATCCGGCCGCGGCGATCCCGCAGGGGCATCTTGATGGTTGAGAGCCACGCGGACCGGCCGTCATCCCAGGTCTTGTGCTCTTCCTTGAAAATGAAATTCTTGCGCCCCTCGATCAGCTCCACTTCGTCCGCGCGCGTTTCCCGCGCGTGCTCCGCGGAAAACAGATCCGCGTCGGTTTTTCCCAGGATGCGGTCCTGCGAATCGAATCCGCACCATGGGGCCAGATTGCGGCTGCAGAGCACGAAGCGCCCCTGGAGATCCTTGAAATAAATAAGATCGTGGGTGTTCTCCAGCAGCGCCTTGAAATACAGGGCATACATATCCGCGTTCATGCGGCTACTCCTGAGCCCAACGTATCATTCCGCCCCCGGCATCGTCCAGCTCCGCGATGATCCCCGGGCGCGAACCTTGACATAGAACGAACGTTCCAGTATGTTGGATCCTGGAAAGGAAAGCGGATATGTCGCGAGCCCAGCGGTTTCATGAACGCATCCGGCTCCTGCGCGAGTTTGCGCGCAGCGAGCGGAGGCTGCCGAGTTATGCCGAAATGATGACGATGTTCCGCGTGCGATCGAAAAACACCGTGTTTGCCGTGGTCGCCCGGATGGTGGAGGGCGGATATCTGAAGCGCGGTCCGGGCGGCAAACTTGCGCCGACCGGACGGCTGAACGGATCAGTCCGGCTGCTGGGCGCCGTGGCGGCCGGGTTCCCTTCGCCCGCCGAGGAGGAATTGCGCGACACCCTCAGCCTCGACGAGTTCCTGATCCGGCGTCCGGAGGCGACGTTCATGCTCACCGTCACCGGCGATTCCATGATCGACGCGGGCATTCATCCCGGCGACATCGTCCTGCTCGAACGCGGCGCGACGCCGAAATCGGGCGATGTGGTCGTGGCGCAGGTGGATGACGAATGGACGCTCAAGTATTACCGGAAAGACAAGGACGGGGTCCGGCTGGATCCCGCCAATCGGAAGTATCCCGTCATCCGTCCCCGCCGTTCGCTCGAACTCGGCGGCGTGGTGCGGGCGGTGATTCGCAAATACGCATGAACCGGGCGCGCGTGGAGAACAGGACAGGCCGTGTATCAGGAAGAGAGCCGGGCCATGAATGCCCAGACATCGCCCATCACGCTGCATGGATTTCCCCGGGCCATCCTGCATTTCGATGGGGACGCTTTTTTCACGTCCATCGAGCAGTCCCTGCATCCCGAACTCCGCGGGCGCCCCGTGGTTACCGGGCAGGAGCGCGGCATCATCGCCTGCGCCAGCTACGAAGCCAAGGCTCTGGGCATCCAGCGCGGGGTGGCCCTGCATGAGGCCCGCCGCCGGTGCCCGGATCTGGTGGTGCGGCCGAGCGATTACGAAACCTACAGCCTGTTTTCGAAACGCATGTTCGATATCGCGCGGCGCTTCACGCCGGTGGTGGAGGAATACTCGATTGACGAAGGGTTCGCGGATCTCACCGGCTTGCGCCGGATGGCTCACGCGTCGTACGAGGAAATCGCCGGGCGCATTCAGCGGGCGGTGCATGCGGAGCTGGGGCTGACCGTTTCCGCGGGGCTCAGTCTTTCCAAGAGTCTCGCCAAGCTCTGCTCGAAGTTTCGCAAGCCCCGCGGGTTCACCGCGGTCGCGGGCTATCACCTTCATCTCCTGCTCCAGCGCACGCCGCTGGAAAAGGTGTGGGGCTTCGGGCCCAACACGGTCGCGTTGCTGGAAAAGCAGGGGCTGCGCACAGCCTACGACTTCGTCCGGCTTCCCGAGGCGCGGGCGTCGGAGTGGTTGGGCAAGATCGGGCGGGAATTGTGGCATGAACTGCGGGGCGAGGCGGTGTATCCGGTGACGACCGAGCCGAAATCCGAGCGGTACAGCGTCAGCAAATGCAAGACCTTCACCGCGCCCTCGTCCGACCGGGAGTTTGTGCGGGCCCAACTGATCCGCAATCTGGAATCGGCCTTCCTGCGTCTACGCGAACACGGGTTGCGCGCGCGAACGATTGGGCTGGCGCTGCGGCGGAAAGATTTCAGCCAGTCCGACGGCGAGCTGCGCCTCTCCCGCGCCACGGCGTGGGCGAACGAAGCGGCGCCGCTGGCGACCTCCGTGTTCGAGACGCTCTACGAATCCGGAACGGAATATCGCTCCACCATGGTCGTGTTGGGGCGGCTGGAACCCGACGCCGGGCGGCAGGGCGACCTGTTCGAAGATTCCCTGACCATCGAGCGGTGGACTCGGATTACGGAAGCGGTGGATGCGATCAACGCGCAATGGGGAAAGCACAAGGTCAGCCTCGGCGCTTCGTTGTTCCTCAGCCGCCACCGCCGCACCGACCGCGACCTTATGCCGTGGCGCAAAACCGATCTGCTCAACGGCGAAACCTTTCGCCGCCGGCTGCATATCCCCCGGTGGGCGGTGACGGTGTAATCGTGGGGCCGGCCGGCTCCGACCCGGGCGGTCTCCATGGCCGAATCGGTGGCGGAACGGAAAGAACGCGCGGAATCACGCCCGCCGGCGTCGGGGGATCGAAGGCCGCGGGGCGCGATCCGTTTATTCCAGTCGCAGCGGCTGGCCGGTAGCGGCCACGACGGCGTGCCAGAGTTCGCCATCGGGATCCACGCGCCGGGTGTGCCCGCGCAGGGCGGGAATCGGGACGTGGATGAACGCTTCGTGGAGAAATCCGATGAGCACGCCGGTTTTCCCCGCCATCGCGGCGTGCACCGCGTTGCGGGCATAGAGATCGCACAGGATCGCATCCTCCGCGTCGGCCGGATGGCTGCGAACGATGTAGCTCGGATCGATGTACCGCAGGGTGACCGGGAGTTTTTCGGCTTTGAAATATTCGGCGATCCGGTCGCACAGGAAGGGCCCGATATCCTGCAGTTTACGGTTGCCGGAGGCGTCCACGTCGCCTTCGGCCGGCAGGAGGTTTTGCCCCGCGCCCTCGGCGACGACGATTACCGCATGCCGCCGCTGAACCATGCGCGATTTCAGCGCGGCCAGAAATCCGCGGGGCCCGTTGAGCGCGAAGGGCGATTCGGGAATCAACGTGAAATTCACATCCTGGCTGGCAATCGTCGCCCCGGCGGCGATGAAGCCCGCGTGCCGGCCCATGAGTTTTACAAGGCTGATCCCGTAGTCCACGCTCTTACATTCCGTATGCGCCGCGTCAATGACGGTGCGCGCGATTTCCATCGCGGTCTGGTGCCCGAACGTACGGGCGACGTACGCGACATCATTGTCAATGGTCTTGGGAATCCCCACGACGGCCAATTCAATGCCCCGGGCGCGGGCGTATTCATAGAGATCCAGCGCCCCCCGCTGGGTGCCGTCGCCGCCCACGCAAAACAGCATGTTCACGCCGAGCCGGGCGAGATAGTCCACAGCCACGCCGGTATCCACCGGTCCGCGCGAGGTGCCCAGCACGGTGCCGCCATGTTTGTGGATGTCGTTGACGAAGTCCGAAGTGAGCCGGATCGGTTCCGAGCCGCGCTCCGGGTCCAGCCCGCGATAGCCGCAGCGAAACCCGAGCACCTCGGCCACACCGTAGCCGTGATGGAGCTGCATATACACGGAGCGAATCACATTGTTCAATCCCGGACAGAGCCCGCCGCAGGTGACGATGCCCGCCCGCACCTGGCGGGCGTCGAAATACAGCCGTTCCCGCGCCCCGGCCCGTTCAAAGGTCACCCGGTTTTCCGAAGCGCGGTCGCTCCGCCCCTCGATATCCAGTGGAATGCGAGAGTGGTTGGGAATGAACCGGTGCAGCGGCGATGGGAACCGCGCGGGTCCAAGGTGCTCAATATCCATAGATTTTTCAGGCGGCTGGTTTGCGCTCATGACCGGTATTCCCCACGGTGCGCCGGGCTCGGCGTCGCGCCGATGATACCACAAGCTCCGCCCCCGGACCTCCTCCGGTTTCGGACGAAGCAACCCTGTTCACTCCGCGCCCAGCGCGTCTTCGATTTCCTGCGCTTGCGCGGCGAGCGCGTCGGTTTCCTTGCGCCAGAACTCCGGAGTGCCCCAGCCGGGCGCCAGCCGTTCGATCGAGCCATCTGCGGCCTGGCGCGCGCACCAGGCCGTGTAATGCAGGAAGCGCATGAACCGCAGCGGTTCGATGAGGCTCAACGACGCCCAGTCGAACGCATAGAAGGTTTCGTAGCCTTCGAGGAACCGTTCGATTTCGCGTCGGGCATCCTTCCGCCGCCCGGGCAACAGCATCCAGAGATCCTGCACGGCGGGGCCGACGGCCATGTCGTCGAAGTCAATGAGGTGAAATCCTTCGCCGGGACGGTGCAGGATGTTCATCCGGTGGCAATCGCCGTGGATGCGGCCGGTTTCGACCGGTTCAAACAGCGGAGCCACCCGCGCCAGCACGGCGAGCGCAAGCTGCTCGTATCCCCGCCGGGTCGCGGCGGGCATGCCGCCGTGCCGCAGGATGTCCTCCAGATGCGCGGCGGAGGAATGTTCCGGGTGCAGCCGAATCCGGTCTTTCGGCGCGTGCCTCGCGCCGACCGCGTGCATTCGCGCCAGCAGCCGTCCCAACTGCGCCCAATCGCTCTCCGCCGGCTCATCCAGCGCCCGCCCGCCGCGTTTGGGAAAAATCGCCAGCCATCCGCCGCCCTCCGTCGCATGCAGCGTGGCGCCGTTCACTCCCGGTTCGGGGGGAATCACAGGAACCTCGGCGGCGTGCAAGTCCGACAGGAAATGCAGCTCGTCCTCGAGCGCCTCGCGGCTCCAGCGGCCGGGCCGGTAGAATTTCACCACGCGCGCGGAGCCGTCGGAACACAGGATCTCGTAGACGCGGTTGATGTAGCTGGGCAGCGGACGGCACACGGCTCCGCAGCGCATGCCCAGCGCGCGTTCGGCCTGTTCGAGCACCGAGTCCGGGGTGAGCGACGAAAACACCGCGCCCGAAGGAGCGGCGCCTTCGGTCACAATCCCACCGTGAACGAACGCAGGGCCTCAATCCGGCGGGATACCGATGCCTGCAGCTCCGGAGGCACCGGCCGGTTGACCGTCAGGATGCATATGGACCGCTCGCCCGACGGGTCGTGCGGATTGCGCATGTCATCAATGTTGATGCCGGCTTCCGCGAACGCCGCGCCGATCGCGCCGACCACGCCGGGCCGGTCCTTGTAGATAAACCCGGCGATGTGCCCGCGCGGCTCGAAGTAGAGTTTGTCGAAGTCTCCCAGGCGCGCGATCATCAGGTTCCCTTCCGCCACGGTGCCCCGCACGCTGGTGCTTTGCAGCACCCCTCCGGGCAGCTCAACCGTGAGGTCCACCGTGATCGAATTTTTATAGCCCTTGTGCTGGTCGGTTTCGCGGTCCAGATAGGCGATGCCCCGATCGGCGAGCCGGCGATGCGCGGCGCCCGAATCGCCCGAGCGGTCGAAATTCTCGTCCAACCCGGCGACGAGGGGCACGATCAGCCAACTGGCAAACGGCTTCAGTTCGCCGTAAAAACTGGTCTCGATTTCCTTGAGCGGTAAATCCCGCCCGCAGACGGCGCGGCATAACCGCGCCAGCGTAAACGCAAGGTCCGCGTAGGCGCGGTCGAGCCCTTCGGGGATATCGCGGTTGACGATGAAACTGGTGATGCCCTTGCCGTCCAGATCCACGAGCTGCTTGGCCGCCCGGCGCGCGGCGGTCACCCCGGCTTCGATCGTGCTGGCGCCCAGATGCGGCAGCATCAGATCGGCGATATCGGCGACGCTTTTCGGGCCGGGCTCGTCCTTGGGGTACACGTCGTTCAGGAAGCGCAGATTCCGGACCTGTTTGATCGCCCGCAGATCGGCTTCGTTGACAATGCCCGCGCGGGCGCAGTTGACCAGCGTGGCGCCCGGTTTCATCCGCTCCAGCAGCGCCGCGTTCACCATGCCCCGCGTTTCGGCGTTCTCCGGCAGATGCAGCGTCACCACGTCGCTTTCGGCGAACAAGGTGGGCAGATCGCACATTTCGATATCAAGCTCCTGCGCGCGTTCGAGCGAGAGAAACGGGTCGTAGCCCAGCAGCCGGGGATCGAAGCCGGACAACCGGCGGGCGACCAGCTTGCCGATGGCGCCGAGGCCGACGATCCCGATCGTCTTCCCGGTGAGTTCGCGGCCATTGAATTTCTTCTTTTCCCAGGCTCCGCTCCGGCACGAGGGATCGGCGGCAACGATGTGCCGGAAGTCCGCCAGCACCATGGCGACGACTTCCTCCGCCACGGCGTTGGCATTGGCGCCGGGGGTGGTCATGACATCCACGCCCTGCTTGCGCGCCGCGCGGATATCGATGGTGTTGAATCCCGCGCCGGCCCGGATGACCACTTTCAGCGAGGGCAGGGCGGCGAGCACATCGGCGGTCACCGCTTCGCTGCGGACCACGAGGGCGTGCGTGTCCGGATGCGCGGCCGCGAGCTCGGGAAGGGGCGTCCGGTCATCCTGGACGATCTGGTATCCGCCGTGAGCGTTCAGAATATCCGCGCATGCCGATTCCAGCCGGGTGGCAATCAAAACTTTTCGGTCCGCCATGATGTTCTCCTCTGCGATAACGACCTGAGAAGCCGGATATATAGCGTAATTTCCCGTGAGCATCCAGCCCAGGCTTTACCGGCATCGGGGGGGGGCGTGCAATGCGATGATCCATCCAGGGATGGGACGTCCTCCGGCTCGCTCATCCTGGGGTTGGATGGAACACGTCTTCAGCCCGGAAGATCCAGCTCGCCTCGCAGGCGGGCCTGCAGGCAGGTGACGCGCCGCGCCGAGTCCGCGCGGCGAACGGCCATGGCCACAGCCTTCTTCGTTCCGACCAGCACCACCAGTTTCCGCCCGCGCGTGACCGCGGTGTAAATCAAATTGCGCTGGAGCATGACGAAATGCTGGGTGTGGATGGGCACGATGACGCAGGGATATTCGCTGCCCTGGCTCTTATGAATGGTGGTCGCGTAGCACAACGCGAGTTCGTCGAGTTCATGGTACGAGTACCGGATGATTCGGTCTTCGAAGCGAACGTGGATTTCCTGGGTCGAATCGTGGACGGCCGCGATCCGGCCGATATCGCCGTTGAACACGTCCTTGTCGTAGTCGTTTTCCATCTGCATGACCTTGTCGCCTTCGCGAAACACCATGCCCAACCGTTCCACCGCCCGACCGTTCGGATTCAGCTCCTGCTGAAGCCGCGTGTTCAGCGCCCGGGCGCCGAGCTCGCCGCGCTGCATGGGCGTCAGCACCTGGATGTCGTCCACGGGATGAAATCCGAACTTGCGCGGGATCGCCTCGCGCACCATGCGCACAAGCTGGTCCGTCAGGCGGGCGGGATCCTCGGCTTCGACGAAATAGAAATCGCTTGCCGCGCCCGGTTCCGGCGCATCGAGGGGGGGCACGATGCCTTCGTTGATCCGGTGGGCGTTGGTGATGATGTGGCTTTGCGCGGCCTGCCGGAACACCTTGGTGAGGCGCACGGCAGGCACCTCGCCGGAATCGAGCAGATCGGCGAGCACGGCGCCGGGGCCGACCGACGGAAGCTGGTCCACATCGCCCACCCAGAGCACCGCGGCGCGCGAGGGGATGGCGCGGAGGAGCTGGCTGGCGAGGACCACGTCCAGCATGCTGCTTTCATCAATCACGAACAGATCGCCCTCGATCGGCCGGCTGGCGTTATGGCGGAAGGAATGTGTTTCGGGCTCGTAGATGAGCAGGCGGTGAATGGTCTTGGCCACGAGCCGGGTGCTCTCGCTCAATCGCTTGGCCGCCCGCCCGGTCGGCGCGCAGAGCAGTACGCGCAGTTTCTTGGCCCGGAAGATGTGGACAATGGCCTGAACCAGTGTGGTTTTGCCCACACCGGGGCCGCCGGTCAGGATCATCATCTTGTGTTTCAGCGCCGCGCCGATGGCGTCGCGCTGAATCGGGTCGAGCGTCATTCGGACCTGGTCCTCTACCCATGCGGTCGCGCGCGCGGCGTCCACCTCGCCCAGGGGAGCGGCGCCGCGGTTCAGGCGCTGGATCTGCCGCGCGAGATCGCCCTCCGCGTCATCCAGTTCCGCGAGCAACAGATGCGGCCCGCCACCGGTCGGGATGCGCTGGACCATCCTCGCTTCCGCCAGTTCGTGTTCCACGGCCCGTTCCAACTGATCGGAGGGCAGGCCGAGTTGATCGGCCGCGCGCTCCACCAGCAGGGGGCGGGGCAGGGCGCAATGGCCCTCATCGGCGGCCTCCTGCAGGGTGAAGAGCGCGCCGGCGCGGGCGCGCAGGTCGGAATCGCGCGCGATGCCCATCTTCTCCGCCATGGCGTCGGCGGTTTTGAAGCCGATGCCCCGCACATCGCGGGCGAGACAGTAGGGATCGAGCCGGATTCGCTCCATAGCCCGATCGCCGTAAGTCTTGTAGATGCGCAACGCCCGCGCCGTGCTCGCGCCGTGCGAGAACAGAAACGCCATGATTTCACGGATGTGCTTGTGCTCGGCCCAGGCGTTCTTGATCGCATCGCGCCGCTGCGGGCCGATCCCGGGCACCTCGCGCAGCCGGGCGGAGAATTTTTCAATGATGGTGAATACGTCGCGGCCGAATTTCTGGACCAGTTTCTTCGCATAGATCGGTCCGATGCCGTGAATCATTCCCGAGCCGAGATATTTCTCGATGCCTTCGACGGTATCGGGCTGCGTCAGACGGACGGTGGTAGCTTTGAATTGCGGGCCATGGCGGGGATCGCGGACCCATTCTCCCTCGGCTTCCAGCCATTCTCCCGGATTGATTTCGGCGATCGTGCCGACCAGCGCCACCAGTTCGCGATGTCCCCGGGCCTTGACCCGAATGACACAGAATCCGTTCTCTTCGTTGCGATAGGTCACGCGCTCGACGTACCCGTGCAGGACGGCTTCGCCGGGCACGGCGTCGGATCGGGGGACGGCTGGGCCGGGTGTTTTCATGAAACGATCGCATGAACCCGGAGGGCGGGCGAGCGGGTTTTCTCCTGTCGGAGCCGATGCATACGCTCGCTTCCGGTCCTCGGATTCAATCCATCGGCGCCCAGAATATCACCTCGGGCGCCGGGACGTCATCCCCGGCATGGCGCGCCGCCGCCGCGGCGCAGTACCGGCGCAGTTCTTCGCAGCGCGCGCGGATGCGGCGACGGGAGGCCCGGGCGCCCTCCATGCGCCGCGCCAGGCGCGCGGCGCCGCGCAGGGCGATGGTGCTTCGCCGTCCGCCCTCGATATCGAGGGCCGAGGCGACCGCGGCGCGCAAGGCGCGATAGACCGCCAGTTCTCCGATGGCCGCGGCGGGTTCCAGCCGGTCGAGCGCGAGGGAAACCGTGCCCGGCGATTCAGGGCGCGAATCGAGCGGACCGCGCAGAAGGGCCGCGCCCGCCGCTGCGCGAGCCGAATCCGCGGCCCGGCCGGTGGCGCGCAGGGCGCGGGCGAGCAGCAGATCCATTTCCGCGTCGGTTCGTCCCCGGCCGGTATCCGCGCAGAATTCGGCCACCGCGCGCACGGCGGGATCGTGGTCCGGTCCCACGCCTTCGGGCGCGTACCGCGCCCAACGCCGAGCCACCACCGCTTCCCATGCCGAAACCGTTCGCGGGAAACTCGCGCCGGGTTCGGAGGGCGGAGGCGGGCGTTCGCCGCCGGGAGATCGGAGAGAACGATTCATTCCCGGCCGATCAGCGATTCCACTTCGCTCAGAAACTGGCTGACATCGCGGAAGCGGCGATAGACGGAAGCGAACCGCACATAGGCCACCTCGTCGAGGCGTTCGAGCTTTTCCATCACCTTCTTGCCGATGGCGATGCTGGGCACTTCACGCTCATGCTCGGCTTCAAGCTCCGTGATGATGGCATCCACGACCGTTTCAATTTCCTGTACGCTGACGGGCCGTTTTTCGCAGGCGCGCAGCATACCGTTCATCAGCTTCTGCCGGTCAATATCCTCATGCCGGCCATCGCGCTTGATGACCCGGAGGCTGGTCTTGAGGATTTCCTCGTAGGTGGTGAAGCGGTTGCCGCAGCCCAGGCATACGCGCCGCCGCCGGATGGATGCTCCGTTGCGCGCGGATCGCGAATCAATAACCTTATCTTCCTGATGCCCGCATTTGGGACAACGCATGGTGGTGACGCTCCTCTACGCACACTTTATATAGTGGAATCTTGTAAGTCCGGCCGGGTGGAATGTCAAGCGACATGCCGGGTATTTCCGGCCTATGGCGGAAGCGCGGGTTGCTGGCTCGGGAGGGTTCAGCGCAGCCGGAGCCGGCGCAGCGCGGAGCGGAAATCGTCGGGCATCGGCGCGCGGGCGTGGATGCGGATTTCGGGGCGCAGCGGATGGGGCGCGGAAAGATCGGTGGCATGCAGCATCTGGCGCGGCAGGGCACGGAGCTCCGGGCCGAGTTCGCGCGAGGCGCCATAGTGCTTGTCGCCGGCGAGGGGATGATCGGCGGCGAGCAGGTGACGACGGATCTGATGGGTGCGGCCGGTGGTGATGCGCAACCGGAGATGACTGACGGTGTCGTGGGCTTCGACAATTTCCGCCCAGGTTTCGGCGGGTTGTCCGTCGATCGGATCATCCATCCGGCGCAGACCGGGCGGAAAACGGCCGAGAACGATCGCGTCGTAGATTTTCTTCACGCGGTGCGCGCGGAAAATTTCGACGGCGGCGTCGAATGCGGCGTCGGAGTGCGCGAACCAGACGCACCCGGTGGTGTCGCGGTCCAGCCGGTGCACGGCGCGCCAGCCCGAATCGTTCCGCTCGCGGCGCAATAGCGCTTCGAGGCTTCCGGCGGATTCGTTGGTCACGAGCCCGGCGGGTTTGTCCGCGACGAGATAATCGGCATCCTCGTACAGGATGCGCAGGCCGGCGGAATCGCGCGACGGGGCAGATCGTCCGGAGCGGGGGGCGGTCCGGTCGGACGAGTTCTCCGGGAGAGCGTCGGGGAGTTCGATCCGGTCGCCGGCCCGAACGGTATGGCGGGCCATCCAGACGCGGCGCCCGTTGATGAAGACCCGCCGCTCATCGAGCCGCCGCTTGGCGGCGCGCCGGGATCCGCCGCCGCGGGCGACGAGCATATCCAGCAGAAGCCAGCCATCTTCTTCGGGTTTGACCATGTATCGGCGCGCTGTCATGGGGGTAGGGATACGCCACCGCCGCGAGTCCGGCAATCCCAAATGATTTCATCTGGTATTTCGCGGTCGGCGGGGTAGGATGATCGCGGTGTTATGACCGCGCAGAAAGAAATCATCCTCAAGGGTATCGGCGTATCGCCCGGTGTGGCGGTGGGGCCGGCGCATGTGCTCAGCACAGCGGAGGTTCAATACATTGAGCGTCCGGTGGATGAGGACGAAATTCCGCGCGAAATGACCCGGTTTGAGGATGCGATCATGGCCACGCGGGCCCAGCTCCGCGAACTACAAGAGAAGGTGGAGCAGGGACTGGACCGCGGCAAGGCGAGTATTTTCGACGCGCATCTTCTCGTGTGCGACGACCGGTCGTTCATCGAGGACGTGCTCCGCGGAATCCGCA
Organism: Kiritimatiellia bacterium; assembly: GCA_017996315.1. Classification (GTDB taxonomy): domain Bacteria; phylum Verrucomicrobiota; class Kiritimatiellia; order PWTM01; family PWTM01; genus JAGOHE01. The sequence goes on along the minus strand of JAGOHE010000026.1, from coordinate 2,328 downwards.
CCCGGCGCTTGAACGTCGAACCGGTGCTGGCCGGGGTTTCCGAGCGGTATGCCGCGGCGCTGGCGCGGGTGGAGGACGAGTATCTTCGCGAACGCGCGGCGGATATCCGCGACGTCACCCGCCGCATCCAGATGAATCTCGCGGGCCGCAATCCCAGCAGCCTGGGCGCGCTGACGGAACCCAGCATCATCCTCGCGGCGGATCTTTCGCCCTCCGAAACCGCGGGCATGGACCGTCAGAAAGTGCTGGCGTTCGCCACGGACCACGGCAGCACCACATCGCACACCGCCATCATGGCGCGCGCGCTCGAGCTGCCTGCGGTGGTCGGTCTGCATGACGCGAGCATCCAGCTCACGCAGGGCGAACGGGTGCTGGTGGACGGCACGGCGGGACTGGTGATCATTCATCCCACGAACGAACGCATAGACGGATACACCCGCATCCGCCGCGCCCGGGCGGAAGTGATGGATCGGTTGAACGGGTTGCGGGACGAGCCCGCCCGGACCCGGGACGGCTACGAGATTGAGCTGGCCGCGAATATCGAGCTTCCCCACGATGTGGATTCCGTGCTGCAGCACGGCGCCCAGGGGGTGGGCCTGTTTCGCACGGAGTTTCTCTTCCTGCGCCGAACCACGCTGCCCAGCGAAGAGGAGCAGCTTCGCGCGTACGAGGAAGTCGCCCGGCGGTTGGCCCCGTCCCCGGTGGTGATCCGGACCCTCGATATTGGCGGGGACAAGTTCAGCTCGGCATTGAACATGCCCCGGGAGATCAACCCCTTTCTCGGGTGCCGCGCCATCCGCTTCAGCCTGAACCAGCCCGAACTCTTCCGGGCGCAGTTGCGCGCCATCCTGCGGGCGAGCGTGCTGGGCAACGTCAAGCTGATGTATCCGATGATCAGTCACGCGGACGAGCTCGACCAGGCCACCCGCATCCTGGATCAGGTGCGAATGAGTCTTTCGCGCGAGGGCGTGCCGTTCGATGAGGAGATGGAAGTCGGCTGCATGATTGAAGTGCCCTCCGCGGCGCTGACCGCCCGATCGCTGGCCCAAAAAGTCCGGTTCTTCAGTATCGGCAGCAACGATCTCATTCAGTACACCATGGCGGTGGACCGGGTGAACGAGAACATCGCGTATTTGTATGAACCCACGCATCCGGCGATCCTCCGGCTGATACGGGAAACCATTTCCGCGGCGCGCGACGAAGGGATCTGGACGGGTATCTGCGGTGAAATGGCGGGGCATCCGTTGTTTACCCCCCTGTTGCTCGGACTGGGTGTGGACGAGCTGAGCGTCAGCCCGGTGCGAACACCGATCATCAAGGGCATGGTGCGTTCGCTGAAATATGCGGACTGCGAGGCGCTGGCCCGGGAGGCGCTGGCCAGCGATTCCGGCGCCCAAGTGCTGGAATTGTGCGAAAAATTGACCTCCGCGACCGCTTCGGATATAGTATCGCTAACACGATGACGCGGGCTATGGGAGCCCGAAGGTTGCCGTGGGAGTTGATCAAACCGCATGAACCGTTTCGTGTTCACGTCCGAGTCGGTGACGGAAGGGCATCCCGACAAAGTCTGCGACGGCATTTCCGATTCCATCCTCGACGCCTGTCTGGCGCAGGATAAACACAGCCGGGTGGCGTGTGAGGCCCTCACCAAAACCGGACTGTTGATCGTCGCCGGAGAAATCACCACCAGCGCCCGGGTTAATTTCGCCGAAATTGCCCGCGCCAAGGTCCGGAAGATCGGATATACCGATCCCGCGATCGGATTTGACGCCGACGGATGCAACGTGCTGGTCGCCCTGGGCGAGCAGTCGCACAACATCGCCCAGGGGGTGGATGCGCGATCCGCCCTGGGCAAGAAGGGCTCGGAACAAGGGGCCGGCGATCAGGGCATGATGTTCGGCTATGCCTGCGACGAGACCCCGGAGCTGATGCCCGCGCCGATTGTGTATGCCCACAACCTGACCCGCGCGCTGACCCGCGCCCGCCGTTCCGGCCGGCTGCCGTTTTTGCGGCCGGACGGAAAATCGCAGGTTTCGGTCGTATACGAAAACGACCGGCCCGTGCGAATTGATGAAGTGGTGGTATCCAGTCACCACTCGCCGGATATCGCCATCGGCGATCTGCGCGAGGCGATCACGGAGGAAATCATTCTCAAGACCCTGCCGGCCCGCATGCTGTCGAAGAAGAAATTCCTGATCAATCCGACCGGCAGCTTTGTCATCGGAGGCCCGCAGGGCGATTGCGGACTGACCGGCCGGAAAATTATTGTGGACACCTATGGCGGCATGGGTCGCCATGGCGGCGGGGCGTTCTCCGGAAAAGATCCCT
>JAGOHE010000025.1 GCA_017996315.1 Kiritimatiellia bacterium | reverse complement strand
TGGTTTCGGTAGGCGGGGCGGGGGCGAGCGGGTCGGTCTGCGGGAAGGCGTGGGGCGGCTGGCAGGCCGGCCGGGCGGGCGGTACATCGACGCCACGCTGGGCGGCGGCGGGCATGCCGAGGCTGTGCTCGAGGCCGGGGGGCCGGACGCCCGATTACTCGGGCTCGACGCCGACCCGGAGGCGATGGCCCGGTGCCGTCGGCGGCTCGAGCGATTTGGAACCCGGGCGGTATGTGTGCAGGCGAAGTTTTCGATGCTGGTCCGGAGCGCCGAAGAACACGGGTTCCGGCCGGCGGATGGAGCGCTGATGGACTTGGGCGTGTCATCGTTCCAGTTGGATGATCCGGAGCGGGGGTTCAGCTTCCGCGCGGACGGCCCGCTGGACATGCGCATGGACCCCGGCGCGGGCGCGACGGCCGCCGACCTGGTCAACGGCCTTTCCGAGACCGAGTTGGCCGATGTGTTTTGGCGGTATGGCGACGAGCACCGGTCCCGCCGGGTGGCCCGGGCGATCTGCGAACGGCGCGCGCGCGCGCCGTTCACGCGCACCGCCGATCTGGCCGAGGCGGTCGCCCGGTCGCTCGGCGGGCGCCGGGGGCGGATTCATCCCGCCACCCGCGTGTTTCAGGCCCTCCGGATCGCGGTGAATCGCGAGCTGGAGGAACTGGACGCAGGATTGGCCGGCGCATGGTCCGTGCTGCGGCCGGGCGGACGGCTGGCGGTGATTGCGTTTCACAGCCTGGAGGACCGGGCGGTGAAGAGATTTATGGCGGAACAAATCCGGACGGGTGGGGGTCGCGCGATCGAGCGCAAACCCCTGCGGCCCGGCGACGAGGAACGAAACCGGAATCCGCGGGCGCGCTCGGCGCGGCTGCGGGTGGCGGAGCGAGTAGCATCATGAAACGATTTAGAAGACGGCAGAATGTGAAGAACAACACCCCGGCGGCATGGCCGGTGCGCGGAACCGCGCTGGCCATCCTCGCGGCCAGCCTGGCGCTGGGGTATCTCTGGATCCACACCCAGTGCGAGCGCACCGCGCGTCAAATCAAGCGGCATGAGCAGAAGTTCAACGACCTGACGCTGCGGGTGCAGCGCGAGGAATACGAATGGACCAATCTGCGCAGCCTGTCCGGCGTGCGAAAGCAGTTGACCGAGTTCGGACTGGTGATGAGCTGGCCCGACTCCCGGAGAATTGTGTATCTGCGGGTGCCCCGGACGATGGCTCCGGGCGGTCCGGATCGCAGCCTTCCGGCGCGTGTGGCTTTCCATCCGGCTTCCGCTCCGCCTTCGCTATGAGCGTGCGCCGTCTCAAGTTCCGCCTGGCCGGAACGATCCTCGTGATCGCCGCGGCCTGGTCGGGCTTGGGGGCGCGGCTGGCGTGGCTCCATCTCGCTCCGCAGCCGGAGCGCCGGGAGATGATGAACCGCACGCGGATGGTGCGGCAGGAGCTCATCGTCAATCGCGGCCGGATCATGGACCGCAACGGGATCATCCTCGCCACCGACCGCCGCCGATATCATGTGAACGCCGATCCTTCGAGCATACAGAGCGACGGCAAGGTGGATTTTTTTGCGGGGTGTCTTTCGCATGTGCTGAAGCTGCCCCGGGCCGAGTTGATCGAGAAGCTCAGCCGTCCGAATCGCAAACAGGTATATCTGGCCCAGGGATTGGAGGAGGAGGCGGCCGCGGTGGCGCCCATGCTCAACCGGGTCGGGAATCCCAAGAAAATCCAGTATTTATGGTTGGAGCCGGTGTATGACCGGCATTATCCCCAGGAATCGGCGGCCTGCCATGTGGTGGGATTTGCGAATCGGGAGGGCAAGGGACAAGCCGGCATCGAGCTGGTGAAAGACAGTTATTTGCGAGGCGTTCCGGGCGAGCGCGAGAGTTTGCGGGATGCCCGCGGGGTCGAGCAGCCGATTCACCGCCTTTCCTTCCGTCCGCCCGAACCCGGCGACACGGTGGAGCTGACTCTGGATATCAATCTGCAGCGCATTACGGAGGAGGCGCTGGAGGCGGCCCAGTCGGAGCACGGGGCCAAGGGGGCGTGGTCCATCATGATGGACGTTCAAACGGGGGAGATTCTCGCCCTCGCCGCGCGGCCCGGTTTCGATTTGAACCAGTACGGCCAGGCGAATGAAGACCAGTGGCTCAACCGGCCCATCGGATATTCCTATGAGCCGGGATCGACCTTCAAGGCGCCGGTGATCGCCGCGGCATTCAACGAGGGATTGATTCAGCCCGAGACGATTTTCGATTGTGAGCGCGGAGTGTGGATGCATCAGGGGCGCCCGCTGAAGGACTACCATCCCTACGGGCGGCTGAGCGTGGCGGACATTCTGAAGAAATCCAGCAACATCGGCACCGCCAAGATCGCGCTGATGCTCGGCGAAGCCCGTGCGGAAAAGTACCTGCGCGAGTTCGGATTCGGATCGCGCAGCGGCATTGATCTGCCCGGCGAGGAAGCCGGCATCCTGCACCCCGCATCGAGATGGGACCGCCTGACCCTCAGCCGGATGGCGATGGGACACAGCGTGATGGCGACATCGCTGCAAATCGTCAACGCGTTCGCGTGCCTCGCGAATGATGGCGAGCGCATGCGCCCGGCGATCGTCCGGCGGATCACCAACGCTCGCGGCGTGGTGTTGGAGGAATTCCACCCGACGCCCGTCGCTCGTCCCATCCGTCCCGAAACGGCGCGATTGATGATGAAATTGCTGTCGAGGGTGACGGAAGACGGCGGCACGGGCCGGCGAGCCGCGGTCCCGGGTTATTCCGTGGCGGGCAAGACCGGCACGGCGGAAAAAGTCACGGATGGACGGTATGACTCTTCTCGAAACGTGGCCTCATTCGTGGGGGTGATTCCCGCCAACAGCCCCCGTCTGGCGATGATCGTGGTGGTGGACGAACCCCGGACCGCCCGAGGCACCGGGGGGCTGATTGCCGCGCCCGTGTTCGCGCGGATTGCCGGCGAAGCGTTGCGTTATCTGGACATCCCCCCGGAAGGACCGGTGCGGGTACTGGAACCTCTGATGGACGAGCCGATCAACGTCGAGGAGGATTCATATGCTTTTGGGTTCACTGGTTGAGGAAGCCATGAGAATCGAGGATATCTTGCAGGTCGTGCAGTCGCACACCGTCCGGGAAGGGCGACCGGACGAGGTGACGGGCGTGGCGTGCGATTCGCGGCGGGTCAAACCCGGCACCCTGTTTGTCGCCATTCCCGGCAGCCGGGAAGACGGTTCGCGCTACGTGGAGGATGCGCTGCGTCGGGGCGCGTCGGCCATCGTGGCGCAGAGCAACATCCCCGTGCCGCGCGACACCTCGTTCATCGGCGTGGAAGATGCGCATCGCGCGCTGGCGGAAATTTCATGCGCGTTCTACTCGCATCCCTCCTCGCGCATCCCCGTGGCGGGCATTACGGGCACCAACGGGAAAACCACGACGTCGTTCATGTTGCGCGACATCCTGCGGGCGGCCGGCCGCCATCCCGGCCTGATCGGCACGGTGGAGTATGAAATCGGCGAACGACGCATTCCCGCCGGGCGCACCACGCCCTCGGCTCCGGAAATCCAGAGCATGCTCGACGCCATGATTCGCGAAGAATGCGGTGTCGCGGTGATGGAAGTGTCGTCCCATGCCCTCGATCAGAAGCGGGTTTGGGGAGTGGATTTTGATGTCGCCGTCTTCACGAATCTCACCCAGGACCATCTGGATTATCATGGCACCATGGACCGGTACTTTGCCGCCAAGTCGCTGCTGTTCCAGGGTCTCGGCCGCATGGAGAAGCCGGCCACGGCCGTGATTAATCTGGACGATCCCTGGGGCCAGAACCTCGCCCAGATGGGCGGGCGTTATGAGACGATCACCTATGGCGTGCACGAAGCCGCGATGGTGAAGGCCGCGGAGATCGTGAGCGGTCCGGACGGATCTGAATTCGAGCTGACGTCCCCGTGGGGAGCCGCCTCCCTTCGTCTGCCGGTCGTGGGTCGGTATAATGTCCACAACGCGCTGGCCGCGCTGGCCGCCGGCGGGGCGCTGGCCGTCCCGCTGGAGGTCATGATCCCGGCGCTCCAAACCTTCCAGCCCGCGCCCGGCCGCATGGAGCCGATCCCCAACCACCGGGGATTCCGGATTTGGGTGGACTATGCCCACACGCCGGACGCCCTCGAGCACGCCGTCGCGACCTTGCGCGAAGTGACGGAGCGTGGGCTGATCGTTGTGTTCGGTTGCGGCGGAGATCGCGATCGCGGCAAACGCCCGCGGATGGCGGCGGCCGCCGCGGCGGGGGCGGATTATGTCATCGTCACCAGCGATAATCCCCGCTCGGAAGATCCGGCGGCCATCGCGGCCGATATCGAGGCGGGATTCCCCTCCGGCGCCCGCCATGAAACCATTCTGGATAGGGAAGCCGCCATTGCCCGGGCGATTCAAATGGCTCATCCCGGCGACATGGTGCTGATCGCCGGAAAGGGTCATGAGACCTATCAGGAATTTCAACGCACCATCGTGCCTTTTGATGACCGCGAGATGGCCCGAAAGCATCTCGCCTGAACCCATGCCCCATTTCGATCCCAGCGATGCCGCCGTGTGGACGGGCGGCCGATGGTCGGGCGCGCCCGCGCCCGGGCGGCGCATTGTGCACGATTCCCGGGCCGTAAAGCCGGGCGACTGGTTCGTCGCGCTGCGGGGCGAACGGACCGACGGGCACGACTATCTTCCGGACGTGTTTGCGCGCGGCGCGGCCGCCGCCATCGTCGAGCGCGGACGCGGCTCGGCGCGATCCGGCCCCTGCCTGGAAACCGAATCTCCGCGGGCGGCGCTGACGGCGATGGCGCGAGGCCATCGGCGGACCTTGCGCGGACGGATCATCGGCATCACCGGCAGCGTGGGCAAATCCACGATCAAGGAAATGGTGGCCGCCGTGCTGTCCCGCGCCGGCTGCGTATGCCGCAACCCGGGCAATTGGAACAACGATCTGGGCGTGCCGCTCAGCCTGCTCGCCATGAACCCGGATGACGATTGGGGCGTGTTCGAGCTGGGCATGAATCATCCCGGCGAGCTGCGGGACCTGTGCGACCTCCTGCAGCCGCACTGGGGCATCATGGGCCGGATCGGGCCCGCCCACATTGAATTTTTCCCGGATGAATCGGCGGTCGCCGATGAAAAATCCGCGCTGGTGGCCGCGCTGCCGGAGGATGGGTTGGCGATCGCGGCTTGCGACGAGCCGTGGTTTGAGCGCATAGCGGCGCGCGCCCGATCAAGGCTTGTCCGCGTGGCGCTGGACCGGGAGGCGGACTATCGGGGCCAATGGGAACCGGCGTCGTCACGGCTGCGTGTGACGCGCCCCGGTGAGGCGGCTTTTGAATATGCCGTGCCTTTTCCCGGAGAGCACATGGCGCGCAACGCTCTGCGGGCCATCGCCGCGGGCCGCGAAGCGGGACTCTCCAAGGAGGATATCGCGGCGGGATTGTGCGATGCCCGGCTTCCCCCGATGCGCTGGATGATGGTGAACCGGAGCGGAGTGTGCTGGGTGAACGACGCCTACAACTGCAGCCCCGACAGCCTGTCCGCGGCGCTTCGCCTCTTTGCGTCTTCCCCGCCCGCGGACCGCAGATGGGTGGCGCTCGGCGGCATGAGAGAGCTGGGCGCGCACTCGGTGGATTATCATCGCGCCGCCGGCCGCGAAGCGGCGGCCGGTCCCTGGGCCGGTCTGGTGTGCGTGGGCGAGCGCGCGCGGGACATCGCCATGGGCGCGGAACAGGCGGGCTATCCCGCCGATCGGATATTCCGGTGCGACACCCCGGAGGAGGCGGCCCATATTCTGGAGATGCGGGTACGCGCCGGCGACGCCGTGCTGCTCAAAGGATCGCGCGGCGAACGCATGGAACAAATTTTGGAACACGGCCAACCCCCCGCGAACGCCCCGGCGTCGCCGCGGCCCCCCATGTAGGAATGTAAATTATGCTGTATTGGTTGAGTGATCTGACCGACTGGTATTCCCCGCTGCGGGTATTCCGCTACGTCACGTTTCGAGCGCTGGGCGGGGCGGCCACCGCCTTTCTCTTCTCGGTCCTGGTGGGCCCGTGGGTCATCCGGTTGCTCCGCCGCCTGAAAATGGGGCAACCCTTCCGCATGGGCGCGGCGGAAAAACTGCAGGCGCTCCATACCGGGAAAACCGGCACGCCGACGATGGGAGGCGTGCTTATCATTCTGACCACCATCCTCTCCACCGCGCTTTGGGCCATTCCCGACAACCCGTTTGTCTGGCTGGCGGCGGGCACGATGGCGTACATGGGAACGATCGGATTCTGGGACGATTATCGCAAAGTGGTGTTGCGAAACCGCCGGGGACTCAGCGGACGGCTCCGTCTGGGGCTGGAGGCGCTCTGGGTGGCGGCGATGCTGGGGTATCTCAACGCGAATCCCGAGCTGCGGATGCTGGCGAGGGACATCATGGTTCCCTTCATGAAATCCCCGGTATGGGCCTCCGCCCCAATACTCGTCTCGTTCGCATTCATCTTCATGGTGGTGGTCGGCTCGGCCAATGCGGTGAATCTCACCGACGGGCTCGACGGGCTGGCCATCGGCTGCGTGAACTCGGCCGCCGCCGCGTATCTGGTCATGGCCTATGCCGCCGGCCATGTCGTGTTCGCCCAGTATTTGCAGGTGCCCTACGTGGCCGGCGCCAGCGAGCTGACGGTATTCTGCGGCTGCCTGCTCGGGTCGGGCATGGGATTTCTTTGGTACAACTGCCATCCCGCCCGCGTGTTCATGGGCGACACGGGAAGTCTTGCGCTGGGCGGCGCCGTCGCGGCCATCGCCGTCCTGATTCAACAGGAACTCACCCTGATGATCGTCGGCGGCGTTTTTGTGGCCGAGGCGTTGAGCGTCATTCTGCAGGTGGCCTATTTCCGCGCCACCGGCGGCCGCCGCATCTTGAGATGCGCGCCGCTGCATCATCACTGCGAAATTGTCGGCAAGGAACGGGCGGTCCGCGAGGGCCGGGAGATGGAAGTGGTGGAGACCATGGTCACCACCCGGTTCTGGATGATCTCCATTCTGTTCGCGCTGATGGGCGTGGCGACGCTGAAGATCCGATGAAGCCTTCCGCTCCAGCTTTCCGTCAGCCCCCGGACGCCGCGGCTTTCGAGGGCCCCGCGCTCGTGCTTGGGCTCGGATCGAGCGGATGCGCCGCGGCGCGTCTGCTGCGCGCGCGCGGTGTGGAAGTGACGGCGCTGGACGAATCGGACCATCCGGGTCCGGTCGCCGCCGCCGAACAACTTCGCGCCGAAGGCATCCACGCGCGTGCCGGCGCGCGGGGGCCGCTGCCGGCCGGTCCGTTTCGCGTCGCGGTCGTCAGCCCCGGACTGGATCCCGAACGCTCGCCGTGGATCGCGGAGCTGCGCGCCCGGAACACGCCGATCCGGGCGGAATTCGAGCTGGGGTGGCTGGCGCGCGGCGAGACTCGGGTGCTGGCGGTGACGGGATCCAACGGAAAAAGTTCCGTCGTAAAATTGATCGCCGAAAGCCTCGCGAACACCGGGCATGCCTCCGCGCCGTGCGGCAACTACGGAACGCCCGTTTGCGCGCAGGCCATGGCCGCGCCCGTCGAGACGTGGGTGATGGAAGTCAGCTCCTTCCAGTTGCAACTCGCGCGCGATTTCGCGCCCGAGATCTCTGTGTTGCTCAATCTTCAGCCCAACCATCTGGATCGACACGGCACGATGGAAGCGTATCGAGAAGCCAAGACACGGATCTTCCAGCACAGCGGGCCGGGAGCGTCCGTGGTCGTTCCGGCGAGCCTGGCGGCGCTGGCTGATACGGCGCGAGCGCGCGGGGCCCGGATCCGCACCTTCGGCGTCGACGGACAGACGGATGCGGATGCGCTGTGGCAGCCGGGACGTATCGTGCGACGGGACCCGGCTGCGGCCGTGGATATTCAAGGTTCCTACTTCGACAATCCCGTCCTGGGGGCCGCCGCCGCGGCCGCGGTTGCGGCCGTGGACCTGTTCGGCGGCGACGTTGAAGGAGTGGGACGGTCGGCGCGAAATTTTGAGCCGCTCCCGCATCGAATGCAGCCGGTGGGGGAGGGGCGCGGAGTGCGGTGGATCAATGACTCCAAAGCGACCAGCACGGCCGCCTTGCAGGCGGCGTTGCGCATGCTGGGCGGAACCCGCGGGATCCGCCTGCTCGCGGGCGGACGTCCGAAAGAATCCAACTTCGATTCCGTGAATAAAATGCTGGCTTCTTGTGTGCGAAAATTGTATTTATTCGGCGAGTGCGCGGAACGATTGCACGATGTCTGGTCCGCCATCGCGCCGGCCGAGTGTTTTCCGTCGCTGACCGAAGCGGCGGAACAGGCCGCGCGGGATGCGGAAGCGGGGGAGATTATCCTGCTTTCGCCCGCATGCACGAGTTTTGATCAGTTCCGAAATTTTGAAGAACGAGGAGACGCCTTTGCTTCTCTGGCCCGTCGATGGTGCGGCGGGAGGGAGTGCGGGCAAGGAGGATCGCGGAAGTCCGCGTGAAGGAGTTCAATTATGAAAACGCCGGTTTTAGTCTTTATCGTGGCGATGTTGCATGTGGCGGCCGTGGGCACGCTGGTGATGGTGCAGGGCTGCGGAACCACGCAACCTTCCATTGAGCCGGAAATCGCTCCGGTGCTTCCTCCCGGTCCTGTTCCGGGTGAAGAGGGCGGCGTACCGTCTCTCGCGCCCGCGCGCCCTGAGCGTCCCGCGATGACGCCGCCCGTGGAGCATGTGCCGGAGATCGGTTCCTACACCGTGCAAAACGGTGAATCGCTCAGCCGCATTGCGCATCGGAACAAAGTCAGCGTTCGGGAGCTGATGGAGTTGAACGCCATCAAGGACGCCAATCGCATCCGCGTCGGGCAGACCTTGCTGATTCCGGGATATAAGGGTGTCGCGGTGCCTCCGAAGCCGCCCAAATCCGCGCCGAAGACGCCGGCGGTCGCCCCCGAGCCCTCCGCGCCGCTGACCCCCGGCGGAGAATATACGGTTCAGAACGGCGATATCCTTGGACGCATCGCCCAGCGCCATGGCGTGAAAGTCCGGGATCTGAAAGCGATCAATAAACTGACGAGCGATAATATTCGCGTCGGGCAGAAACTGGTGATTCCGGCCGGCGGCAAAACTGTCGCTGAAGCTCCGGCGACCAGCCCCGAGCCCGCCCCGGAGCCCGCCCCGGTCACCGAACCGGCCATGCCTACGCCTCCGCCTCCGCCCCTCCCGACGGGTGAATCGCAAATTGCGCCGGTGCCGACGCCCCCTGTGACCAGTCCGGTTGCAACCCCGGTTCCTCCGACTCCGCCCGCTGGATCTTCGAGCAACGTCGAATATCCCGTGGTTCAAGGGGAGACCGTCGAATCGATCGCCCGCGCGTTCCTGGTAACTCCGGAAGCCATTCGCGGCGCGAACAACATTCCCGCGGGCGGGCAGCCGGCGGTCGGCTCGGTCATTATCATTCCCATCCCGGAATAAGCCGGTTCCGGAGATTCGGATGCGCCGAGTGGCGGCCACGCTCGTTTTGCTGGTGGTGGCGCTCGCGGCCCTGGGGCTCGTCATGCTGGCGAGCTCCAGTTCGGTGTTGTCGGAAAACCTGTTCTCCAACTTCTTCCAGCGACAGTTGGTTTGGATGTTTCTGGCCGCGCTGGTGTGCATCGGATCGGCCCGACTGGATTACCGCTGGCTCCGTTTTTGGGCGCCCTATGTCATGGGCGCGGTGGCCATCCTCCTGGTGTTAACGCGCGTTCCCGGAATCGGACGGGAAGTCAACGGCAGTTGGCGGTGGATCGGGATCGGGCCGGTCAACATCCAGTCTTCCGAACTGGCGAAGTTCGCGCTGGTGCTCTATCTGGCGTCCGCCCTCTACCGGATGGAAAGCGAGCCCGCATGGGGGATGCGCCAATCGTTATGGAGAGTGGGCTTGCCCTCCGCGATGATCTTGGGTCTGGTGTTTATCGGGCCGGACTTTGGAACGACCATGCTGCTGGCGGCGGTGGCCGGCGCGATAATGTTCATCGCGGGGATTCGCCTGCGCTATCTGCTCATGTGGGGCGTCGCCGGAGGGGTGGGGCTGACGTTGGCCATGTTGCAGGATGAGGTGCGGATGACCCGCATCAAGGCTTTTCTCGACCCGGTCAAACACGCGGAAAAAGAAGCGTATCAACTGTTGAACGCGCTGTACGCGTTCGTCGCCGGCGGCGCCCGGGGCGCCGGACTCGGGGGCAGTCTGCAAAAACACTTCTTTCTTCCCGAGTGCCATACGGATTTTATCCTGCCCATCATCGGCGAAGAGCTGGGCATTACGGCATCCCTCGGAGTGTGGCTGATGTTTGTGTGCTTTTCCGTCTGCGGCGTGATCATTGCATGGAAAGCCAGCGACAATTTTGGCCGGCTGCTCGCGCTGGGCATCACCCTCGTGTTGAGCGTGCAGGCCGCCATCAACATCGCAGTGGTCACCGGCTGCATGCCGACCAAGGGCCTGGCGCTCCCGTTTATCTCCTACGGGGGCTCCAGCCTGATCGTCTCGGGCTTGATGATCGGCGTGCTGATCAGCGTCGCCCGCATCGCTTCGTCGCATGAGACGCCGCGTGCGCGGGCGCGGGATCGCATCCGATCTATGTGAGGGGGGGCGGACTCGGGCGCCGCGTGGCGCGGCGCATGATGCGCGTCCGCCGAGTTCCCGGGAAAGATGGTGGAGGCGGGGGGAATTGAACCCCCGTCCGAGCCAGAGTCACGCCAGCTTCTACGCGCGTATCCCGCGATTAAGTCTCGCCCTGCCGGCTGCCCGCGGGCAGGCCACCGTCAGCGCCAGCAGCCACGCAATAGTCTCGCCCCGCTGCCCGGCTACCCGGCTTTGGAGCCAGCCTGCTGTCGTCGTTTCCTCCGCCGAGCAGGCGTGAGCGGTGAAACGTCACGGCAACTTAGGCCGCGAGAGCCAGCTCAGTGTTGGCTTGTTGTTTTTCCCGGATGATTTACGAGGCCAACCGGGGTCCTCGGCGCGCAACCGACGCTTCAACTGGTCCGTCGAAACCGGTCGCCCCCAACGCGGAAAAGATAGCCCGGTTTGCGGGGGAATGCAAACCGGGCTTCTCGCGATGAACGGTCGGGCTATTTCGAGGCGGCGATATACAGCTCGCTCACCCGGTCCCAGTTGACCACGTTCCACCAGGCGTCAACGTAATCCGCCCGCCGATTCTGGTACTTCAGATAGTAGGCATGCTCCCACACATCGAGGTTCAGGATCGGCTGGGCGACGCATTCCGCCACGCCTTTCATGATCGGGCTGTCCTGATTGGGACTGGAGCAGATGCTCAGCTTGCCTTCCTTGACACACAACCAGGCCCAGCCGGATCCGAACCGGCCCAAGGCCGCCTTCTTGAACTCGGCTTTGAACGTCTCCAGGTTGCCCCACCCGGCATCAATCGCCCGGGCCAACTCCCCGGAGGGACGGCCTGCGCCGCGGGGCGTCATGAACTTCCAGTACTCATTGTGATTCAGCACGCCGCCGCCATTGTTGCGCACGGCGGTGCGAACGGCCTCAGGCACCGCGGGCAGGTTCGACAGCAGGTCCTCCAGCGATTTGGCCTGCAAATCAGGATATTTCTCCAACGCGGCATTGAGGTTGGCCACATAGGTCGCATGGTGCTTACCGTGGTGGATCTCCATTGTTCGAGCGTCCACATGAGGCTCCAGCGCATCGGTGGCATAGGGTAACTTCGGCAGTTCGAATGGCATCGTCTGTTCTCCTTTTTTGGGCACCGGCGCCATCACCAGTGACTAAGGAAATGTACGCCCGATTCCCCGCTTGTCCAGCCATCCAGTAAAATGTTAGCGATCTTTAACATTATGAGGTACACTGGGAACATGGAATGGGTTGTTATTGGCTGTTGCCTGAGCTGCGCCATCGCGTGCGTCGCCCGCTCGCTGCGTCGCGCGTGGGGCGGGGCGGGGACGACGATGGAGCCGGGCTGCGACTGTCCCCTGGCGGGGCGGTGCCGGAAGATGGGCTGCGCGCCGGGGTCGTCCGCTGTGCCGCGGCGGTAGCGCCCCTGCCGTCTGCCTTGACTTTGACTTCCCCCGAAGGCATCCTTGGACCGTCCAATTTCCCGCGGGTGTAGCTCAATGGTAGAGCTCCAGCCTTCCAAGCTGGCTGTGACGGTTCGATTCCGTTCACCCGCTCCAATCCCCCGACGGTGAGGGAAAATTACTCTCCAGAGAGGATGTTCATGTCGGATCGTCAATTGATGAGTGGGAATGAGGCGGCGGCGCTGGGCGCGCGGCATGTCGGGTGCGTCCGGGGAACGGGATATCCCGGCACGCCTTCCACGGAAATTCTCGAGCATTTCAGCCGAATCGGCGGTTCGGCGGCGTGGTCACCCAACGAGAAGGTAGCCGCCGAGGTGGCGCTGGGTGTCGCCATGGCGGGCGGTCGGGCGATGACGACCATGAAGCATGTGGGGCTGAATGTCGCCTCGGATGTGCTCTATACGGCCGCCTATAGCACCATCCCCGGATCGCTGGTGTTCATTGTGGCCGACGATCCCGGGCTGGCCTCCAGCCAGAATGAACAGGATACCCGCCGCCACGCGATCGCCGCCGGCGTGCCTGTGCTCGATCCCGCCGATCCGCAGGAGGCCTACGATTTCACCCGCCTGGCGTTCCAGATCGCCGCGCGCTGGCATTTGCCCGTAATCGTCCGGCTGACCACGCGGGTCAGCCACACCGCGGCGGCGGTCGCTCCGCGGACGCCGGACGATCCGCCGGCGACCCGGTTCGAGCGGGATATTCCGGGCCGGGTCATGGTGCCGGGCCATGCCCGTCCGGCGCATCGCGCGCTGCGGCAAAAATTGGAGGAAGTTCGCGCGTGGAATGAGGCCGAAGGCCCCCAGCGAATTTATGAGGGAACCTCGCGGCGCGGGATCGTGGCCAACGGGGTCGCCTGCCTCCATGCGCGCGAGGCGGATCCCCGCGCGTCGGTGTTCAAGGTCGGCATGTCCCATCCGGCGCCCATTCGCGCAATTCTGGATTTTCTCAAGGACAAGGACGAGGCCTTTGTGGTCGAGGAAAACGACCCCGTGCTGGCCGAGGCCATCCGGGCGGAAGGCGGACGGGTGCCGTGGAATCCGCCCTCGTTTCGCCGGGGCGAGCTGACCGTCGGCCGGGTGCGCCGGCTGCTGGCCGGGGAGCCGGAGCCCGAGACTCCCGCCGGGGCCGGGCAGCCGCCGCGGCTGTGTCCCTCCTGCCCGCACGGATACGTGTTCGACCTGTTCCGGCGGGTGGATTGCATCGTCGCGGGCGATATCGGCTGTTACACGCTGGCCGCGCTGCCGCCGCGTCGCGCGATGGATACCCAGTTGTGCATGGGCGCGAGCATCGGCGTTGGCCTGGGGTTGCGGCATGCGCTGCCGGAACCCGAAGCCCGGCGGGTGGTCAGCGTGATCGGCGACAGTACGTTTATGCACAGCGGACTCACCGGAGTGGCGGAGATGGTCTACAATCCGCCCCCGACCGGCCATGTGCTGGTCGTGCTCGACAACGCGATCACCGCGATGACGGGCCGGCAGGAACATCCGGGCAGCGGATATGCCTTGAATCATGCGCCGGCGCATCAAATACGCATCGAAGACGTCTGCCGGGCGATGGGCGTGCCGGTGGTGGAGGTGTTCGATCCCGTCCGCGAAATGAACGGACTGGAATCGGCGTTGCGGCGGGCGCTGGGGGCTTCTCACGTGTCGGTGCTGATCGCCCGGCGGCCGTGTCTGCTATCGCCGTCGCGCGAGCGCGCGGCCTCCGCGTCGAAGCCGAAGGCGTGCGCGGGGGAGGGGGCATGAAACCCATGAATATTCGTGTGGCCGGGTTGGGCGGCATGGGCGTTCTCAAATGCGCCGAGATTCTTTCCACTGCGCTGTTTCGCGCCGGGTATGACGTGAAGAAGGCCGAGGTGCATGGCATGAGCCAGCGCGGGGGGTCGGTGGCCAGCGATGTGCGATTCGGCGATCAGGTGCTGAGCCCGATGATTCCCGAGGGCGAGATGGACGCGCTGATCGTGCTCGATCCCGGCGAAGCCGCCGCCCATCAGCCTCACCTGCGCGCCGGCGGTTTCATCCTTCAGGCCGCGGATTTCGATGCGATCCCGCTGCCTTCCCGGAGGTCGCTGGGGGTGGCGATGCTCGGCGCCTTGAGCCGGCGCCTCGACGTGCCCGCCGCGATATGGACCGCTGTCCTGCATGATGTGTTTTCCGAACCCGCCCGCGCGGACAATATCCGGGCGTTTGAACTGGGGCAGACGCGGGGCCCCGGGGAGACCCTCCCATGAAGCCGTTGTCCTCCACGCCGATTCATCCGGAAAGCTACGCGGATTTCATGACCCGCGAAGAACTCGAGCGGATCCAACTGGACCGCCTGCAGGCCGTGGTCCGCCTTGCCTACGATCGGGTGGACCTCACCCGAAACCGCATGCGGGATCGCGGCATGACGCCCGGAGATATCCGTTCGCTGGATGACGTGCGGCGGTTGCCGTTCATGGAGAAATCCGATCTGCGGGACGGGTATCCCTACGCGCTTTTCGCGCAGCCGATGCGGGACATTGTCCGCCTGCACGCGTCCAGCGGAACCACCGGCAAGCCGATCGTCGTCGGCTATACCCGCGAAGACTTGAAGGTGTGGACGCAGGTGATGATGCGTACGCTGGCGGCGGCCGGCGTTCATGAGGGCGACATCGTCCAGAACGCCTACGGGTACGGCCTGTTCACCGGCGGGCTGGGCGCGCATTACGGGGCGGAGGCGCTGGGCGCGACGGTCATTCCGATTTCCGGCGGCAATACGGAACGGCAGATCATGGTCATGCGCGATTTCGGGGTGACCGTGTTCTTGTCCACCCCGAGCTATTTTGTGCATCTGCTCGAGGTGCTGGAACGGTCCGGTTGCGATCCCCGCGAGCTGAAGCTGCGGACGGGCGTGTTCGGCGCTGAACCGTGGTCGGACGGCATGCGCGCGCACATCGAAGCGCGCGCGGGTATTCGCGCCTACGACATCTACGGCCTTTCGGAAATCATCGGCCCCGGTGTGGCGGCGGAATGCGCGCACCAGCAGGGGCTGCATGTGTTCGAGGACCATTTCCTGACGGAAATTGTGGACCCGGCCACCGGCGACGTGGTGCCCGACGGTGAGGAAGGGGAGCTGGTGCTGACCACGCTCAGCAAGCAGGCCATTCCCATGATCCGCTATCGCACCCACGACATCACCACGATCATTCCCGAACCCTGCCCCTGCGGCCGGACGATCCGGAGAATCCGGCGAATCGGACGCCGCAGCGATGACATGCTGATTATTCGCGGCGTGAATATATACCCCGCCCAGATTGAGGCCGCGCTGCTGCAGGTGGACCGCAACCTTCCGCATTATCAACTGATCCTGACCCGGCGGGAGGGACTCGACGAGCTCGAAGTGCAGGTCGAAGTGACCGAGCGGATGTTCCACGACGAGGTGAGCGCCATGGGCCGGCTGGAAAAACGGCTGGCGCAGGCGATTGAGCATGTCGCGGGACTGCGCGTGGATGTGCGGCTGGTCGAGCCCCAGAGCATTGCGCGCAGCCAGGGCAAGGCGAAACGGGTCATAGATCAGCGTGAAGAAAAGGCTCCGGCATGAACATCAAACAAATCTCGGTATTTCTTGAAAACCGTCCGGGCCGGTTGAGCGCGCCGTGCGAAGCGCTGGCGGCGGCCGGGGTGAATATCCGGACGCTCAGCCTGGCCGACACGGAACGGTTCGGCATTCTCCGCCTGATCGTCCAGGACTGGGAACGGGCGCGCGATGCGCTTGAGCGGGCGGGCCTGGTGGTCCACCTCACCGATGTGCTGGCGATCGAAGCCGCGGATCAACCCGGCGGATTGCTGGAGATTCTGAAGGCGGTCGAACACAGCGGCGCGAACATCGAGTACATGTACGCCTTTGCCCTTCGACGCGGCGACCGCGCGGTGTTCGTGCTGCGCTTCTCCGATCCCGCGAAAGGCATCGCCGCGCTGCAGGAAGCCGGCGTCAACGTGCTCCAGTCGGCGGAGTTCTTCGCGGACTAGGAGACGAGGACCGGCCGGCGCCGGCCCGGCCCGCGGAGCCACGGGGATCATGCGCATGTGGAATCGGTCATCTCGCGAGTGGATCACCCATGGCCCGGTGTGGCGGGCCGTGGCGGCGCTGTCCGCGCCCATGCTGATCTCCGCGGTGCTTCAGAATGCGCAGAGTCTGATTGACCTGTTCTGGGTCGGTCGGTTGGGCAAGGTCTCGGTGGCCGCCGTGAGCATGTCGGCCACGGTGCTCATGCTGATGAATCCGATGGCCATGGGGCTTTCCACCGGGACGATCGCCCTCGTCTCGCGCGCGATCGGCGCGAAAAATGCGGAGCTCGCGAGCCGGGCGGCGGGGCAATCGCTCTTCTTATCGCTGGTGATCGGGCTGATTTCCGCCCTGGCCGGATGGGTCTTGGCGGAACCCGCGCTTCGGCTGCTGGGCGCCGAAGGCGACGTGATCGCGCCGGGCGCCTCGTATCTGCGCATTTCCATGATCGGCAGCTTTACCGTGTATCTGCTCTTCATCGGCAATGCCGCGTTGCAGGGCGCGGGCGACACGCACACCCCCATGGTTGTCATGGCGCTCACCAACGTGCTGAACATCGTGCTGGATCCGCTCCTGATTTATGGCGTGGGACCCTGTCCCCGCATGGGCGTCGCGGGCGCGGCTGTGGCCACCGTATGCGCGCAGGCGGTCGGCGCGGTGGCGGTGGTTCGATGGCTGATGCGGGGACGCTCCGGTCTCCATGCGCATGGCCGCACGTGGCGTCCGGACCTGCGGTTATCCTGGCGAATTATGCGAATCGGCATTCCGGGCACGGGCCAGATGCTTTCGCGGAGTCTGATGAGTCTGGTGCTCATGGGCATCGTGGCCTCATGCGGCACGGCGGCGGTCGCGGCGTATGGCATCGGTCTGCGGTTCCACATCATCATTCTCATGCCCGCGTTTGCCCTCGGCTGGGCCGCGGCCACGCTGATGGGCCAGAACCTCGGCGCCGGGCTCCCCGATCGCGCGCAGCGCGCCGTCTGGACGGCGGCCGGGTTGGATGTGGCCCTCATGGTCGTTTCCGGACTGGCGCTCGCGGCCTGGGCGGAGCCGCTGGTGCGCCTGTTCAGCTCGGATCCCGAAGTGGTGCAAATCGGCGTCCGCTATCTGCGCGTCGTATCACCGTTCTACATCTTCGCCACCTTCGGCATCATTCTGGGTCGCGGACTCAACGGGGCGGGCGACACGGTGGGCCCGATGGCGATCACCATCCTCACGCTCTGGGGATTGCAGGTGCCGCTGGCGGTCTACCTCTCCCGTGTGCTGAACCCGGCCACCGACGGCATCTGGTGGGCCATGAACGCCGCGTTTGTGCTGCAAGCGGCGCTCACCATCGTCTGGTTCCGCGCCGGCCGCTGGCGCACCACACGGGTCTAAGCGTTCCATCCAACCTGGCAGATGCAAGTTTGAAGTGCAACACTCGGTGGGGTCCGCAGGGCATTGGAGGTCAGGTCGTTCATGGGTATGCCTTGGGCTCTTCGGTCATTGCCCCCCTAGGGGGGCAAAAATTTTTGGCCAC
>JAGOHE010000189.1 GCA_017996315.1 Kiritimatiellia bacterium | reverse complement strand
GGCGGCCAAGGCTCGAACGGAAGAAGATCTATGGGCGGCCATTGCCTGCGCCTTGGCCTCCATCACGCCCGAAGACGCCCTCCATTGGTTTGCCTCATGCGGCTATAGTATTACTTAATTTGCTCTAATTCCCCGCGCGCGCGGCGGCGAGGCGGCCGAATTCCGGTCGTCGGATGCGGGAGGCCGGCGACCGAACCTCGCGCGCTGTCCATCGTCCGGCGCACGCGATCCCGCGCCCGCGATTCCGAATTGCGAATTTCGGCGAAAAAGGCGAAGGTATCCGCCGTGAACCTCTCCGACCATCCCATGTTGTTCCTGGATGGAGCCTGCGGCACAAATCTGCAGCTCATGGATATTCCCGCGTCCGCGTGGGAAGGGCGGGAGGGGTGTAACGAACTCCTGAACGTGACCGCGCCGGAGACGATCGAATTGTTGCACCGGTCGTTCTATGAAGCCGGGGCGATGGCGGTCGAGACCAACACCTTCGGCGCCTCGTCCATCGTGCTGGCGGAGTACGGGCTGGAGTATCGCGTCCGGGAAATCAACGCCGCCGCCGTCGCCTGCGCCCGGCGCGCCGCGGGCGGCGATCCGAATCGCTACATCGTGGGCTCCGTCGGTCCGACCACCAAGCTGGCGACCCTGGGGCACATCACCGTCGAAGCGCTGGCCGAAGCGCTGGGCGCGCAGATGCGCGCGCTGCTGGAAGCGGGCGTGGACGCGCTAATGATCGAAACCTGCCAAGATCTGCTGCAGGTCAAGACCGCGGTCGTCGCGGCGTACGCGGCGATGCAGGCCGAGCGGCGCGAGGTGCCGCTGATGGTGTCGGTGACGATCGAGCAAACCGGCACGATGCTGGTCGGCACGGACATCGCCGCGGTGTGCGCGACGCTCGAGCCGTATCCGATTTTTTCCCTCGGCCTCAACTGCGCCACCGGCCCGGCGGCGATGGAATCGCATCTGCGCTATCTGTCGCACCACTGGCCGCGCCGCATTTCCTGCGTGCCCAACGCGGGATTGCCCGAAGTGCGCGACGGACGCACCGCGTACCCGCTGGGCCCCGACGAGTTCGCGGCGGCGGTGCGCCATCTGGTCGAGCGCGAGGGGGTGCGGGTGGTCGGCGGATGCTGCGGCACCACCCCCGCGCACATTCGCGCGCTTGTCGGGGCGTTGCGCGGCGTGACCCCCGCGGAACGGACGGTGAGCTGAGATGCGCCCGTCCGTAGCCAGTCTCTACCAGGCCGTGGAGCTCGCGCAGGAGCCGCGCCCGCTGCTGATCGGCGAGCGCTGCAATGCGAACGGGTCGAAGAGATTTCGCGATCTCCTGCTGAAGGATGACTATGAGGGGTGCCTCGGCATCGCGCTCGAGCAGGATCAGTCCGGCGCGCATCTGCTGGATGTCTGCGCGGCGTATGCCGGCCGCGACGAACGCCGGGATCTTCTGGAGCTGGTCCGGCTCTTCGCGCGCTCGGTCCGGCTGCCGCTGGTGATTGATTCCACCACGCCGGATGTCATCGAGACCTGTTTGCGCCACTATCCCGGCCGCGCGGTGATCAACTCGATCAACCTCGAAGACGGCGGCCGGAATCTCGATCGCATCTGCCCGATGCTGCGCACCTACGGCGCGGCGGCCATTGCCCTGACCATTCATGAGGGCGGCATGGCGATGACGGTGGATGACAAGGTGGCCACGGCGAAGAAATTGTACGAGCGCGCCGTCGGCCGGCACGGGTTGCGTCCGCAGGACCTGTTGTTCGATCCGCTCACATTCACGATCGGCGCGGGCGATGAGACGCTCCGGGGCGCGGCCGTGCAGACGCTCGAGGCGATCCGCCGGATCAAGGCCGAGCTGCCCGGCGTGTTTACGGTCCTGGGTCTGAGTAACATCTCCTTCGGCCTGCCGCCCGCCGCCCGTCGCGTGCTGAACTCGGTCTTTCTGCATGAGGCGGTTGAGTACGGGCTCGACGCGGCGATTGTGGACGCGGGTAAAATCATTCCGCTGGCGAACATCGCGGCCGGCGACCGGGACATCTGCCTGGACCTGATCTATGACCGCGCGCGGGATGCCGAGGACCGGCCGCTGTCGCGCTTCATCGCCCACTTCGCCGCGGCCGCGCCCGTCTCCGGGGCCGAGCGAAAGAAGGAGGAGAGCGGCCCCTCCGAGGAGGCGCTGTTCGGCATGGTCCGGCGCGGCGAGAAGGACGGGCTGGAAGATCTGCTTGCGATCCTGCTCCGCCGCTACTCGCCGGTCGCCATCATCAACCAGATTCTGGTCCCCGCCATGCGGCACGTGGGCGAGCTGTTCGGCCGCGGGGAACTTCTGCTGCCGTTTGTGCTGCAATCGGCCGAGACCATGAAGCGCGCGGTGTCCCATCTGGAACCCTTCATGGACCGCGCCGGTGATGCCCACGGCCTGACCGTCTTGCTGGCCACCGTGCAGGGCGATGTGCACGATATCGGCAAGAACCTGGTGGACATCATTCTCTCGAACAACGGCTATCGCGTGGTCAACATTGGCATCAAGGTTCCCGCCGAGCGCATCCTCGCCGAAGCGAAAGAGCACAACGCGGATATCGTGGGCCTCAGCGGGCTGCTGGTGAAATCGGCGATTGTCATGCAGGAGAGCATGCCGCAGTACCGCGAGGGCGAGCTGGGCGCGCCGATCCTGCTGGGCGGCGCGGCGCTGACCCGCAAGTTCGTCGCGGAATGCTGCGCGCCGAACTATGACCACCCCGTGGTGTACTGCGCCGACGCGTTCGCGGGACTGAAGGCCGTGCAGGACTTCGAAGCCGGACGGCTCGAAACGACGAGGTGGGATCCGGCGCTGGAGGCGAAGGCCGCCGCCGCCGCGGGCGCGGGGCCCGAAGTCGAGGTGCGCCGCGACGGGCCCGTGCCTGCGCCGCCGTTTTGGGGCGCGCGGCATGTGGACGTGGGGGACGTTTCGAAGATCTTCAGCTACATCAACGAAGAAGCGCTCTTCCGCGGCCGATGGGGATACCGCCGCGCGAAAATGAGCGCGGAGGAGTACCGGGAACTCATCGAAACCAAGGTCCGGCCGCTCTATCGTGAATTTCAACGCCGATCGGCGGAGGAAGGGCTCATCACCGCGCGGGTGGCGTACGGCTGGTTCCGGGCGTTCCGCCGCGGCGATACGCTGGTGGTGGACGACGGCGGCGCGAGGCATGAGTTTCCGTTTCCTCGCCGCGCATCGCCTCCGCGATACTGCATTGCCGACTTCTTCAAGACCGAAGAGGAGGGCGGCGACGTCGCCGGATTCTTCGTCGTCACCATTGGCGCCGCGCTCGATTCCGAAACGCACCGGTTGTTCGACGCCAACATGTACCACGACTATCTGATGCTTCATGGCTTCGCGGTCGAGGCCACCGACGCCCTTGCGGAGTACTGGCATGAGCAGATGCGGATCGAGCTGGGCATCGGCGGCCACCGGCCAACATCGCTCACCGGATATGTGGTGCAGGACTATCAGGGATCGCGATACGGATTCGGCTATCCGTCCTGCCCGGATCTCGACGCGCACCGTCCGGTGTTCGACCTTCTGCGCCCCGGCGAGATCGGCGTGACTCTGACGGAAAACATGCAGTTGGTGCCCGAGTTCAGCACCAGCGCCATCGTCGTCCACCATCCGCAGGCGAAATACTTCAACGTGTGACCCCGGGGAGACGGAGCGGGCCTGTCTCGTACACACATCT
>JAGOHE010000024.1 GCA_017996315.1 Kiritimatiellia bacterium | reverse complement strand
ATCCGGGAATCGAATGCGGCGGCGTCAAAGCATGTGGTGGGGACAATGCCCGATACCCCTTTTGTTGCCCGATCCCAGAAATTCTGGACCGTGCAACCCAGTGGGGTAACGAGCCCCATGCCGGTGACTACGACTCTTCGTCGAGACATGCGTGTGTTCTCCGTGGGCGATGAAAGCGGGGGGGCTGGAGACCGCGCATCGGCGGCTCCAGCCCGCATGGCCCCGGCTCCGGCTCAGTTGTAGCCTTTGCCCTTCAAATACTCGATCACCTGGCCAACCGACGTCAGCTTCTCGGCGTCTTCGTCGGGAATTTCAGCGCCGAATTCTTCTTCAAACGCCATCACGAGCTCGACCGTGTCCAGGGAATCCGCGCCGAGGTCTTCAATGAACTTCGCCTCGGGCTTCACCTGATCCGGGTTCGCGCCCAGCTGCTGGACGATGATTTCTTTCACTTTCTCTTCGAGGGCCATGTTTTCTTCTCCCTGGTTGTCTGAACGTACTCTCTCGGACCGCTCAGGCGGTCACCATGCCGCCGCACACCGACAGCACCTGCCCCGTCACATACGACGAGGCATCGCTGGCGAGGAACAGCACCACTTTTGCCACATCATCCGGCTCGCCAAAGCGGGCCATCGGTATCGCTCCAAGCATCTTCTTCTGGATGTCTTCCGGCAATTGATCGGTCATCTTCGAACGAATGAATCCCGGAGCGATCGCATTCGCCCGGATGCCGCGCGAGGCCAGTTCCTTCGCCGCGGTCTTGGTCAGCGCAATCACTCCGGCCTTGGACGCCGCATAGTTGCACTGACCCGGATTTCCGATCAGGCCGATGATCGAAGCAATATTCACAATCGCACCCGATCGTTGCTTCATCATAACCTTGGAGACGGATTTTGTGAAGAGAAATGTCCCTTTAAGGTTGATGTTCAACACCGCGTCCCAGTCCTCTTCCGACATGCGGATCAGCAGGGTGTCCCGTGTGATGCCGGCGTTGTTGACCAGGATATCCACGCGTCCGAGCGCCGCGACGGCGTCCTTGACCGTCGCTTCGACCTGGTCGGCGCGGCTGACATCGCACGCATGGCAGGAAACGTTCCGCCCCAGCGCCGCCGCCTTCGCGGCCGTCTCGTCGAGCCATTCCTTCTGCACATCGCACAGGATCAGATCGGCGCCTTCGCCGGCCAGCTTTAACGCGATGGCCTGACCGATGCCGCGGGCGGCGCCGGTCACCAAGGCTACTTTTCCATTTAATTGACCCATGGGATCCTCAATAGGTTGGGCGGACATCCGCCGGTGTTACAGGGCGTCCACGGCCGACTGCAAACTGCTCAGGTCGCCGATGGTATGCATTTCCGCCGCCCTGTCAATGCGTTTTACAAGACCGCTGAGCACTTTGCCCGGTCCGCATTCGACAAACCGGCCCACCCCCGCGGCCCGCATGGCCGTGACCGTCTCCACCCAGCGCACCGAATGGGTCACCTGGGCCACCATGGCTTTGCGAATGTCATCCGGTCCGCCGTGCGGACGGCCGGTGACGTTCGAATACACGGGGAATTTCGGCGGATGAAACGCCACGCCCTCGAGCGCCTTGCGCAATTGTTCCGCCGCCGGCTTCATCAACGTTGAATGGAACGCGCCCGCCACCTGCAGCCGGATCGCCCGCTTGGCGCCCATCTCGCCGGCGAGCCTCTCGGCTTCGGCGATGGCTTCCACCGTTCCGGAGAGCACCGTTTGATCGGGAGCGTTGAAATTGGCGATTTCCGCGCCGGACTTCGCGAACAGCTCATCCAACCCGGCCGAGTCCAGCCCGATCACCGCCAGCATCGCCCCCGGGTTGTGGGTACAGGCTTCCTGCATGAACCGGCCCCGGTCCCGCAACACACGGAGAGCGTCGTCAAATCCGATCACGCCCGCCGCGTACAGCGCGGTCCATTCGCCCAGACTGTGACCGGCCGCCGCCGCCCAGGCGAGCGCGGGACGCCGCGCGCGGAGCGCGTCGGCGAGCGCGGCGCTGACGAGAAAGATCGCCGGCTGCGCCCGATCCGAGCGGGTCAGTTCCTCGGCCGGACCTTCGAAGATGATCCGGCGAAGATCCATGCCCAGCACCTCGTTCGCCCGGTCAAACAGCGCCGCGGCCTCGGGCGACGACTCCGCCAGATCGCGGCCCATGCCCGGCGCCTGAGCGCCCTGTCCGGGAAACAGCCATGCTTGTGAACTCATTCTTGAATCTCCTTCGTCGCGCCGGCGGATCGCCCACGCGCAGGCTTAGGGGTTCCACTCCACGACGGTAGCTCCCCAGGTGAAGCCTCCGCCGAACACGAGCAACAACAACAGGTCGCCTTTGCGAATGCGGCGGTCCCGCACCGCTTCGTCCAGCGCAATGCCGACCGAGGCCGCCGAGGTGTTGCCATATTTTTCCAGATTGATGACAAATCGGTCCAGCGAGACATCGAAGCGTTCGGAGATGGCCTGGATAATCCGCATGTTGGCCTGGTGCGGAATAACCCATGCGATATCCTGGGCCCGCACTCCCGCGCGCTTCAACGCATCCTCCGCCGCCCGGGTCATGTTGGTCACGGCGTGTTTGAACACTTCGCGGCCGCTCATCTTGAGATAATGCTGGCGGGCCGCGACAGTCTCCGCGCTCGCCGGCAGCCGGCTGCCGCCCGCCGGGACCATCAACAAATGACTGAGCGAACCGTCCGATCCCAGCGAAGTGGCCAGAATGCCCCGCCTGCCCTCGCACGGCCGAAGCACCGCCGCGCCCGCGCCGTCGCCGAACAGGACGCACGTGGTGCGGTCTTCCCAGTCGAGGATCGCGCTCATCTTTTCCGCGCCGATCACCACCGCCGTTTCCGCCGCGCCGGTGGCGATAAAATGACGCGCCGTCTCCATGGCGTAGAGGAATCCCGAACAGGCGGCTTCGAGACTGAAACAGGCCGCCCGTTTCGCGCCGATTTTCGCCTGCACCAGACACGCCGTGTTGGGGAACGGAAGATCCGGCGTTATCGTGGCCACGATCAGCAGGTCCACCGCCGACGCCTCGATGCCCGCCGCCTTCAAGGCGCGCCGCGCCGCCTCGGCGGCAAGATCGCTCGTGGCCTGCTCCGGACCGGCAATATGCCGCTCCTTCATGCCGGTGCGGCTGACGATCCATTCATCCGTCGTATCCACCCGCTTGGCCAAATCGTGATTGGTCACCACCTGGTCGGGCGCGTACGACCCCGTGCCGGCGATGTGCACCGTCCGCGCTAACGGCCCCGCCGCAGGCGACGGCGGTGTCGCGGAACGCTGGGTATGCGGACTCATGCGGCCCCCCGGACGGCGACACCGTCCATGATTCGCCGGTTGACCCCGTGCGCAATCGCCTCGGCCGCCACCCGGATGCCGTTGAAGACCGCCCGCGCATTCGATCCGCCGTGGCCGATGATGGCCATGCCGTTGACCCCCAGCAACGGAGCGCCGCCGTAGTTCGCGGGATCCGACTGGTGGCGGATGGCGTTGAGCCCCGGCTTGACCAGCAGGGCGCCCAGCGTGCGCACGGGATTGCGCGTCAATTCTGCCTTCAACCGGCCGCCAATGAAATGCGCGACGCTCTCGCTCGTCTTCAACACCACGTTGCCGACAAAGCCGTCGCAGACCACCACATCCACCTCTCCGGAGAACAGGTCGTGCCCTTCGATGTTGCCCCGGAAGTTCAGCCGGGATTCTTTCAGCAGCGCGAACGCCTCCTTGGTAATCTCGTTCCCCTTGCTGTCCTCGCCCCCGATGCTCATCAGGCCGACGGTCGGTTCGGGAATATGAAGGATTTCATGGGCATACACCGTGCCCATCACCGCGAATTGGAACAGCAGTTCCGCGCTGCAATCGGTCGTCGCCCCCGCATCGAGCAGCACCCAGGGTGTGCGCGGTCCGGGCATGACGGTGGCAATCGCGGGGCGGGCGATTCCCGGAAGAGTGCGGAGTTTCAACTGCGCGGCGGCCACCGCGGCTCCGGTGCTTCCGGCGGAAAAAAAGGCGTCCGCCTGGCCCTGCTTGACCAGGTCCACCGCGCGGCTGATGGAAGAATCCCGCTTGCGGCGCACGGCCGTCGCGGGGGAATCGCCCATATCCACGACTTCGGAAGCGTGGACCAATTCAATCGGGGATTCGACCGGAACGCCCTTGGGCCATACGGCACGGATCGCGTCCTCCCGGCCGACCAGCAGGAGCCGCTCGATACCCGGCACGTCGCGAACGGCTTGTAAAGCCCCCGCCACGACCTCGCGGGGCGCAAAATCGCCCCCCATCGCATCAACCGCGATGCGCATGAGAACGACGAATCAGTCCTCGGCCGCGACGGTGACGACCTGGCGTCCGGCGTAACTTCCGCACTCGGGACACACCCGATGCGGCTGGCGCGCGGCACCACACTTCTCGCACTTCGCCCGCGATACAACCGGGCGCTTGTGCGAACCATGACGCTGCTTGATGCGGCAGCGCGATTTCCTTCTCTTCGGGACAGCCATGATGGTCTCCTCTTACAATTTTTTTGACCGGCCCCGGGGGTCTCCCGGCGGGCCACCCAAGTCCAACGCATCCAGCGCCGACCAGGAGCCGGAATCGTCCTCCGTCGGGCATCCGCATGAACCCTGGTTCAAGTCGGTCCCGCACACCGGACACAGCCCCCGGCAATCGGGACGGCACCGGGGATTGGCCGGCAGGGCCAGCAACACGGCCTCGCGGATATCCTCCGTAAGGTCCACATACGCCTGCCCCTCTTGGGTCAGATAGTCACGCATGAAACCAGAATCTTCTACGATTGTCGAGAAGAATGCTCCGCAGGACGCGCATTGGAACCGAATCGGCGCCCGGACCACGCCCCGGACAAACAGTTCCCCCGGCTGCTTCCATACCCGCACCTGACAATGGATGGGGCCGGCCGGCTCGGCAAGATTGACCCGGGAATCCAGGTCCAGAATTCCCGGCCCGACATCCTCTTCCCGTTCGATCCCATCGGGAGTGACCAGGGAGAGTTCGATCTTCATGAGCGCCCCCCCGCCTCCTTCCATCTCCGGCGGAGCGCCGCCAGCGACGGCGGGGGAACAAACCCGGAAACATCGCCGCCCAGCTCGGCAATCTGCCGGACCGTGCTGGAACTGACGTAACTGAAATCCTGCTTGGGCATCAGAAACAGCGTCTCGATGTCCGGCGCCAGACTGCGATTGGTCAACGCCATCTGGAACTCAAACTCGAAATCGCTGAAGGCCCGCAATCCGCGGATGATCACCCGCATACTCCGGCTTCGCACATACTCGACCAACAGACCGGTGAACGATTCCACCTCCACCCCGGCGATGCCCGCCACCGCTTCGCGCGCGATTTCCACACGCTCCGCCACGGGCAACAGGGTGGATTTCGACGTGGGCGAGGCGTTATCGGCCACCGCCACAATCAGGCGGGGAAAAATCCTCGCCGCGCGCCGGATGACATCCAGATGCCCGAAGGTCACCGGATCAAAGGTCCCCGCATAGATCGCCGCTTGGTTCATAATGCGCGGAGTATACCTCTCCGCCCGCCGCTCATCCAGCCGGGATGCGCGATGGACTGCGCCCGCGGATCGCACGGCGGCGGAATTCCTTGTCGCGTTGGGAGTCCTGCACGGAGGCGCCGGTCGTTCCAAAGGGACGGGGACGGCGCGGAAAGCCCGCCGGCCGGCTCGCGGATTTCGCGCCCCGGAACCCTGCCGGCGCATGGCGGCGGATCGCGCGTTGGATCATTTCCGCGAACGAGGGTACACTCTCCGCCGTGAACCCGCCCTCCTCCTCCCGGCGAAAAGCCGGACTCTGCATGGCGTATGGCACCGTGCCCACCCGGAGCCTCGCGGACCGCATCGCGCGGGAGGCCGTGACCGTCGGCGCGGCGGCATGCGTACACCGGCTTCCGCGCATCCGGTCGGTATACCCGTGGAAAGGACGGATTGAATCGGCCGTGGAGTATCCGCTGCTGTTCAAGCTGCGCGCGGACCAGTGGAAACGGCTGTCCGAGATCTTTGTAAAGAATCACCCCTATGAATGTCCGGGTCTGGTACGCTGTCCGATCGAGGGGGGTCTTGCGCCCTTTCTCGAATGGATCCGCGCTTCGAATTCCCGGACGCCGGATTCCAGAACACGCACGCGATAGACAGGAAGAGCATCATGCGCAATTTTGTACGATGGAATGGAAACGGAATTCGAATCGCCGCGGCGGCCCTCGCCCTCGTCGCCGCCGGCTGCGGCCCGCTGGAGAGCGCCCGCGAAGAGGATCACCCCCTCATGCGCCGCGCGCTCGCGCTGGATCGCGCGGGCAATACGAAGGAGGCGATCGACGCATACCAGCGCGCGCTGGAGGTCCGGCCCCAGTTTGCGCGGGCGCATCTGAACCTCGCCGCGCTGTACAACCGGCCGCCCGCGGAGGATTTTCTTCGCGCGGTCTATCATTTCGACCGCTATCTGGAACTGCGTCCCGATGCTCAGAACGCCGAGAATATCCGGGAGCTGTCCCGGCGCGCCCGCATCAATTTCGCCGCCACCCTGCCCACGGCGGGTGCGAATGAATCCATTCAATTGGTCGCGGACCTTCGGCGGGAAATTTCCATGCTGCGCTCCCGCATCGCGGAACTCGAATCAACGCCGGCGACGCTCGCGCCGGCCCCCTCGCCCAGTCCCGCGCGGGCATCGCCGGTGGCCGCGCGTCCCGGTCCGGCTCGGGGCAGCGCCACCGCCGCTCCGGAATCCCGTCCGGCAACAACGCCCGCCGCTCCGACGCCGACTCTCGCCCGGCCCGCGCCCGCGCCCGCGCCCGGTCCCCGCACCCATGTGGTCAAAGCCGGCGAGACCCTGTCGTCCATCGCCAACAAGGCCTACAACGACTCCAGCGCCTGGCGGAAGATTTTCGAAGCGAACCAGGATCAGCTCACCAGCCCCTCCGCCATTCGCGAAGGCCAGACGCTCGTCATCCCCTGAGCCGGCGCGGGCTCCGGAGCCCGGGCGCCCGGACCGCGCCCGCGCCCGCGCTTCCCCTCTTGCCCTGTCGCTCATTTACTGGCTTAATACGGGTTCGGAGGTGAGCGTATGAGTCCTCGTGATTTTATGGATGACGACTTGGTTCCGCAGCGCGGAGATTTGAATCAGATCCGCATGGGCCCCGGCGGCGCGCCGGCGGGCCGGGGCGATGCCGCCTCGCCCGGACCGGGCGATCTGGACCTTCCGCTGATGACCCGGCACAAGCAGCAGATGGACGCCGAGGCCGCGCAGGCCGCCGAGCGGCTGGAGCGCCTGCGCCAGGCGCAGGAGGATCTCGAACGCAAGAAGCGCGAACTCGAGGAAGCCCGCCGCAAGCAGATGGATTTCATCAAGGGAAAACAGGATCTGGTCGAGCACCTCTCGCAAAGCCTGGCGACCCTCGAGCGCAACGAACTGCGCGCAACCCAGATGGCCGAAGCGTACCAGAACACCCGCCGGACGTTCCGCGGACTGCTGGATGAAATTTCGGCGATCGACGAGGAATCGTGGAACGACGCCAATGTGCGCGAGGAAATCAGCCTCGCCCTCGGCCGGATCAATGAAGCCCGGATGGAATACAACAAATCCATGGCTCGCATCGAGGCGATGTCGGGGACGGAAGCGGCCTCCGGCGAAGGCGGGTTGAAACCGGTGATTTTCGAGGAGCCCCTGGCAGAACACGAAAGCCGGGGATTCCGGCACTGGCTGGTCGTGGGCCTCGCCGTGTCCCTGCCGCTGGCGGTGGTCCTCTGCGTGCTCTTTGCCGTCGCGTTCGTCCTGCTGCGCGGCGGGGTCATGTACAACTGACGAATTCATGGCCCGTTCGCAGAAAGAGCTTTCGGAGCTGGACCGCAAGATCGCCGATCTGGACGGTCAGCTGGAAGAGATCCAACGCGCGATCCGCAGCGCGGAGCGGCAGCGCGCCCAGCCCGCGAGTCCGCCGGTGCGGACCCCGTGGACCACGCCCGACCATCCGCCTTCGCTGAGCCCCGGCGCGATGCCGCCGGCGGTCGCCCGTTCCTCCCCCTCCCCCGCGGCCGTCCAGCCGGCGGTGCCGCCCATGGAGCGGGCGCGGCCGGAAGAGGTCAAGCGGCGGTTCGCCAACTATCTTTCGAGCGGACCGATGATGGCCGACATGACCCGGCCGCTCCGGGGCCAGCGGCGGAAACAGATGGCGCGGGTCTGGCTGCTCGCGGCCACGGTGCTCCTGATGGCATGGGTGGTGTTCCGCCTTTCGGGCTGCGGCGGCTAGCGCGGCGCCGACCGGGCTTCGATTATGGGATTGTCAAATTCGCCCGACCGGCGCATACTGTATCGCTGATTCATTTCAGGAACCCAGATTATGAAGAGTGAAATCCATCCGAACTATCAGGCGGCGACGATTACCTGCGCATGCGGCGCGGTGCATTCCACACGCTCCACCGTCAAGGAAATGCACGTGAACACCTGCGCCCGGTGTCATCCCTTCTTCACCGGCCAGGCCAAGCTGCTGGATACGGAAGGCCGCGTGGACCGGTTCCGTAAGCGCTACGCCAAACAAGCCTAGCGTCCGGCCGCAACGCGCTCCGCGGGCATGATGCCCCCGGGGCGCGTTTTGTTTTGCCCGCGCTCCACGCCGTCGCCCGTTTCCCATCCATGATTCCCGTCGCACAAATTGAACGCCTGCGCCGCCGCCTCGACGAGGTGGAGACGGAGATGTCCACGCCCGGCCTCGCCGCGCAGCCGCAGACGCTGCGGGCCCGCATGGCGGAACATGCGCGGTTGAAATCCGCCGTGTCGTGCGCCGACGAATATTTCCGGCTGGAGCGCGAGCAGGCCGCGAGCGAGGAACTCCTCCGAACCGAGTCCGATCCGGACATGCGCGCGATGGCGCAGGCCGACGCCGCCGCGATCGCGGAACGGCTGCCGGCTGCGCGCGACGCGTTGCTGGCGGCGCTGATTCCGCCCGATCCCGCGGACGACCGCGGTGTGATCATGGAAATCCGCGCCGGCACGGGCGGCGAGGAAGCGGCGCTGTTTGCCGCCGTGCTCTTCCGCATGTACACCCGCTATGCCGCCGAACGCGGCTGGCGGACCGAGACCATCGAAATCAGCGCCTCGGAAATCGGCGGCTACAAGGAAGCGGTGTTCAACGTCGCGGGCGAAGGCGTGTACCGCCGGCTGCGGCACGAATCCGGCGTGCACCGGGTGCAACGCGTACCCGCCACCGAGCAGCAGGGACGAATCCATACCTCCGCCGCCACCGTTGCGGTCCTGCCCGAAGCCGAGGAATCGGATGACCTGGTCATCCGCCCCGAAGATCTGGAAATAGACACCTTCCGTTCCGGCGGCGCCGGCGGGCAGCACGTGAACAAGACCGAATCCGCCGTGCGCATCCGGCACATCCCCAGCGGCGTGGTGGTGAAATGCCAGGAAGAGCGCTCGCAGATCCGCAACCGCGAAAAGGCCATGCGTTTTCTCCGCGCGCGCCTGCTGGAAGCCCAGCGGGAACGCGAAGCCGCCGCCACCGCGGGCGACCGTCGCGCGCAGGTGGGCTCCGGCGACCGAAGCGAGCGCATTCGCACCTACAACTATCCCCAGAACCGCGTCACCGACCACCGGATCGACCTGACCGTGTACCAGCTGGACCGCATTGTGGAAGGCCACATGGACGCGGTGATCCAGCCGCTGGTGGATCATGAGCTGCGCCGCAAGGTTGAGGCCCTGACCCGCGAGCCGACCCGATGACCTCCGGCGGCGGCACGTGGGGCGCCTGGTTGAAAGGGGCTCGAACAAAGCTGTCGGTCGCCGGCCAGGACGATCCCGACGCGCTTGCGGAATTCGCGCTGGCCGATCTTCTCCACGTGGGCCGCGCAGACTTGGTGCGCCTGGAAAACACCGGGATGGACGCGGCCCTGCGCGAAAAGGCGGACGCCTGGGTGGAGCGTCTGGCGCGCGGCGAACCCCTCGCCTATGTTGTCGGCTGGGCGCCGTTTCTATCGCATCGAATCCGGTGCGATCGCCGCGCGCTGATTCCGCGGCCGGAGACCGAGGAACTCGCCCGAAGGGCGCTGGATTGCCGCGATCTCTGGTCCCGCCCCGCCCCGGCGGCGGCCGATATCGGAACCGGCACGGGATGCATCGCGCTGGCGCTTTCGCTGGCGCATCCGAAGGCCGTGGTGACCGGGGTGGACGTGTCGGCCGATGCGCTGGATCTCGCGCGCGAGAACGCGGCGGCGCTGGGCGCGACAGGCGCGCGGTGGATGGAGAGCGATGGCTTGAGGGAATTCGGGGATGCGTCGCTCGATGCAATTATTTCCAACGCTCCGTATGTCGCCACCGGAGAATGGCGCGCCCTGAACCGGACCCTTCGCGACTGGGAGCCCAGACTCGCGCTGGATGG
The DNA here is from genome assembly GCA_017996315.1 of Kiritimatiellia bacterium. Taxonomy (GTDB): domain Bacteria; phylum Verrucomicrobiota; class Kiritimatiellia; order PWTM01; family PWTM01; genus JAGOHE01. The sequence continues at coordinate 7,506 of JAGOHE010000024.1, read as the reverse complement.
CGGCGAAGACGGGCTGGACGTGATCCGCCGCATCATCGCGGATGCGCCCCGCGTGCTGCGCCCCGGGGGCCGGATTTTCCTGGAAATCGGCGAAACGCAGGGCGCGGCCGTCCGCGACCTGATCCGCGAGGCCGGACTTCAGGAGGCCGCGGTGGATCACGATCTGTTCGGCCGGATCCGATTCGCCTCCGCGCGCGCAGCTGACGCGACACGCGCGGCCGCTCCGGATTAATCGCGCGCCGCGACGGGGGATTCCGGCTTGCGCGTGAGCAGCCAGTACTCGTCGCGAGGAGCGCCCAGATAGCCGGCCTGGCCGTCGCATCGGGCATCCAGCAGGCTGGGGCGCAGCACCTGCACGCTATGATCGGCAAACGCGGCGTTCAACCGGCTCGCGTGGCGAAAATGAAACTTCGGCAGCGGAAGCCCGTCGAGGAAGTACCATTCCTCCAGCATCGGACGGCTCGGCGTGGCGGGAGGCTGGAAGGTGTTGATCTGGATCGAATCGGCCCACGTGATCGTTTCCGACGGCTCCCGCACCTGGGACATGCGATGAATCCCCATCCGGCCCGCGCCGGGCAATCCCTCCAGCATGTACGCATTGATGCCGTAGCCGTAGCTCGCATATTCGAACTTGCGCTTGAAGTACGGCGCGCGGACGGGAAGCGATGGACAGTTCTCCACGCCGCCCGCGCCGCCACCGGACCCGAGATACGGCGCAAGGCGCGCGCGGGTCTTGTCGAGCGGCCGCTCGCCCTCGGCGGACGATCCCCCGGAGCGCTCCAGTCCGAAATACCACAGAACGCCCTCCGGAGTGTCCTCGCGAAACGGGAACCACCGGTCCTCGTGTTCATCGAGATACTGCTGGAAAGCGAGCTGCATCGAACGGAGATTCGACTGGCAGACCGTCCGCGCGCCCAAAGTCCGGGCCGCCCCCAGCGCGGGCAGCATCAACGCGAGCAGCGCGCCGATGATCGCCACGCACACCAGCAACTCCACCAGGGAAAAGCCGGAGGCCGGACGGCGACATCGAAAGCGCGGGTGTACGCAGCAACGCACGTCAATCTCCCGAACGATGGCGCGCGCGGATCCACGCGAGCGCGGCGCCGCCGATCGCCACAAGAGCCAGCCCGCCCGGCTCGGGAATCGCCACGGAAAGACTGTCGAAGCTGCCCGTTCCACCCACATCCGACAGCGGACCGCCGGTGAGCCAGTCCACCGCCTGATAGTTGAAAAATCCGACATGGGTCAACGTGAACGATTCGCCCGCGGCCAGCGCGAATTGAGTGTATTCTTCCAGCGTTTTTCCCCCGAACGTCATGATCTGCGTATAGCCCGCATCCTCGAACGCCCGTGCGACAGCCCGGCGCGAGAGCGGATCGTACTCCAGCTCCAGATACAGCGCCTGATCCAGCGGAAGAGTTGCGGCTCCCCACACCGTCTCGTTATCCCCATACAGGTGCGTTCGATCGCCGGAGAACAGATTGGGCTGCACGTTGGAACCGCCATAGTAGTTGTAGAGGAAATAGCTGAATTCGGCGAAGTTCCGGGGCACATCCTCCGACACCCAGTCGCCGTCCGGATCAATGTAGGCGCGGTTCTGCCCCATGAGGGCGGGATTGAACAATCCGAAGCTGGATATCTGGTAGCCGGCTTCGCCGGTCTGGGACTTGATGCCGTGGAGCATAACGCTCACACGAACGCGGAAAGCGTCGGCATCGGTCAGGGCCAGCGCGAGAGGGCGCGCAAGAAAGCTGGTTTGGATGATATCGGGCTGGGCGGGATTGTAGCCATAACCGGCATCCCATTCCGCGCTCACCACGCCCGATTGAATGGAAAACAGGTTCTGGCCCGAGCCATTCTGCACCCCGGTATAGGCCCAGGGTGCGGCGTCGTCAAAAGAATCCGTAAGAATATTCACCCATTGCGCTGGGGCCGCCATCGCCCATCCGAACACCGCCAGTCCAATCTCCACGCAGACCCTGTTCCGGAGAACCGCACGTACATGGGACATGAACCACGCTCCTTTCGCGGGAACACGAATCAGCCCAAGTTCCGAGCGAGAGAGCGGAGCGATTCTCCAAAGCCGACGCCCGAGCGCGCCCGGCCTCCGCGACGCGATCCACGCGCCGCGCTCCCCTCGCGCGGGAGTTTCCTGTGCCGATCCACGGGCCTGGCTCGTCTTCTGGCTTCCGGCGCATCTACTCTTCCGCCTTCCCGCGCCGCGCGCAAACTCCGGGGAGGAGTTTACGACACCGGCCCAGTGGCCTTGGAATTTCGCATCCGGTTACAGCGGCGCGACCGCGTCCGACTCTCACGGACTTCCGTTCGCCCGACCCGGCCTCCTTCATCAGGAAGCGCGTGCATCGTACCCCGTCCCCCACCCGTTGCGCAAGCCCGCTCCGCGCGAGGTCGCCGGAAGACCGACGCGTTCCCGACGCCGCGCCGCGCCCATGCGCACCGACAAGCTCACCGGCGATCCGCCTCCGCCATCAACCTCGGGATCGTTCGGCCGGCCGGGCCCCCTTCATCCAAAGGTTGGATGCGCCGCCCATGCGCCTGTCCAAGGGTTGGACACGCGTCCGCGGCTCTTCGAACCAAACAAAAAAGCCGCGAATCGCTTCGCGGCTTTTTTGAAGCTCAAACGGATCAGCCGATACGGCGGCGGCGGATGATCGCCACGCCGATGGCCGACAGGACGATGCCGAAGGTCGCCGGCTCAGGAATCTGGCTGATGCTCAGAGCATTCAGGTCCGTCACATTGCTGCCGCCGTTCCCATTCGCGGTGTCTATGCTGAAAGCGATGGTTCCGCTTACGGGCGTCACGCCCAGCCATTCCACGGCGAAGCCGTTGTCCGTTCCCGTGGAGTTGACGCGCTGCCCGGTGTTCGCTGTGTAGGCGCCGGCGGCATTCTGGAACCGCGCGGTCGTCGCCGTGCCGGACGTCAGCGTCCAAAGCCCATTCGCGCCCGTGTTCGCCGAATTGCGGCCGGTGAAGGCGGTCAGGTCGTACGTCTGGGTATCGTTCAAGCCCGTGATCGTAACACCAAAAATTGCCTGGTTGTTGACATATACATTGTCTTGTGGGCGCTGTACGGCGCGAACGCCGCAACATCCGGCGCCACGGTGCCGCTGTAGTTGCCCCCGGCGCCCGAGGTGCCGATTCCGCCAAGCGAGTTGGTCAACCGCGCCACGGAAATCACCCAGCCGGTGCTGGCTCCGGTGGTGTCCAGCAAGGTGTAGCTCGGCAGGTTCATAGCGCCGCCATTAGCGCCCATGAGGATAGGTCCGACGGGCGAAGCGGCGGGACTGCCTGCCACGGCCAGATTGTTCCATGTCTCCGTTCCCGGGGTGGTCATCTGGGTGTTCATGCCGAAGTCCACAAGGGCAATAAGATCCGCAAAGGCAGCGGTCGAAACACCCAACGCTGCGACGATTGCCAACATTTTCTTCATGTTTATCTCCTCAAGATGATGACTATGTATCTATTCAGTCGGGCGATTCTTACATTTCTCCAAAGTCCCTGTCCAGCATTTTTTTGATTTTTTTTGGGGGGGGGAAAAGGCATCGCCGGATGCCAGGGGTTTGGGGCGCGCGGTGGAATCGCATGGGATACGGCATGACCCGGGCATATCCCGGATTCCTGAACGGAATGATGCGCGGCCGCCGTGCCCGAGCGTTAGCAGTACCTTTCCATCGGGCATGGCGGGGGCGCGTGAACAAGTTCATCATGCCGGGGCCATCCCCGGCGGCGGGTCCGCGGGTGATGGCGATGGCTGTGTCGGATTTGCCGCCGCGGCACGCGCAGGGTATCATGGCGGGCCAAGGATACGATGAAATGAAGACGGAACCCACACCCCCCGCCGAACCGGAGAGCAGCGAATACCGCGAGATGCGACTGGCCAACCTGCGCGCGCTGGAAGCGCTGGGCTGGAAACCCCACGGCGGCGCGTTCGAACGCGACGGCGAGCTGGCCGAAATCCGCGCGCGGTTTTCAGAGGGCGCCGAGTTCCGGGCCGCCGGACGCATCGTGGCCAAGCGCGATATGGGCAAGGCCGTCTTTGCGCATCTCCAGGATTCCACCGCGAAACTGCAGATTTATCTGCGTCGCGACGACATGCCCGAAGAGCAGTTCCAGGCGTTCAAACACGCGGATCTGGGCGATGTGGTCGGCGTTCGCGGCGCGTGTTTTACCACCCGGACCGGCGAGCCGACGCTGCATCTTTCGAGCTGGACGCCGCTGGCCAAGGCCCTGCAGACCCTGCCGGAGAAATGGCACGGGCTGAAGGATGTCGAGCAGCGGTACCGCCAGCGCTATCTCGATCTGATCGCCAATCCGGAAACCGCGGCCCGATTCCGCCGGCGGATCGCGATCGTCCGGGAAATCCGCGCCTTCCTGCACGACCGCGGATTCTGCGAAGTGGAAACGCCGATGCTCCAGCCCCAGCCCGGGGGCGCGGCGGCGCGGCCGTTCGAGACGTTCTTCCACGCGCTGAATCACAAGATGTTCCTGCGGATTGCTCCCGAGCTGTATCTCAAGCGCCTGCTGGTCGGCGGCATGAACCGGGTGTTCGAGTTGAACCGCAATTTCCGCAACGAAGGTCTCGATCGCTCGCATAATCCCGAGTTCACGATGCTCGAGCTCTACGAAGCCTACGGCGATGTGCGCACGATGAAGCGGTTGATCGAGGACATGGTCCTGCACCTCGCCGACACGGTGATCGGTTCGCGGCTGGTGGGCTCGCCGGAACGGCCGGTGGATCTGTCGCCGCCCTGGCGCACCGCGACCTATGACGAGCTGATTCGCGAGTACGCGGGCGACGGCTGGCCCGCGCTCGACGCCGCCGCGGCGGCCGCGCGGGCGGCTGAACTGGGCGCGCCCTGCGACCCCGGCTGGACCAAGGCGCAGATCACCCACGAGGTATACGAGAAGGTGGTCGAGAAGTCGTTGCGCAACCCGACCTTCGTCACCCGCATGCCCGCCGATCTGATCCCGCTGGCCCGGCGATGCGACGATGATCCCGAACGGGTGGATGTGTTCGAGCTGGTCATGGACGGCAAGGAAATCGCCCCCGCCTACAGCGAGCTCAACGACGCCCTCGAACAGCGGCGGCGGTTCGAGGAGCAGGCGGGCGACGACGGGCAGAAGGTGGATGAGGACTTTCTGCTGGCCATGGAACATGGGATGCCGCCCGCGGGCGGCATGGGCGTCGGCATTGACCGGCTGGCGATGGTGCTGACCGGCGCGGAGTCCATCCGCGACATCATTCTGTTCCCGCAGCTCAAGGTCCGCGGCGACGACCCCGCCGGGAGCGAAGCGGACTGAACACCGGCCGCGCATGAAACTGCCGTTTTCCCTGTTCCTCGGTCTCCGCTATCTCCGGCCCCGGCGCACGCTGTTTTCGGCCGTCACCGTGCTTTCCCTGCTCGGAGTGATGCTCGGGGTGATGGTGCTGGTGATCGTCATTTCGGTCATGACCGGCTTTGACGACATGTGGCGGGAGAAGATTCTGGGATTTCACGCGCATGTCACCCTCGCTCCCCCGCATGGCGAGCCGTTCGACGCGGACCCGGCGTGGATGGAGGAGGTGCGTTCCCAGCCCGGCGTCGAGGGCGCCTCGGCATTTCTCTACGGGCTCGCGTTCCTGAGCCACGAAGGCCGCGTGGCCAGCCCGATCATGCGCGGGGTCCGGGAAGACGACGAGCGCACCGTCAGCGCCGTGCCCGATCGCATGGAATATGGCGTGTTCGACCTGCAGGACGGCGGGATCGTGCTCGGGATCGAGCTGGCCCGCCGGCTGGGGGCGACGGTGGGCGATACGGTGCTGGCCTATTCACCACAAAGCTTTTTGTCGCAGGACGAGCTCCGCCTGCCCTCCGAGCTGGAGGTGCGCGGCGTGTTCGAGGTCGGCATGTACGATCTCGACGCCGGCTACGCGCTGGTTTCGCTGGCCACCGCGCGCGATCTGTTCGGCGTGGCGCGCGGGGTGCAGGCGGTCCAGCTCAAGACGGCCGATCCGTCGGCCGCCGCCGTCGCGGAGCTGGCGGCGCGGATGGACGAACGATTCGGGCCGGCCGTGCGGGCGCAAACATGGATGGATCAGAACCGCCAGCTCTTCACCGCGCTGCAGGTGGAGAAAAACATGATGTATTTTCTGCTGGTCTTCATCGTCATCGTGGCCGCGTTCGGCATCACCAACACGCTGATTACGGTGACGGTCCAGAAGACCCGCGAGATCGGGCTGCTCAAGGCGATCGGCTACCGCGGCCCGGCCGTGGCCGGCGTGTTCCTGTGGCAGGGCTGGGTGGCGGGCACGCTGGGCTCGGGCCTCGGCATCGCGGCCGGGCTATGGGTGCTGAAGTACCGCAACGACCTGTTGCGTTTTCTGAACGAGCGCATGGGGGTCGGCCTGCTGCCGCCGGAGCTGTATCAACTCGCCGAAATTCCCGCGCGCACGCTCCCGAGCGATCTCGTCACGATCGCCGGCATCGCGCTGTTGATTTGCACGCTGGCCGGACTGATCCCCGCGTGGCGCGCGGCGCGGCTCGATCCGGCGCAAGCCTTGAGGTACGAGTAGCGGTGAACGCGGTGATCCAGGCGCAATCCGTGCGCAAGAGCTACCCGATGGGGCGCGGCGAGCTGCCGGTGCTCCTCGGGGTGGAGCTCGAGGTGCGGGCGGGCGAGAAGGTCGCGCTCGTCGGCGCAAGCGGATCGGGCAAGAGCACCTTGCTCCATGTGCTGGGCGGGCTCGACGAGCCCACCGGCGGCACCGTGCGGTTCGAAGGCGACGATCTGTACGCGCTGCCCCAACGGACCCGCGCGCGCATCCGCGCCCGGCGCGTGGGGTTCATCTTCCAGGCCTTTCACCTGCTTCCGGAGCTGTCCGTGCTGGAAAATGTGATGCTGCCGGCATGGACGCGCTGGAACGCCTTTCTGCAGGGGCGGACGCACACCGCGCGCGCCTCCGCGCTGCTCGAACGCGTGGGGCTGGGCCACCGCCTGCGCCACCGGCCGTCGGAACTCTCCGGCGGAGAACAACAGCGCGCGGCGATCGCCCGCGCGCTGATGAACGATCCCGACGTGCTGCTGGCCGACGAACCGACCGGGAACCTCGATTCGCACACAGGCGCGCAGGTGATGGACTGTCTGTTCGACCTCGCCGGCGATGCCCACCGCACCATTGTGCTGGTCACCCACAATCCCGACCTTGCCGCCCGATGCGGGCGGGTACTGACCCTGACCGACGGACGCCTCGCGGAATCGCCCGCGAATGTCGCGTCCGGCGGGAGGAACCCACAATAACTTTTTCTCACAGTCGTTTTGCATGATGTCATGAGCGCTCTTTCTTCCGTGCTGGAACCCATGCCCGCCGGAGCCTGGATCCGGAGCGCCGCGGCGCATCTGTTGAATCGCGCCGGATTCGGCGCCCGCCCGGAGGAAATTGAAGAAGCCGCCGGGCGCGGCTTGACCGCCACTCTGGACCGGCTGTTCGAGTTCCATCGCACCCG
>JAGOHE010000023.1 GCA_017996315.1 Kiritimatiellia bacterium | reverse complement strand
ACCAGTATGGCTCATTCAACTCGCCGGTGTGGTTCAACTGCGGCCTGTACCACGCCTATGGCGCCGGCAAGCAGAGCGCGGTGGGCAGCTTCTACTACGATCGTGAGGCGGGCGAAGTGCGCCGCGCGACTTCGCAATACGAAAAGCCCCAGTGCTCGGCCTGCTTCATCCAATCGGTCAAGGATTCGATGGACGGGATCATGGAGCTCGCGCACAGCGAAGCGATGCTCTTCAAATTCGGCAGCGGCACGGGCACGGATCTTTCGCCCATCCGCAGCGCGCGCGAGCGCATGAGCGGCGGCGGCTCCCCCAGCGGCCCCCTGTCGTTCCTGAAAGTGTACGACTCGATCGCCAGCGTCGTGAAATCCGGCGGCAAGACCCGCCGCGCGGCGAAGATGAATACGCTGAAAGTCTGGCACCCGGATATCAAGGAATTCATCCAGGCCAAGCAGAACGAGGAGAAAAAGGCGTGGGCCTTGATCGAACAGGGCTATAACGGCAGCTTCAACGGAGAGGCCTACGGGTCCGTCGCGTTCCAGAACGAGAATCTCACCATCCGCGTCACGGATGAGTTTCTGCGCGCTGTGGAAGAGGACCGGGACTGGACGACCCGCTGGGTCACCGATTCCTCCAAAGCCGGGCCGACGTACAAGGCGCGCGACCTGATGCGCTGGATCGCCGAAGGCACATGGACCTGCGGCGACCCCGGCATCCAGTATGAGGACACCATCCAGCGCTGGCACACCTGCAAGAACGACGGACCCATCAACTCCAGCAATCCTTGCAGCGAGTACATGTTCCTCGATAACAGCGCCTGCAATCTGGCCTCGTTGAATCTCATGAAGTTCCTCTCCGACGAGGGCGTTTTTGAGGTGAAACGGTTTAAGTCGGCGGTGGAATGCTTCCTCACCGCGCAGGAAATCATCATCGACAACGCCAGCTATCCGACCGCGCAGATCGCCCAGATGAGCCATCAATACCGCCCGCTGGGTCTCGGATTCGCGAACCTGGGCTCGTTGCTGATGGCGCTGGGTTTGCCCTACGACAGCGACCGGGGCCGGGCGATGGCCGGCGCGATCACCGCGATCATGCACTGCCATGCCTCGACCCACTCCGCGCGCATGGCGGAACATCTGGGCCCGTTCGAGCGATACGCGGCCAACCGCGACGCGATGCTCCAGGTCATGGATATGCACCGCCGCGCGGCCGAAGCCCTGCCCGACGGATGCCCCGAGTATCTGCGCGAGGCCGCCGCCGACTGTGGCCGCGCCGCCCTTGAAGCCGGCCGCGCCCACGGCTACCGCAACGCCCAGATGACGGTGCTGGCGCCGACGGGCACGATCGGCTTCATGATGGATTGCGACACCACCGGCGTGGAACCCGATATCGCGCTGGTAAAGTATAAAACCCTCGCCGGCGGCGGACTGCTGAAGATTGTCAACCGCACCGTGCCGTCCGCCCTCCGATGCCTCGGATACGAGGACGCGGCGATCGAGCGGATCGTCAAGCACATCGACGAAAAGGACACCATCGAAGGCGCCCCCGATCTGAAGGCGGAGCATCTCGATGTGTTTGACTGCGCCTTTGCCCCGCGCAACGGCAAGCGGTTCATCCCGTACCTCGCGCATTTGAAGATGATGAGCGCGGTGCAGCCGTTCCTTTCCGGCGCGATCTCCAAGACCGTGAATATGCCCGAGCATTCCACGGTGGAAGAGATCATGGAGACCTATCTGAACGGCTGGCGCCTCGGGCTGAAAGCCGTGGCGATCTATCGCGACGGCAGCAAACGCTCCCAGCCGCTCAACACGAGTTCCGACAAGAGCGGAAGTCCCGCCGCCAAGACCGCGGCGGCCGTCTCCGCGCCCGCCGCGAAAGCGCGGCCGCTGCGCCGCCGGATGCCGGCCACGCGCCGCTCCCTGACCCACAAGTTCGACATCGCGGGCCATGAAGGCTACTTGACCGTCGGCCTCTACGATGACAACTCCCCCGGCGAGCTCTTCATCACCATGGCCAAGGAAGGCAGCACGGTTGGCGGGCTGATGGACACCTTCGGCACGGCGATCTCGCTCTGCCTGCAATACGGCGTCCCGCTGAAAACACTGGTCGAGAAGTTCGCGCACACGCGCTTCGAGCCCTCGGGGTTCACCAAGAATCCGGATATTCCGATTGCCAAATCACTGACCGATTATATTTTCCGCTGGCTGGCCCATGCGTTCCTCGACCGACGGGACGAAATCTTGGAAGACGCCGGCCATGGCGGCAACGGGGGCTCCGGCGCAACCGCATCTTCTGCGGCGCCGGTTGCGAGCGCCGGAACCGCCCCCTCGCCGGAACCGGCGGCCGCCACCCGGCCGGCCGCGGCGCCGGCGCGCGTGGATGCCCAGTTCAAGCATTTCATGGAAGACGCGCCCGCGTGCGATAACTGCGGGGCCATCACCGTCCGCAACGGCGCTTGCTACAAGTGCTTCAACTGCGGAAACTCCATGGGCTGCTCCTAACCGGCCCGCGAATCCGCGCACCGCTCCGCGGCGGCTCCCATCCAAGCCTTGGATGGAAGAACTCCGTGTTCATCCAAGGGTTGGATGGCGGGGAATGCGGGAATTACGTCCGGCCCGCGACGCGGGCGGGAGACATCATTGCCGGGGACGTCGTCGGACCTGGGTGACCGCCTGACCGATCCCGGAGAGAATCATGCCGCTGAACCGATAACGCAATCCGGCCCAGCCGGAGACCAGGGCTTTCACGGACATGGCCCGGGGCTCGTGCAGGCGCATCGCCGCCGGAAGCATCAGCAGGCGGCCGAAGGCCGACAAGATAAACAGCAGATGAAAATTGACGAGTGTCTGCTGGCCGATGACCAGCCGGAATTCCGACCAGCCGTGGGCCAGCCCGCCTCCAATCGCGGCGGCCAGAAAATGCGCCGCGCCGGAAATCACCCCTTGCGCGGCCAGATAGCCCTGGCGATTTTCCGCCGGCGCGGTCCCCAGCACGAGGTTGAACAGCGCCATGTTCAATCCGGGCCAGCATAACCCCGTCAACAGGGCGTCCGCCCATACGGGGAACAGAAAATCGGGAGTGGCGAAGAGCCAGATGAGCGGCATGGTAAACACAACGACCATGTTGAACATCAGCACAGGCCGGTTGCCGTACCGGTCCACCACGCGCCCCCACAGCGGCTGGGAAAAAAGTCCCACGGCGCCGGCAAGGATTCCGTATACTGCGATGGTCGACATGGACATGTGAAGGTTGCGGATCATATGCGCGCCGAAGAACGGCCCGCCGATGGCGCACGCCACGGCCCAGCACACCTGAAATCGAATAAGCGCGCGGTAGGGCGGATGACGCAGGGGGCTCAGGAGCAAATCGCGCATGGGCAGGATCGGCGCTTCGCGCATGGGCGGTTCCCATTGACGGGTGTACAACCAGGCGGAGAGGACCGCCAGCACCGCTGTCCCCCCAAAAAAAGGAACGAAGACCCACAGCTCCTGTCCCGGATGCACAAAGGATTTCAGCGCATCGTAGCTTCGTCCGACCAGAATCGCCCCGATCATGCCCACGCCTCCGCAGACGGCGTTGCGCATACCAAAGAAACGGCCGCGCAGGTGCTCCGGGGCCAGATCGGCGATCCAGTCGCTCCAGGGATTCACCGCCATCTGGAGCAGGGTCTGCGCCGCCAGCACGACGGAGAGAAACACCCACACGCGCGCCGTCGGAGACAGGGGTAGAAACGGAATCACGGTCAGCAGGGCCCAGCTCATGCGGCTGGCCAGCGCGGCGCGCACCACAACCGGCTTGCGCGCCCGGCGGCGAAGGGAGGACCGGGCGCCCAAGAGCAATCCGATATTCGCCACCATTCCGAAGCCGGCGATGAGGCCGATATGGAAATCGCTCGCCCCCAGCGCGAGGGCATACGCGGTCAGCAGCGATCCGCCAATCAGGGTTCCGTGCAGCGTGGACACGCACCCTTCGATGGTGGAAATCCGGCGGCTGCGTCCCGGCTCTCCGGTCGGGACGCCGGCGTCCGGCGTTTCGTGCGGCATGGTCATGAACAAGGCACTTTGTTCTGTGCGGGCCGGAGCCGATCGGCTCGAACCCCGGCGTTGATTCGAGGCGTAGTATACGGGACAATGGCGGGCGTGTCCGATAGGGAAAGAGCCATATGAACACCCGTCGCATCTCCCCCGTCGCGCGCCCCCGCGCGCTCCCCGATCCGCGCGTCACGCGCTGGGCGCAATTGCTGGCCGATCATTCCCTGCGCGTCCGCCGGGGCGAGGCGGTGGCGATTCACGCCGAACCCGCCGCGTGGGAACTGGTGCGGGAGTTCTATGCCGCCGTGCTTCAGCGCGGCGGATTTCCCGTCCTTCGTCTCGCGCTTCCCGGACTGCGGGGATTGTTTCTGCGTCATGCAGCGAGCGCGCTTATCGCCCGGCCGCATGAATCGGAAATCGCGGAATCCCGCACGCGGATGAAACGGCTGACCATTTTGAGCTCGGAGGATCCGCGCGAAGGCGAAGGTGACGACCGGCGGAGGCTGGCGCGCTTCATGGCCTCGCGTGAGGATATCCGACGGCGGGCGCGGAAGCCCGGATGGTGCGTGACGCTCTGGCCGACCGCAGCCTATGCCCGGAATGCCGGCATGACCCCGAAGGCGTTCCGCGACTTTGTCTGCTCGGCCGTGCTTGCAGACCGGGAGAATCCGGCCGAGGGGTGGCGGCGCATGGACCAGCTCCAGCGGTCGCTGGCGCGGCGGCTGGCGCGCGGCCGGAGCATCCGTCTGCGCGGTCCGGGCACAGATCTGACCCTGGGGGTGGAGGGGCGGTCGTGGATCAGTTGTTACGGTCGCACAAACATGCCGGATGGCGAAGTCTTTGCCGCGCCGGTGGAGAACAGCGCCGAAGGCGTGGTGACCTACCGGTGGCCGGTCTGCTACGCCGGCGTCGAAGTGCGCGGGGTCCGGCTGGAGTTCCGTCGGGGCCGCGTGGTGGATGCCCGGGCGGAGAAGAATGAACGATTCCTGCATGAGTTTCTTCGCATTGATCGCGGGGCGCGGGGCTTGGGCGAAATCGGCATCGGCACCAACCCGCGCATCGACCGGATCACCCGCATGGTCCTGTTCGATGAAAAAATCGGCGGCACGATCCATCTGGCGCTCGGTTCGGGCGGACGCATCCCCAGCCGGGTGCATTGGGATATGATCTGCGATCTGCGCTCGGGGGATGCGTGGCTGGATGATCAGCCGCTGATCCAACACGGCCGGCTGTGCGGCTGGCCCGAAGACACGTGCGACTGATTCAGCGCAGCCCGATCGTCGCCTGCTGGCTGGTCACGCTCCAATCCACCAGCTTGCCCGGCCAACTCCAATCCGGGAAGTAGGTTTGCTGAAGCAGGATATACACCAGCACGCCGAGGATCAGGGTGGCGGCGATGCTGAGCAGGGCAAAGAAGACTCCCGGCTCGCAGCTATCTCCAGCGCCCACCGCATTGGCCAACTCGAGGGCTGTTTCGCCTTCCTCTTCCGTAGGTGCGGTACGGGCAATCCGGATTCCCGAATCCCCCGCTGGAAGCGCCGGCCCGGCCGGCCCGCCGGAACGTTTGATGCGAATGGTCTTGCGCTGCGTGGGTGGCGCGACCTCGGCCGTGGCTTCCGGAATGGCGATTCGCGCCGTGGCGCCTTTTTCTTCCAGCCTCTCATCCGGACGCTTGAGCACCACCGTTCGCGGCTCGGTTCCGGAGGTCTCCGGCCGTTTCAACACGACAGTTTTGGGAAGCGCGGCGGGCGGACGAGTCAGTCGAACGGTCTTGGGCGGTGGGGCGCCCGCGGGAGTCAGCGGCTCTCCAGTCGGCACGACTCCGGTTTCCATGCGCACGGCATCGTCTTCGGTCGGCACATCGATGGATATCCGCGCGGTTCGGTTTTTCGACGCATCCTCGATGACCCGGCTGGCCTCGGGAACGACGGAGATCGGCGCCGTGCCGGAGGGCTGGTCGGGACTGACCATTCCCGTCAAGTCGACTCGAACCGTTTCGGATTTTTTCTCAGCGGATTCCCCTTCTCCGCCCAACTTCATTCGGGAGGTATCGATCTCGGAGGTCCCGCTGAGGGAGCCTGTGCCGACTTTGGCCACGGGTACGCTGTCCCCCGGCACGAAGGATTGGGTTTCCGAAAGGCTGATGCGCGACGTCGCACTCTTGGGGGTTTCCGGCGATTGCAGCACTTCGCGAATACTGAGAGGCTCCCCGCCCTTCTTCGAAAGATCCATGGGCTGGGACGCGGCCAAGTCCACCCGCGAGGTGTCGGATTTGGGTTTGCCGACCGGCGCTACGGGAGGACGCGGCTTGCTCAACACAATTTTCGGAGGCGGCGTGGCGCCGTTTTTCTTTTCTTCTGCCATGGCTTGGGCTCCCTAATGGGCAATGACAGTCAAACATACCCCCTCGCACGGGTCAAAACAAAAATACGCCGGAACGCACGTCGGGCGTCTGGCGCTTAAGCCATATTGCGGGCCGGACCATGTTCTGCTAAAAGTCAGTGGACGAATGCCCGTCGGCGGGTGGTTTGCATGAGCGCCGTATTCATAGTGGCTGATGGATCGCCGGATCGCCGCAAGGCCCTGTGCCGGACGCTTCATGCTTCGTTCTCCGACGCAAAAATCCGGGAAGCGGACACCGGCCCCGAGGCGTTGACACTCGTGATGCGGCACTCGCCGGATATCCTCATTGCGGATTCGGAGCTTCCGGAAATGGACGATGTCCAGCTCTGCCGGCAGATCCGGGCCCAGCGGCCGGCGGGCGACACCATGATTCTGCTGATGGTGCCCGCCCAAGCGGATGGCCATCACTGCGCCCAGGCGCTGGAGTGCGGGGCGGAAGCGTGCCTGAGCCGGCCCTTTGAAGACTACGAACTCGTCGCTCATCTGCGCGCCTTGCTGCGCATCCGCGAAGCAGAGTCCCGAATTCATGCGCACGAGCAGAAGTTTCAGGATGAGCTTCAGCGCCGTCAGCGCACCGAAGACGAGCTGAAAAAGTTGACCGCGTCCGCGCAGAGTCTCGACGAAGCCAAGACCCGGTTTCTCGCGCAGATGAGCCACGAGATTCGAACCCCGATGAACGCGATTATCGGCCTGACCGAGGTGTTGTTGGACACCGAGCTGAATTCGGAACAGCGGGATATCGTGAACACCATTCGCAACGGCGGCGAGAGTCTGCTGACGATCATCAACGACATTCTGACTTTTACCAAAATCGAAACGGCCGGCGTGGAGCTGGAATCGCGGCCGGTGGACGTGCGCGAATTGGTCGAGCGAACGGTTCAGCTCTTCCAGAAGAACGCCGAGAAAAAGAATCTTTCGCTCGAGTTCGATATTCGGAGGGGCCTGCCGCGCACGCTGCTGGGCGATGCGGTCCGGCTGCGCCAGGTGCTGTCCAATCTGATCAACAACGCGATCAAGTTTACGGAACAAGGGAGCATCCGAGTGCATATCGGCGGCACCCATCAAAGCCGGCACCGGTTCGAACTTCACGGCTGGGTCAGGGATACCGGCATCGGCATTCCCGACAGCCATCTGCCCCGGCTCTTTCAACCGTTCAGCCAGGGCGATGCCTCCATCTCGCGAAGGTATGGCGGCAGCGGGCTGGGTTTGGCGATCTGCCGGCGCCTGGTGGAAGGCATGGGGGGCCGCATATGGGTGCGCAGCGCACCCGGCAGCGGATCGGTCGTTCATTTCACGGCCATGATGAATCTCGAACAGGAACCGGTGCAGGCTGCGCCACCGGCGTTTCATGACTCCCGCCTCGTGCTGGTGTTCCCCCGCGGCACTCTGTTGACCCGGATGAAGCAGATCTGCGCCCGGTGGCACATCGCGACCGAAACCGCCCGCGACCCTGCGCACGCCGCGGCTCTGCTTTCGTCGGGAGAGTACGCGGCCGCCCTGGTCTATGCTCCCGAAGTCGACGAGCATTGCGCCGAGCACGTGTTGCAACTTCAGGGCGCCGCCCCGGTTCCACACTTTCCCATCATTTTGATCACTCCCCACGCCGGCGAGTCCACGGGTGCGATTTCGTCCCCGGCGCCCTGGATCGCTGCCTTGCCTCCCGACAGCACGCCGTCGGACCTTCAGGACGCGCTCGCCGCGGCGCTGGGCGAATGCGCGACCCCTCCCTCCCGGAAATCCGCATCGCCGGAGTGGCCCTCCGCGCCATCGGACCTGCGTCTGTTGGTGGCGGAGGATAATGAAATCAATCTCAAGGTGATGGATCTGCTGCTGCGCCGCATGGGATGGAAGCCCGATTTCGTGCGGAACGGACGGCAGGCGGTTCAAGCGGTGATCGCGCACCCGTACGATTTTGTCCTGATGGATATCCAGATGCCCGACGTTGACGGCATGGAAGCCACCGCCTGCATCCGATCCGAGTTGCCCGCGGCGCGCCAGCCTCGCATCATCGCCTTGACGGCGCACGCGATGAAAGGCGATCGCGAGAATTGCCTCGCCGCCGGCATGGATGACTACCTCAGCAAGCCGATTCGCGAACAAGCCCTGCGCGCGGTCCTCATTCGCCATTGGCCAGCGGCGCGTCCGCCTTCATGAAGGTTCGCACATGGCTACCATTCTCATAGTGGATGACAACGAGAGCCTCCGGGGGTTCCTGTGCCGGATTGTGGAAAAGGCCGGCCACCGGGCGGTGACCGCGCGCAACGGCATTGAGGCCATTGAGTGCGTCGAACGCGAATCGGTCGAGCTCGTCATATCTGATATTTTTATGCCGGAATCCGACGGTGTGGAGCTGATCCGGAATCTGAAGAAACTCCGGACCGGAATCAAGATCTTCGCCGTGTCCGGGGGCGGAAAATTTGGGGATATGGATGCCCTGCAAGCCGCGCGGCTGTGCGGCGCACTCCGCATATTCATCAAGCCCTTCTCCACCGACGATATGATTTCCGCGATACGGGAAGCCGTCGGCGACCCGGCGGAACCGCCCAATCCACATGCTTCCTGAACCCCGCGCGGCTTTCTCGCCGGACCTCGGGGATTGGCGCGCGCGCTCGCGGACGGTACCATGGTCCCCCAGAGTGAATTCGAACATGTATCGTTCATGGGTGGAAGTGGATTTGACCGGATTGCGCGGAAACCTTTCCGCGATCCGCCGGGCGTTGCCCCGTTCCACCGAATTGGTGCTGGTCGTCAAGGCCGACGCCTATGGCCACGGCATTCCCGCCATCGCCCGCTCCGCCGTGGCCGAGGGAGTGCGCTGGTTCGGGGTGGTGCACATGGATGAGGCCGAAGCGGTGCGCGAAGCGTCCGCCGACACGCGCATTGTGATGCTCGGCCCGCCCCCGCCCGAGGCCGCCGGATGGTTGTTGGAACGCAACATTATTCCCGTCCTCGTCTCGCTCGACCATGCCCGCGCGCTGTCGGCCGAGGCCGCGCGGCGGGGAGGAAAAATTTCCGCGCATGTGAAGCTGGACACCGGAATGGGCCGATTGGGACTCGATGCGTCGGCAGCCGCGGCGGCGCTGCGCGAGATGCTCGTCCTGCCCGGTATCCGGGTGGACGGATTGTGCACGCATTTTGCCCGGGTGGATCTCGACGGAGAGGATCCGGCCGCGGAGCAAGTCGCCCGGTTCCGGGAGATCGCCCGGGACGCCGAGGCCGCGGCCGGCCGCTCGTTGTTCAAGCATGTTTCCAGCAGCCGCGCGGCGTTGTACCGACCCGCATGGGATTTTGACGGCGTGCGGCCGGGATTGATCGCCTACGGATATGGAGCCTCAAACGAAGACGGCCGCATCCGCACCCGCCCCGTCCTGCAGTGGAAAGCGCGCGTCGTCCAGGTTCGCTCCGTACCGGCCAACTTTGCCGTGGGCTACTACGGCACCTATCGCACCCCCGCTCCCACCACCCTGGCCGTCGTGGGTCTCGGTTATGCGGACGGCTATCTGCGCGCACTGAGCAACCGCGGCCACATCCTGATCGGTGGACGTCGTTGCCGGGTGGTCGGACGCGTGAGTATGAACTGGATTACCGTGGACGCCGGATTGTACGGGCGAGTGAAAGAAGGCGACGAAGCGGTCGTCATGGGCCGTCAGGGCAACCAGGAACTATGGGCCGACGAACTTGCGACGCTGTGCCGGACGATTCCTTATGAAATTCTGACCAGCATCAGCGCGGCCACTGAACGGCGGTATGTCGGGTCTTGAGTTTTTCGTCCATTTCATGCATCTTCGTCGTCTAATGTGCGCCGATTCTGATCCCATTCAACCCACCCGTCCGCGCAAAGAGTTTCGCCTCTCTTTTTTCCGCGCGATTTCGGCCGCGGCGCTTGTGGCGGGCCTGAACGGATGCCAGTCCGCTCGTTTGGATGACTGGACGGTCGCATCCCGCCCCGTGCCCGAACGTGAGCGCGCGATCCGCCCGGAGGCCGACCCCGACGATCAGGGGCCCATGGAACTCGCCGACGTCGTCGCGTACGCGCTATCCACACACCCGGACATCACCGCCTTGCGCGCCGCCGTTCATCGGGCGTCCGGCGATGCCGCCGAAACGCTCACACCCCGGCCTCCGGAAATCCGGCTCGGATATGGTCTTCAGGACGAGGATTCCTCCGGATGGGCGCGACGGTCTGAAACCGGCACGCGCCGGCGCAGCGGAACGAGCACCAGCGCATCCCGGGAAACCGGCTCGGAGACTTCATCTTCCGAACGCTGGGAGTTTGGCTGGCCGACGGAAACATCCTCGTCTCTGCGCGAGTTCTCCCAGAACGCCCAGTCCACCCAGACTTCCGCACAGCAGAGCCAATACCGCACCTCCGCCTATTCGTCCGACGTCGGATCGCAGGACGAGGACAATTTCCGCGTAGGGCTGCGCTACTACCCTCCCAATCCCTGGATCCGTTCGGCCGAAGGCGAAGCCTCGCGGGCTCGAATTGGAATGGCCCATGCGGAATTGGCGGCGGAGGAACACGCGCTGGCCTGCGATATCGTGGAGGCCGCCGTACAGGTCGCCTACGGGGAGCGCCTCCTGCGGACGCAGGAGTTGTTCGTGGCCCGGTGCCGGGCGATGAGCGATGAGATCCGCGAGGCCATGAACTCCGGATTCCTGCCCCGGAGCGATTATCTGGACGCCCGCCTTCGACTCGCCGCCGCCGAAGCCGACCACGCGCGCTCCACCAGCCGGCTGGCGGCCTGGCGGCAGAAATTCCGGGCGTGCTCCGGTGTGGATCCCGCGCGGGTCGCGCTCGATCCCGTAACCGCTGGCGCATTCTGCCTTCCGCCCGGCGATCCCGACCAACTGGCGGACTACGCCCGCCGGGTTGCCGCGCACCGACCCGATGTGCTGGCGGCCTACTGGAACTGGATGCGGCATTCCGGGGAATGGCGCCGCGCGCGATCCGCGGCTTTCCCGTGGTTCAGCTATCTCGAAGTGTCCTACACCCGATGGGATGCCACCGATCGCCGAACGCGGACCGTCGAAGAGTCGGGAAGCGAAACCCGAACCGCGCAGCAGAACTCCACGGGATCGTCCGCGCGAACGGAGACCGAGGATCGCACTTCGAGCGATTTCACCACGGAGCATTCGTCGAGTTCGCAAACCTCCATCGAGTCCGGCACCCGTTGGGAGCGGGATTATGAAACCAGCCGGGGCTGGGCCCAGGAGTACTCCCGCGGAGAGGCCGACGGTGATGAATGGTGGTTCGGACTAGCCGTGGAAATTCCAATTTTCGAGTGGATCTCCGACACCCGCCAAGAACGTCGTCTGGCGCGCATCGAATCGATGCGGGGTTACGATTTCGGCCGCCGTCGGGCGGAGCGGGAAATTCTCATGGCCGGAGAAGCGCTGCGGACGTCCCTGGCGGATTTGGAAAAATCTCGCAACTCGCTCCGTTCAGACCAGCAGGAGATAGAAGATCTGGCCCGGGAATTCGAAGACCTCGGTCTCGAGGGAAAGCTGGAAGCGCTGCGAATTCGAGAACGCGGCGTGGACATGGATCTGCTGCGGCTGAACCGCGAACTTGATTTCGCGCTGGATGAACTGCAGTTCTGCCGCGCCAGCGGACTGACTCCGGGCCAACCGGGGTCCCCGGTCCCCGAATCCATTCCAGCGAAAGAATCTCCGGCCCCCGCACAAAAGCCGCCCGCGCCGGCGGAGTGAGGGCGACCGTCGCGGCGGTCGACGGAGGGGAAGGTTCCACTCCCGGGACGCGTCAGAGCGGGCTGTTCATCGAGGACGGGCGGTCCCAGGGAATCCACCGGTAGCGCCGCAGGCGAGCCCACCAGGAATCCTGAGTCTCCGCCTCCACGGTGACGGTTTCCCCCGGCATCAACGAGGTGGTTTCGCTGAGAATGCGCAACTTCACCTGGCGTCCGCGAATTGGAAAGCGCGGAGCGGGATTAAACGGATCAATCAGGTCCATGACCTCGGGGTCAATGGATTCCACCTGGGCGAGAACGGGCGACTGTCCTGCCGCGCCCATCTGATAAACGCGCATGCGGGTCCCCACCGTGAGCCCCCGCAACTGGCCCTGCGCCAGCATGCCAGTGATGTACATCGACTGGGCGGAAGCCACCCGCACAATCGGCTCTCCGGCCATCACCACATCGCCGGGCCGGCGCATGATGCGGGAAATCACCCCTTTGCGGGAGGCGCGCAGCACCGAGGGTTCGTCTCCCATGGTTGAACGGTAGACCCCGGTCAACCGCCGCATGGAGTTCAACACGGGGTCCTCGGACACCGGTTCCTGCGCTGATCCCAGGGCCTCGGCGGCCTCTTCCGCGTCGCGCTCCGCCTGTTCGCTGCGCTGTTGCAGCGCCGCCAGCAGCGGTTCGTATCGGGGGAGCACGCGTTCCAGGGCCTCGGCCTTGGAACGAAGCGAGGCCAGGTCCAGATCCCCGGCGATGCGTTTTTCCACCAGCGGCTGAAGCCGTTTGATTTCCTCGCGGAGGCCGGCGAGTTCCGCGTCATCGCGGGCCAGATTCATCCGCTGCTCTTCGAGAGCGACCCGCGCCTCGTGCGCGAGCTGCCGGGCGCGGCGGGCGGTTTCCTGCGCCTCCTGCCGCTGGCGCAGCAGGGTCTGCTCGTACTCCGCCACGCGCGCCTCCTGCGTGGCCAGATCCAGCGCGCGCTCCGTGAAATCCAGCCGCACCAGCACATCTCCCGGCTGGACTACCTGCCCCGGCTTCACCTCCACCGACAGGATGCGAGCGGTATCCATCGAGCCCACCGTTTCCGAATCGGAATCCACCAGCCCCGTGAATCGCAGGGGGGACGTGTCCCTCAGCACGAACCAGAACGATACCGGGACGGCGATCAGGACGACGATCAGAAACCAGAAGCGGAACTGATGTCGGCGGAACGTCCCGCGTCGCCTAAACGACGCGGAAGGCTGCGACGGCGATCTCAAATTTCCATGGCTCATCATAGTTCCACCGTCTTTCGCTGCATCAGCAGCACCACATCAGAAAACTGCCCTTCCTTCTTAAAGGCGGTGACGATGTCTTTCTGATAGGACGGATCAAGCAGTCGCACCTGATAGGAAAATTCCACGCTGTCGCCCTGCTCCGCTTCCCGCATGCCCAACAGGAAAAACGACTGGCAGTACCGGCCCATGATGTCCTCGACGACGCGCTCCGCGCGCACGTCGCCGGAGTGGATCTGAAAACGCAGCAAACCCTCGAATTCCCGGCGGGACGTGAAGGGCGACCAGTGCATCAGCAGGGCCGCGGCGTTGATGAACAGGGTACCCATCACCCCCACCATCGGCATGCCCGCTCCGCAGGCAATACCCACCCCCAGACAGGCGAACAGGAACATGGCGTCGCGCGGATCGCGCACCGGGGTCCGAAACCGGATGATCGCCAGCGTCCCGAGGATACCCATGCCCCGCGCGAGATTGTTGCCGACCGACATGATCAGCATCGCCGTCACCATGCTGCCCAGCACCATGGTGTGAATGAAGGAGCGGGAGTAGGTGAAGCCCCGGAAGGTGAACTGGTACACCGCGGTAAACGACAGCGACAGCACGAAGCTGAGGAGCAACGCGCGCGCCACAATCCACGGGTTCAAGACCTGGGGAGCGCCAAACAACAGGGGGAGGGTTTCGTTCATGGATTTTTGGGGGGGTGGAATTGCATCGCGCGCACCTACATCCACGCCATCTGGTCGGCGGTAAAGGCATTCGTGTCGGGATGCCCCCGGAACTGCCCCTCGCGCCACAAGGCGGTGGAATATTTACAATTGCCCGATCGGTTTAACTCAAAACGTTCGACCATCTCCAGGACCCACTCCGGCACATTCGCCAGGGTCTTGACCTCCAGCACCACGCCGGAGAATGGGAGTCCGAAGCCTTGCGCCGCGGAGGAATCCATCCCGCGCCAGACGCCGCTGCGTCCGAAATCGGTCCACGAATCGGTCATCTGGTATTGCAAATGATGGTCAAAGGTGACGCGCGCGTACAGGTCCAAGGTCCCCACATGCGATTCCCGGATGTAGCGAACCAACGCGATTGGGCGCGCGCCAATCTCCCATACCAACCTCTTGAACTGCAGAAAATCAATCTCCGCGTGCTCGCTCTTGAAGAGACGGGGCAGGTCCACCCCCGTGATCAACTCGCTCGACCAGCGGGCAAAGGGAACTGCCGCGCGCACTTTCTCAATCGTTCGCTCCAGCTTGGCTTTCACTTCCGTGAACACCGGAGCCGAACCAATGTCCCCGTACGTGCGCACCCGCAACTTGAACCGGCGATTCGCCTCGCATTCCTTCGCGTGATGCAGCGAATACCATTCGTCGTCCAGTTGGAGCGTGGTGATGACATATTCCGGCGGATCGCCCGATGCGTAGGGATCCGCCACGCAAAACGGCTCGATAAACTTCCGGAGCGCGGGAACCATCTTCCGCGGAATGATGTACTTGGACTCATACCGCGCTACGCGATCGCTCTGTCTGCTGCGCCAGTGAAAAACCATGGTCTGTTTATGAATTTATATCGCGGTCCTCAGACCGCTGCCGAATGCAAACCTTGAGAGTATGCCACACCAATGCGCAATTGTTAGACTATTATTGCCGCGGGCCTCAATAACGCAGATCGGCATTCGATATTTCAACAGAGCATGGAATATGGAATGCTAGGGCTTCCCAAACCCGGATGACAGAACCGCCGACCAACCGATCCGCGAGCCCGCTGGATGCGCTCGCCGCCCGCGCGCTGGACGATCTTGCGCGCGCGGGGCTTCTGCGCACACGCGTCCCGGCGGACCCGGCGACCGACCGCACCGCCTCCGACGCCCGGCGAACGGTGAATCTGGCCTCGAACGACTACCTCGGACTCGCCGGACATCCGGAGATCACGGCCGCCGCACATAACGCCCTGGATCGCTGGGGGGCCGGCTCGACCGCTTCCCCCCTGGTCTGCGGGTACCGGCCCTGCCATGCGGAACTTGAAGATCGGCTCGCCGAGTTCAAGGGTTACCCGGCCGCCCTCGTGTTCACCTCCGGCTACGCCGCGAATGCGGGAGTTTTTGCCGCTCTCCTCGGACGCGACGCCACGGTGTTCGCCGATCGGCTGGCCCACGCCAGCCTTCTGGACGGCATCCGCCTGTCCGGCGCGCGGTTGATCCGGTTCCGTCATAACGATCCCGAACACCTTCGTGCCGCGCTCGCCGCCGCTCCAACCTCCGGAACACGCATGATCGTGACCGAGTCGGTGTTCAGCATGGATGGCGATCTCGCGCCGCTTTCCGAACTGGCCGACCTCGCGGACGAATACGACGCCATCCTCATGGTCGACGAGGCGCATGCCACGGGACTGTACGGGCCCGCGGGCGCGGGGCGCGTGTCGGAATTGGAATTGTCAGGCCGCGTGCCAATCTGCATGGGCACGCTGAGCAAAGCGCTCGGTTCCGCGGGCGGCTACATCGCCTGCTCCAGGCCGGTGCGCGAGGTGCTGGTCAATCGCGCCCGCTCCTATGTCTACTCCACCGCCCTGCCGCCCGCGGCGGCCGGCGCGGCGCTGGGCGCGCTGCGCCTCCTGCGGGATCATCCGGTCTGGGGCCGCGCCGTCCGGGCGCGCGCAGAATCGTTTCGCACCGAACTGCGCGCTGGCGGCGCGCCCGCCGGCGGATTGGACAGCCCGATCGTGCCCATTCCCGTCGGCGATCCCATGCGCGTGATGGAGGTGGCACGTCGGGTGCGTGAGGAAGGGATTCTCGTCGGCGCGATCCGCCCCCCCACGGTTCCCGCCGGAACCGCGCGGCTGCGCGCTTCGGTATCCCTCGCCCATGACCCGGCAGATCTGCAGCTTGCGGCCCGCGTCATCGCCGGAGCGCTCCGGGAGAACTCCTCCTCATGAACCGTCCCCGCGCATGGTTCGTGTCCGGATGGTCGCACCCGGCCGACGCGCTGCGTCCGCTCGCGGACCAACTGGACGATCTGTTTGAAACGCGATGCTTCGGATTACATGAGCCTCCGATGGACGCGACGGATCCGGCGGTGGCTCTGGCGGAGTTGATTTCTTCCGATCCCCGTCCTCCGGATCTGTTGTGCGGATGGTCTACCGGCGCGCTGGCCGCGCTGTCGGCGGCCGCCCGGCGCCCGGCGCCCCCGCGTCTGGTGTGTCTTTCCGGAACGGCGCGTTTTCTCACGGGAGCCGATCGCGCCGAAGGCATGCCGCCCGCGCAGTTGCGTGGACTGCGCGCGGCGCTCCGGCGTGACATCGGCGCGGCGCTGGCCGGGTTTGACGCGATGTGCGGCTGCCCGCCGGACCGGATTTACCTCCGGCCCAGCTTTTCCGCAGCCTCGCTGATCCAAGGCTTGGACTACCTGGCGTCGGCGGATGTGCGCGCCGCCCTGCGCGATCTCCCGCCGAACATCCTCTGGATTCACGGTCAGCAGGATCGCATCATCCCCTTCGCGGCGGCGCAAACGGATGCCCGCGCGGCGGATCGAATGGTCATTGACCCGGATTCGGGCCATGCCCTGCCCCTGACCCGGCCCGAAATGTGCGCCGCAGAAATTCGCGCATGGTGGACGGCCGAATGAATTCCCACTCTCCGGAATCCGCGAGTGTAAGTCGGCGGTTTGGCCGTGCCGCGGCGACGTATGACGACGCCGCGCGGGTGCAGGCAGAGGCCGCGCGGCGGTTGGTCGCTCAGTTGTACGATGCGCCGACGCCGGACCGCATTCTGGACGCCGGGTGCGGAAGCGGGCGGCTGACCCGGGAATTGGCCGCCCGGTTCCCTCGCGCGCGCATCACGGCCATGGATGTTTCGGGGCGCATGCTGGAATCGGCCGCACGCCTTCACCCCGCCCATCTCCCGGTGGAGTGGGTGCAGGGTGATTTTCAACGCTTTCACCCGTCGGAACCGTTTGATCTCGTGGCCAGCTCCAGCGCGTTGCATTGGGCGGAAAATTTGCGCGAGGCCGTGAGTCGGTGCGCGTCGCATCTTGCGCCGGGCGGCCGGCTCGCCGTGTCCATCATGCTCGAAGGCACCCTGCGGGAACTTCATGCAGCGCGCGCCGCCGCGGCGCCTGACGCCGATCCGCGGGCGGCTCTGCCCCTGCTCGCGGATCTGCGCGAGGCCGCGCATGCGGCCGGGGTGGACGTCCTCCGCGGGGGGGACTATGAGCTGACGTCCCATCACGCCGGAGCACAACCGGTGCTCGTCGCGCTGCATGCGATGGGCCTGACCGGCGGCGCCCGCTTTCGCCCCCGGCGCCCGCTCACCCGGCGGGAACTCCGGCAATTGTGCGAAAATTACGAGCGCGAGTCTCGCGCCGCGGATGGAACGATTCCCGCCACCTATCGGATCGGCTGGGTGATCGCCTCAAGACCCTTCTGATCCGGGTCCTTCATGCGATCCGCCCAATACTGATGTCGCGGCATTTCTCCCAGGGTCTTTTCTTCTGGCGTCGATGATCAGCCTCCAGTCACGAGTTTGAAGGGGATGTTCATATGTGCGGCGTTTGCTTCGATGAATGCCGGGAGCGAGGTGTACATTTCGGCATGGTCCGCATAG
>JAGOHE010000188.1 GCA_017996315.1 Kiritimatiellia bacterium | reverse complement strand
CGGCGATACCGTGGGCGATCCTTTCAAGGACACCGCGGGTCCCTCGCTGAATATTCTTATGAAACTGATGTGCGTGGTGTCGCTCGTCATCGCGCCCGTGCTCAACACTGTGACGCCGATTCTTGAGAAGTATCTCAAGTAATCGTTGCTCGAATCTTCTGGCGCGCCCGCGGCACACCCGCGGGCGCGTCTATTTTCCCTTTTTGAGCACCGCAGCGGACGTTCCCGCGAATATCCGGATGAGATCGCCGCGTCCGCAAACTCGATTGCGGGAATGTGCTGATGTCGAAGAAATCGCGTGTATTCACTCCCCATGCCGGCGCAGGGGTCCCGCGTTCCCGCGGAGAATTGCCCGGCAAGCCCGGGGGGCTGAGCGCGGGATGATGTGGTCCGCCAAGGCATCGCACGTCAGCGGTCGTTGACGGATCGCATGCTGTCGAGCACCATGGTGGCATGAAAGCTTCCATTCGCGAGGTGATTCGCCGGGCGCTGGCCGAGGATATCGGCACGGGCGACGTGACCACCCGTGCGCTGGTCCCGACCGGCGCGCGGGCGACCGCGGAAATCGTCTCCCGCGTGCCCGGGGTGGTGTGCGGGCAGGAAATCGCCCGGGAGGTTTTTCGTCAGGTGGATGCGCGCGTTCGGTATCACGCGCTCGTCCGGGACGGATGCCGGGTGGCGGACGGCACGCGCGTGGCTCGTATCGAAGGCCCGGCGCGCGCGCTGCTCACTGGCGAGCGCACCGCGCTCAATTTCCTCCAGCAGCTTGGCGGAATCGCCTCTCTCACGGCGTGTTTTGTGGAACGGGCCGGACCGAAGGTGCGGGTACTCGATACCCGAAAAACCACGCCCGGACTGCGCGAGCTGCAGAAATTCGCCGTGCGCTGCGGCGGCGGCGCGAATCATCGCATCGGCCTGTTCGACCGGGTGTTGATCAAGGACAATCATCGCTCCTTCTGGGCCGGCCATTCCGGAGCGACCCTGGCCGACGCGGTGCGGGCTGCCCGGCGGAAATATCCGAAGCTGGTGATCGAAATCGAGGTGGATTCCCCGGAGGAATTGCGCGACGCGCTGGAAGGCCAGCCGGATTGGGTGTTGCTCGACAACATGCCCCCCGCCCGGCTCCGGGAATGTGTGCGGATCAATCGCGGGCGGGCGTGTCTGGAGGCCTCGGGCGGGATCACCCTGAGCACCATTGCGCGGATCGCCGCCACGGGCGTGGACGCGGTCAGCGTCGGCGCCCTCACCCATTCCGCTCCGGCCTGTGATCTATCAATGGAGTTCATGGACCATGCGTCGCGCGGCTGAATCGTCCGGGGGCGTTCTGACGCTGAACATCGGCAATACCACCATCTCCGCCACGCGGATTCTTCGGGGCCGGATCGCGAACCGATGGTCTGCCGCATCGAATGCGCAGTCCCTTCCTCTCTTCCGGGCCTGGGTTGCCGGCCTGTCACCCCGTCCCGGACGCGGCGCGATGGCGTGCGTGGTCCCCCGGTTCCGTTCGAAGTTCGCGCGCGCATGCCGGGATGTGCTGAGCACCGTTCCGCTGGAATTGAGTCCCGCCCATCCGCTGGGCGTAACCCTGGCCTACCCGCATCCGGAAACGCTTGGATCGGACCGGCTGGCAATTTTAGCCGGGGCGAGTTCGCGGATTGCTCCTCCGTTCATCCTGATGGACGCGGGCACGGCGTTGACGTTCAACGTGGTGACGAGCCGCGGGTTCATTGGCGGGGTGATTGCCCCGGGACCGGCGTTCTTCCTGAATTATCTCGCTGACCGTACCGCGCAACTGCCCAGTCTATCCCCCGCCAAACACCGGCTTCCTGCCGTGGGCCGCGGCACAGAGGAATCCATGCGTATCGGCGCTCGCGCGGGATTTGAAGGAATGATGCGGGGCATTCTGGAACACTTGCGCCGGGACCCCGAACTGGCGGGCGCGCAGATCGCGGTCACCGGCGGTGGGGCGGATAGGGTCCGACGGGCTCTGGCGCACGAACGCGTCGTGCTGTTCCGGGATCTCGTGCACTGGGGTCTGGCGGACGCGCTGCGCCGCCTGCCGCCGAATACTCCTGGCTGATCGGCCGGTTCAGGCTTCTTCCGGCGCTTCGAGGGGGTCTTGCTCGTCCGTCATGTCGTCCTGCTCATCTTCTTCGAGCGGCGGCGCGGCGGATACCCATCGTGACTTGACCAGCGAATCCTCCCAAAGATTCGCCATTTCGCGCTGGCGTTCCATGCTCAATCTACGCATCAGTTCCGCGCTCGACGCCATACGGTCGGCCTCCGTCGAAGGCTTCCGTTCCAGCACCCGCACCACCACCCAACGTCCTCCGGAAACCGGCACCGGCTCGGAAATTTCTCCCGCGTTGATATAGACGATCGCCGACATGGCGGCCTGACCGAACTCCGAGTCGCGCAGACCGGCTTCGAGTGTGAAAGGTTCGGGTTTTTCCAGCTTGAAACCCATGCCTTCCGCCGTTTGCGCAAAGTTCCCGCCGGCGGCTCGCAACTCGTCCGCCTTGGAACGCAACGCCTCCTGCAGGGCCTCCGCGCGCGCGTCCGCGCGAACCCGTTCCGCGACTTCCGCCAACTCGGGGACCCGGGGAGGGACGCGGCGGATCAGCCGCAGCACATGCACTCCGCCGCCGGATCGTACCGGAGTGCTGAAGTTCCCGCCTGCGGCGGAGGTCAGCGCCATGGCTGATTCATAAAATTCCGAGCTGGCATTGGGCATGCCCTCAATCGGCTCGCCCGCCGCGAAAGGCGGCAGACGCCGTACTTCGACCTGCATGCGCTCCGCCGCCTCTTCGAACGGAACGGGCGTGCCCTGGTCTCCCGCGATCAGGCCGACCAGACGCGTGGCCGCCGCTTCCGCGCGGTCTGTCGCGAATCCCAGCTTCATCCGCTCCACCACCTGGTCTCGCACCTCCTCCAGCGGCTGGGTGACCCGGCGGGGCGCCTGCGGTGTGCCGTCGGGCGACTCGGGCGCGGCGGTCAGCGTGGTGTAGTCGCGGATGTTATCCTGGTAGTAGTCCTCGATATCCCCGTCGGTCAAGGCCGGCAGGTTATCGGTGAACCGGGCGGGGTCAAAACTGGCCACCTCCACTTCCATGCGGGCCGGGAGGGTGTATCGTGACGGATCCCGCTCGAAGAATTCCGCCACGGCGGCATCGGTCACGTCCACGGACGATTCGAACAAGGCGGGATCCAGCACCGCGATTTCAATTTTCAACTGGTCTTTCAGCACGGCGAACATTCGATCGCCGTCGGCCGGCGGCACGAGTGCGCTCTCCGCCGCCATGGTCCGCAGGCGCCGGATGACCATTTCCTGCCCGATATGATCGAGGAAAAATCGCTCGGAATATCCCAATTGGGCGCGCAGAAATCCCCGTACAAACTGGGCATACGCGGTGGAGTTAAACTGGCCGCCCTGCTGAAACATGGGGATGTTCCGGATCTCCTCAAGCACCTGGGCTTCATCCGCGCGCACGCCCATGCGGCGGGCTTCATCCAGCAGCACGAGTCTGCGCACGGCCGCCTCACGGACCATATCAGCCGGGAGGTCGCGGGGCGCTCCGCCCGAACCCAGCGCTACGGTGAGGTACACATGCGATTCCGCGTCACGCAACTCCGCGTCGGTAATGTCGCGTCCGGAAAGCGTTCCCGCGACGCGGGACTCCGCACTGTCTTTCGAATTTGCCCAGTAGGGCGCGGACCCCCACACGACGAACGACAGGATGATCAGCACGGCGAATATGCCCCAGACCAGACGGGACTGGATGATCTTGTGAAATTTGCCACTTAGCATTGCC
>JAGOHE010000187.1 GCA_017996315.1 Kiritimatiellia bacterium | reverse complement strand
TGATGGAGCCGCTGACGGAGCTCGACAACCTCCTCGTGGGCGCGATCATCACCGGGCAGGCCTCGCTTCCGGTCGCGCTCGATGCCCTGCGACACGGCGCGTATGACTTTCTTCAAAAGCCGTTTTCGATGGAAGACCTGCGCGCGCTGCTGGACCGGGCGATGAAGGTGCGCCTTCTCCTGCTCCAGCGGCGTCACTATCAGCGGCATCTCGAGGAGATGGCGCGGCGCAAGACCGACGCGCTGGAGCAGGCGTTGGATCAAGTGGAGTCCTCCTACCAATCCACCCTGGAAACGCTGGCCGCGCTGATTGACGCGCGCGAAAAGCAAACCGGCGCGCACAGCGAGCGGGTCCGGCGCATTACCGCGATTCTGGCCCGCCAGCTCAAGGTTCCTGAGGAGCAGCGGAATACGATGATCGAAGGCGCGCTTCTCCACGACATCGGAAAAGTCGCCGTGCCTGATGCCGTGCTGCTCAAGCCGGGCCCGTTGAACGACGAGGAATGGGCGGTGATGCGAACGCATCCGGCGATCGGCTACAACCTGCTCCGGACCAACGCCCTGCTGGACAAGGTGGCCGACATCGTGCATCAGCATCAGGAGCGGTACGACGGCAGCGGGTATCCGCAGGGGCTGAAGGGCGAAGAAATTTGCTGGGGCGCCCGAATATTTGCCGTGGCCGACACATACGACGCCATACGGTCTCATCGGCCGTATTCCCGGGGACGAACGGCCGCCATGGCGCTGGAGGAAATCCGGCGGTGCCGGGGCCGGCAGTTCGATCCCCGGGTGGTGGACATCCTCGCCGAGGCCCAGCCGGAAATCGAAGCCGAGTGCGAATGGTCGTCCGATTGAGCCTCGTGCACCCGCGGTTCGCGGAGACGTCATTCTCCCGCCGGTCCGGGCGGTCCCGGACGCTCCGTCTCCGGGCCGGCAGAAGTTCTGCTTGCGGAGGCGGACGCTTCGAAGGATAGTCGGCGCAGCGGGAGAGTCCCGCCCGTACAATTCGGAGGTGCCGCGTATGACCACGTCCAACGCCGATCGTCCCCAGACCCTGGCCGGGCTGGCCGCGATGATGGATGCCACTGTGTTGAAACCGCAGGCCACGCGCGCCGAAGTGATCCGCTTGTGCGAGGACGCCCGCCGTGTGGGCGCGGCGGCGGTGTGTGTGAATCCGATATTCGTTCCGGAGGTCCGCGATCGCCTTGAAGGCTCATCCGTGGCCGTCTGCACGGTCGTGGGATTTCCCCTCGGCGCGGTGCCGACGGAAACCAAAGTCGGCGAGGCCTGCCGGGCGATTCAGGACGGCGCGACGGAAATTGACATGGTGCTGTGGGTCGGCGGATTGAAGGCGGGCGAGCGGGACGCGGTGCGCGACGACATCGCGGCGCTGGCCAATGTCGTGCATATCCGCGGTGCGCGCTTGAAGGTGATTTTTGAAACCTGCCTGCTCACGGACGAGGAGAAGCGCCTGGCGTGCGAATGGTCCGTGGCCGTCCGGGCCGATTTTGTCAAAACCTCCACGGGATTTTCCACCGGCGGGGCGACGGTCGAGGATGTGCGGCTGATGAGCCGCGCGGTCGCGTCCGCCGGGTTGGGCGTCAAGGCTTCGGGCGGCATTCGGACGCTGGCCGACGCGCTGGCGATGATCGCCGCGGGCGCGACCCGGTTGGGGTTGAGCGCCGCGCCGGCGATTCTGGACGAAGCCCGCGCGATGGGCTGGCCGGAGCGATAACGGGGGGAGGGGAGCATCGTGCGCGTTGTTCTGATTGTGCTCGATTCCTGCGGCATCGGCGCCGCGCCCGATGCGGCGGAGTATGGCGACGAAGGGAGCGCCACGCTGCCGCATCTGGCCGAGGCCATCGGCGGGCTGCGGGTTCCGGTGATGCAATCGCTGGGGCTGGGCAACATTCCAGCTCTGCTTCCCGGGGGCCTTCCGATCCCGGGCGTCGAGCCCGCCGCTCATCCGCGCGCTTCGTGGGGGGCCATGCGCGAACGGTCGGAAGGCAAGGATACGGTCACCGGCCACTGGGAAATGGCCGGGCTCACGATGCGGCCGGGATTCGCTCTCTTTCCGCCCAATCCTCCGTCCTTTTCTCCCGAGACCATCGCGGAATTCTCCCGCCGGACCGGGCGGCCCGTGATCGGGAACAAGGCTTCGAACGGCATGGCCATCATCCAGGAGCTGGCGGAGGAACAGCGTCGGACGGGCGCGTGGATTGTCTATACCAGCGCGGATTCGGTGTTCCAGATCTGCGCGCACGAGGAGGTCATTCCGTTGCCCGAGCTGTACCGCGGTTGCGAGATCGCCCGGGAGATCTGCAACCCGCTGCGGGTCGGCCGCGTTATCGCCCGTCCCTTCGTGGGTGGTCCCGGCGCCTACCATCGCACGGAGAACCGCCGCGATTACGCGTTTCAGCCCGCCGAGCCGACCATTCTGGAGCGGCTGAAGGACTCGGGCGTCGAGGTGTGCGCGGTGGGGAAGATTGAGGACATTTTCGCGCATCGCGGGATTTCCCGGTCGGAGCATACTGGCAACAACGCCGACGGCATGCGGGCGGTCGAAGCCTTTACCGCCGATCTCGATCGCGGACTGGTCTTTGCGAACTTCGTGGATTTCGACATGCACTTCGGGCATATGCGCGATCCCGGGGGCTATGCCCGCGCGTTGCGCGAGGCGGACGCCTGGCTGGGCCGGTTTCTTCCGACGCTCCGCCCGGACGACGTGCTGATGCTTACCGCCGATCACGGCAACGATCCCACGTTCCGGGGGTCCGACCACACGCGCGAATTCGTGCCGCTGCTGGTCTACCGGCTGGAACGCGCGGGGGTCGGCCTCGGCATCCGCGATGGCTTCTATGACATCGCGCAATCCCTGGCCGCCGTGTTCGGACTTCCCCCGCTGCCTCGAGGCATCGCCTTTCTCCCATGAATGGCCCGCGGGACGTCCGGACGTACGCGATATGACCGCCAAATGCTATGGAAAATCAAGGCCTGTCTGTGAGAGTATGTCAACCGCGGCCCGGGACGCCGTTTTGATCCAAGGAGGATAATTATGAAGCTATCGTCACTTCGGACTCTTGTGTTAGGTCTGGCCGGATGGTGGGTCTTGGGGATGACCGTGATTCATGCGGCTCCGGCCGAAACCGCGACACCGCCGCCGGCGTCCGCCACGGTGGAATTAAAATGGTCGGAACTTCCTCCCATTCCCGATTCCCGAGGTCTGGCCGGTATGTACGCGGGGCTGAGCGGCGATGCGCTGCTGGCGGCCGGCGGCGCGAATTTTCCGGATGCCCTGCCCTGGGAAGGCGGGACCAAGACGTGGACCGACCGGGTCTGGGTGCTGGAAGCGCCGGATGGCTCCTGGAAAGAGGCGGGGACGCTTCCCTCGCCGCGCGGTTATGGCGTCGGGATCACCGTTCCCGGCCATGGCGTGGTATGCGTGGGCGGCAACGACAGCGCCCGGCATTTCGCGGATGCGTTTGTGTTGTCCTGGACTCCGGCCGGCGGGCTGGTTCGCCGGGATCTTCCTCCGCTGCCCGAGCCGGCCGCCAATCTGTGCGGTGCGGCGATGGGAACTACAGTCTGGATCGCCGGCGGAGAACGCGAACCCGGCGCCACCGCCGCCAGCGACGGATTCTGGAGCCTCGACGTGGCCGCGCCGAATCCGGAATGGAAGCGGCGGCCGACCTGGCCCGGCCCCGCGCGAACCCTCGCGGTCGCCGGAACGCAGTCCGGAAAATTCATTCTCGCCGGCGGCGTGGCCCTGCGCGCCGGCGCGGATGGGAAACAGGAACGCGTGCAGCCCTACCTCAGCGACGGGTATGCCTTCGATC
>JAGOHE010000022.1 GCA_017996315.1 Kiritimatiellia bacterium | reverse complement strand
CGGTGTATGTGAAGCCACAGTTTTCAGCCTGCACGGATTGCGGGCGGCGGCGCTGTGCGTGTCCCTCGGTCATTATCACAATCAGACCGAAGAACGGAGCATCGGGCCGGAGTTCATTGATTTGGGCGACTGGGCATCACTGGTTGCGCTCATCGCCGAAGTCCCTGTGCACCCCGGTTCGCCCCGAGCCCTGGAGCGCGGACTGGCCCGGCGGATGAATCGCCGATATGCCTCCCTCGCCCCCCTGCTCCGGCAATAGACTTGCCCCCGTTCGCGGGCCTTGGGAAGATGCTGGAAGAGAACCGCCGGATTCCTTCCGCCCGGAGCGGAGCGGGCATCCGGCCATGGAGGTCTGGCCCCGTGAAAGACGATACGATGAAAGCGGACACACCCGAAGCCGAAGCATGGGCCGCCGTGCCCATGAAATGGGTGGGGCCGGTCCTGCTCACCGGAGCGCTGGATGCGGAAGTCCGAATACCGCTGGCCACCTATGAAACCCCCCTCTTCCCCTCGGTGGCGCGGGGCGCGCGGGTTACCCGTGAGGCCGGCGGCATCCGGGTAACGGTCCGGTCGGAATTCATGACGCGCTCCGTCCTGTTCGAGGCCCCCTCCGCGGATCGCGCATGCGCCGTCGCGCGCGAAGTAGAAGCTCGTCTGCCGGAAGCCGCCGAAGCCGCGCAAACCGGCAGTCGCTTCGCCCGTTTTCACGGGCTTCGCGCGGAAGTGGTCGGGCCCCTGCTCTTTCTTCGGCTGGAAATGGAAACCGCCGATGCGGCGGGCCATAACATGACCACGGTCGCCGCGCAGCATCTGATGGACTGGATGCACCGCGTGTGGACGGACTTGAAGGCCGTCTCGGTGTCCGGCAACTTCTGCGCCGACAAGAAAGTGTCGGCGGTGAACGGATTGCTCGGCCGCGGCCGCTCCATCATTGCCGAAACCGTGATCTCCGAATCCATCTGCCGCCGTCGGCTGCGGGCAACGCCCGCGGCGATCGCTGATCTCTGCTGGAAGAAGAACTGGGTCGGATCCGCCGCGGCCGGAAGTCTGCGCAGCGCAAACGCGCATGTGGCAAACATGCTGCTGGCGTTTTATCTCGCCACCGGGCAGGACGGAGCGAATATCGTCGAGGGCTCGCAGAGTTTCACCCTCGCGACCGTGGAGGCCGACGGAGCATTGCGTATTTCCGTCACCCTGCCCCATCTGATCTGCGGCACCGTGGGGAACGGAAAAAATCTGGCGTTTGTGGAACAGAACCTGCAGGCGATGGGCTGCCGGGAACCTCGGGCGCCGGGTGAGAATGCGCGGCGGCTGGCCGCCATCGCGTCGGCGGCGGTGTTGTGCGGGGAATTGTCGCTGCTGGCGGCGCTGGCCAATCCCGGCGAACTCGTGCGCACCCATGTAGCCATCGAGCGCGGCAGGGCCCGAACGTGACGGAATTGCGCGCATTCCACGAATTCCGAAACCTCGTTGCCTAGCGTCGCATTACGCCTTCCGTTATTCCGGGCCGGGCATAGGTGTAGATCGTTCACCGTCGGCCATCGTTCCGTCGTCCGGGCGGCAGCATGGAGCCCCCGGGGTTTCCACGGGCTGGGGGAGCCAGGGAAGATGAGCAGCGTTTGAAGCTCAGGAAACGGAGGCGATACGTTCCCGCAGTTTCGCGATGGTGTCTGTCAGCTCCGCGCGCCGGGCTTCCTGCTGGGCCACCACCGCCGGAGGGGCTTTGGAGGTGAACTGCGCATTGCCCAGCTTCGCTTCCACCCGGGTGAGCTGCGCCTGCGCATCGTCGAGTTGCGCCTGGAGCTTGGCGCGCTCCGCGTCCGCATCCACCATTCCTTCGATGGACATGAACACCGCGCCCAGGCGGCACACAGCGCCCGGCATGGAGCCGCCCGGATCGAATCCGGGTTGAAGGGTGAGCGACTCCGCGCCAATGGCGGCGGAAAGAGTCTCCTTCTCCGCTTCCAGACGCGCCGCCCAATCGTCCGACGCCGGCGCAACCGTGAAGGCCACGAGCCGGCGGGGCGGCAGATTGCGCTCCGCGCGCAGCGTACGGGCGGTGCGGATCAACTCGCGCTTGTCGTCCACCCACGTGGCGTTTTCCGGCGTGGCGCCCCACGCCATCAGCTCATCCTTCGAACGCGGCTGCGGCCATGCGGCGCGCAGCAACGAAGGGGCTCCGCGGGTATACCCCATGCCTTCCCATAGCTCGGAAGTCTCGAAGGGCATCAGCGGATGCAGCAGCCGGAGCGCGGTCGACAGCGCGTAATGCATAATCCGCCGCACCTGATCCGCTCGGGCCGGGTCCGGTCCGTTAAACACGCCTTTGGAGTATTCGACGTACCAGTCGCACAACTGGTGCCAGACGAAATCGTGCAGGCTGAGCGCATAGTCGTTGAACCGGAACGCCTCCAAGTGCGCGGTCGCCGTCGCGATGGCTTCATTCAGCCGCAACAGCAGATGCCGGTCGTCGCTGGACAGCCGGTCCGGATCCAGCTCTGGAGATTCCGGGTGTTCGGGGGTGTCCGGCGATTGCATCTGCAGAAACCGGGCCGCGTTCCAGATCTTGGTGCCGAAGTTCCGGCCAATCTCGAACTTCGAATCGGAGATGTACACATCCTGACCCGTGGCCGTGAGCATCATGAGACTGGAACGCAACGCATCGGCGCTGAACTGATCCACAATGGTGAGCGGATCGATGGAGTTTCCGAGACTCTTGCTCATCTTGCGGCCCTGGTCGTCCCGGACCGTGCCGTGGATGTACACCTCGCTGAAAGGCGGACGGCCCATGAACTCGCAGCCGGACATCACCATGCGCGCCACCCAGAAAAACAGGATTTCCGACGCCGTCGAGAGACTCGCGGTCGGATAGAAGCGTTCCAATTCCGGCGTCCGCTCCGGCCAGCCGAACACGCTGAACGGCCAGAGCCATGACGAAAACCAGGTATCCAGCACATCCTCATCCTGCCGGAGATCTCTCGCCGAGCATTTGGGGCAACGCTCCGGCTGGCCGCGGTCGGCCCACACATGGGCGCACGCCTGGCAGTAAAACACGGGAATGCGATGTCCCCACCAAATTTGGCGAGAGATGCACCAGTCGCGGATGTTCTCCATCCAATCGAGATACACCTTGCCCCATCGTTCGGGAACGAACCGCACGGCTCCGTCGCGCACCGCGCGAATCGCGGGTTCGGCCAGCGGTTTCATCCGGACAAACCATTGCAGCGAAAGGCGGGGCTCCACCATGGTGTGGCAGCGATAGCAGTGGCCGACCGCGTGGTCGTGGTCTTCAATGCGCTCCACCAGTCCGGCGGCTTCCAAATCGGCCACCAGCTTCTTGCGACAGGCGATGCGATCCATCCCTGCGTATGGCCCGGCCTGCTCGTTCATGGTCCCGCGCTCGTCCATCACGGAAATCCGCGGCAACTCATGCCGCAGGCCCATCTGAAAATCGTTGGGATCGTGAGCCGGGGTCACCTTCACCAGCCCGGTGCCGAATGCAGGATCGACAAAATCGTCGTGAATCAGCGGAATGCGCCGTCCAAGGATGGGAAGAATAAACGATCGGTTCGTCCAATCCTTGTACCGGGAATCCTTCGGATTGGCCGCGACCGCCGTGTCGCCCAGCATCGTTTCGGGGCGGGTGGTGGCGACCACCGCGAACTCGCCCGGATGGTCTTCGATGGGATAGCGCAGGTGATACAACTTGCCCTTCAGCGCGCGATGCTCGCTTTCCTCGTCCGACAGCGCGGTGGAGCAGCGGGGGCACCAGTTGATGATGTATTCACCGCGGTAGATCAGGCCCTTATCGAACAGCCGGACAAACGCCTCCTTGACGGCCCGGCTGAGGCCTTCATCCATGGTGAACCGTTCGCGCGACCAGTCGCACGAGGCTCCGATCGTTTTCAATTGGCGCGAGATGGTGTCGCCTTTTTCCTTCTTCCATGCCCATACGCGTTCCAGAAACGCTTCGCGTCCGAGATCCTGCCGGGTCTGTCCGTTCTTCTTCAGTTCCCGTTCGACGACGTTCTGCGTAGCGATGCCCGCGTGATCCGTTCCCGGAATCCACAGCGCGTCGAATCCCTGCATGCGTTTCCAGCGGATCAGCACATCCTGGATGGTATTGTTGAGCGCGTGGCCCATATGCAGCACGCCCGTGACATTGGGCGGCGGAATAACGATCGTATAGGGGATGCCCGCGCCGTCCGGCCGGGGCCCGAACGCGCCTTCGTTCATCCATTGGGCATACCACCGGGCCTCGGCGGTCTTGGGATCATATTGCCTGGGTAATTCGCTCATACGCAGCCTGTGTAAAGGCGCAATGATAGCCCAGCACTCCCGGCTCTTCCAGACGGAAAGACTCGACCGCTGGATATTTCACGGGCACGCGAGGGCATCTTTTTTCCGGACGGGAACCATGCGTGAGCCGGATGTCATCCAAAAAGGAAACGGCGATCCCTGCGGATCGCCGTTCCAAAATCCGTTCGATTCGATAATTATGGCGCGGGCGCTGCCGCCACAACCGCCGCCGCGGCCGCTCCGGTCACTCCGTTGATATCGCCCGTCTTGCCGGGCTCAATCCATGTGCCGTCAATCTTTCGATTGGCCAGCTGAATCTGTGTCGTGAGCGCTTCAGCATCAACCGCCACATCCGCCGTCGCGGAAAACGCGCCGGTAATTCTGACCCGCACTCCCGCAGCGCTGGTTCCGCTGGCGTCGAAGCTGGCGATAACGGTATCACCATCGGCGGGAACCGCGGCACCTCCGGGCAGGTTCTGCGCCACGCCACCGGAGGAGCGGATGGAGGAAATCTGGCCGCTGTATGTCGCGCCGTTATTATCTGTGATGGTCAGCCGGTTTCCGGACTGCACGACGGTCAGACTGAAGATCGCCCTACCCGTCACACCTGAATTCGGACCTCCGGTTCCGGGAGCGGTGGATCGGGTGTAGGAGTAGCTGGCGCGCAACACAGTTCCGGCGGGCAGGGTTGCAGCGCCCAAGTCCACGCTCCATGCGCCGGATGAATACGCGATGGTTCCCGTTTTTCCTCCGCCAGAGAGCACGCCCTCCCCGTCATCAGCCAGTGCATAACCGCCAGCCACGATTTGCACCGAACCCGGTTCTACATTGCCGTTGGCAAAGGCGCCGGCGAACACGGAATCCATAGCGCCGGCCGTGGCGATCGCCTCGTTTGAGGAAATATCCGTAAAGTCTTCGTCCACTTCGGCGGTGATGGAGTAGTCGGTGATCAGCACGCTGCCGCTCGCCGCGCGATAGACTCCGCTGAAACTCACCCAGTTGAACCGGTCGGAGACAGACTCGTCGCTCCCCGCCCAATCCCAATCGCAACCGGTGGTCCACAAGCCGGCCAAGCATGCCAGCGCTGCCGAGATCCAAATTCTCTTCATAGTAGGCACTCCTGCTCCTTGGTTCTGTCTGTCGTCCGATTCGGAAGGCGATGATACACCATTGCCATCGCCGTACAAGCTGTTCTTCGCCGATCCGCCATTTCGCTGGCCATGTCGCATCCTACGGAAGCAACGGATACCACCGCAAACGGTAGAAGATGGGCGAAATCGTCGTGCTTACGCCCGGCGTGACTATCCATGGACCGTACCCCGGGCCGACCTCGATGTTCGTACCGGGCAGATCCATCCACGTCACCAGATCGGTTGAATACTGGACCTGGGTGCCAATGCGCACTTGCAGGGCAGGCAGCCCGCCGGTCACGTCGAACGCGATCCACGACTGGTCTGGAGCCGTAGCGGTGATGGTCAGCAGCGCCAGTCCCGCGGGCGGCGTATCGGCAGGATTCACGTGATCGAATCCGAGGATGATTTCCATGGCATCCGATGCCCCGTCGCCGTCCTGGTCGATTCCGACGTTCATCACATCCTGCCCGTAAGCCTCACCGGTTTCCGAGGTGTGGAGCGGATAGTTGGAAACCAGCGCGCCCGCCTGTACGGTGCTCAGGTTCCCATTCTTCTGCCATTCCCAAGCGTCGGAGTACTGGTCATTATCCGTATCCAAGTCGCGTACGATGAGTAAGTGCCCGGGCGAACTCGGACCCAGCGGCACAGGCTTGATCGTGTAGAAGGACGTGTACGGATCTGGCGCCTTCAGGATGCCGTCCGGCTCCCACGTGTCGCAGGCGCCGTTTGCATTGATATCCATGAACGCCTGTACATAGTAGGTTCCCGCCGCAAGCCCGGAGATCATCCATTGCCCGGGGCCGTCAATCCGCGTCTGTGCAACTGGCAGACCCGCAAAACCGGTCGAGGAATACGCCTGAATCAGGATATTGGCGGGTGTGGCCCGGCCCATGTACCAGAGATCGCCCGAGATCGAATACGGTCCGTCGGTCTGGCTCGTGGTGTCCACGACAAACGATTGGGCCGCGGACCACGGGCTGCTCTGGTAAGGATTCCCGGCCCTCACGCGCCATGTGTACGCGCCGGAATCCAGCGGAGCGTCACCGACGAGCAACGGAAGGTTGAAGGAAATCCTTCCGTCGGTATTACGCGGAGGAGCGGCAATGGTCGTGGTATATACGCTTGTTCCACCGGATAGTATCTCGATGGTGAACCGGGACGCGACGCCCGACGAATGCGTCCAGCTCAGCTCGGTTCGGCTATATCCCCACGTACCCGAAGGCAGTAATGCAGTCGGGGCTGACAGAGCGACGCTCCAGTCGAGAACATAGACGCCGGAGGCCAGCTCCGCATTTGTATCAGGATTGAGGACATACCACTGATACTCGGGCTTCACCACATTCCCCCACGGCATTTCGTACTGGAACGCTGAGCTGTAGACCTGCAGGTCATGCTCGTGCAGATAGGTCCGGTCTTCCACGAGGCGATCGAAAATCTGCTGCGCCCCGGACGGGGTCCGGCGGCGGATTATGAGCCGATAGGAATCCAGCCCGTCCACCGCCTCCCAGAAGAGTCTGCGGTATCCTTTGGGTTGAACGGTGAGCTTCACACGAAAGACATTCTCACCGTTCCCTGAAATCGGAACCGGCTGTCCCTCGGGGAATCCGGCTGGCTCGCCTTCATCCCACGTTCCACTGTCGTCCAAGTCCGCAAAGAACAGGAAGTAATTCGAGTTGTTCAGCGCTCCGGTCGGAACCGGCGGCTCTCCATCCTCTCCCTCTTCCGTATCCACAATCAACGTCACATCGCCGATCACCGGATCGGATACGGTGCCCGTTGCGATCGGCACGCCATCCATCTCGACATTATCCCATGCGATCCACCGGACGACATCGGGCTTGGCTCCAAAGTAGTCCACTCGCGCGTTCACCGTCGGAACCGGGTGGCTCGCCGGATCGCTGGGATCGGTGCCCGCGAGAAATTCGCTCAGGTTGTCCCATCCGTCGCCATCCGGATCCAGATGCGCATCGAACTCGTCGGGGTTCATGGCCCCCGGGTATTTCAGCTCATAATCGTACGGGATGCCATCGCCGTCATCGAACGCTTCCCCGTAGGTCGAGCCGCTGCCCGGAATCAGGGTATCGTAATCGCTCTTGCCCGATCCCCAGGTATCGAACGCGGTCGGGTCGCTGCCCGCCTTTAGCTCGGCAATATTGGGCAGGCCGTCGCCATCCGGATCGCCTCCCGCACCGTCGGCTCCAACCGCCGAGAACCGGTCGAGTCCATAACCGGCTTCCCATGCATCGGGCAGGCCATCGCCATCCGAGTCCGCCATGGATTCATAGGCGTTGGCCTCCGTCA
Organism: Kiritimatiellia bacterium; assembly: GCA_017996315.1. Taxonomy (GTDB): domain Bacteria; phylum Verrucomicrobiota; class Kiritimatiellia; order PWTM01; family PWTM01; genus JAGOHE01. The sequence continues at coordinate 10,585 of JAGOHE010000022.1, read as the reverse complement.
CCACCGCTCCGTGGAAAATACCCGCGTGCGCCCACTTCGTGAGCCAGTCGCGCCACGTCGTCAGATCTTCCGCAGTCTTGCCCCCGTCATCAAAGGTGAACACCGCCAGAATCGCGCCCCGCCCGGCTACCGCAGCCGCGGCGTTAAGCCGGCCTCCCGTCACCGTGCGCCCCTCGTGAGACGCGATCTTGTCCACGGAACTGAGAATCGTCTGCTTGAGGGTAGCGCCGGACATCGCGGAATTTCTGGACAACAGAAGGGCCGCCACACCCGCGACTTGCGGGGACGCCATGCTGGTACCGCTTTTGATGACATAGCCTTCCGCCAGCGTTACGGTCGCATCCAAACTGGACTGGGTGCTGAGAATGTCCACGCCCGGAGCGGCGAGATCCACCTTGGTCGCTCCGAAGTTGGAGAAGTCCGCCAGCGCGTCGTTATGATCGCTCGCGGCCACCGAGACGATATTGTCGAGCGAATATCCGTCGGGGTACGACACGACAGCATCGTTGTCGTTCGCGTCATTCCCGGCGGCAGTGACGATCAGGTGATTCCGGCCGCGCATGTATTTGATCATGTCGTATTCCGCCTGCGAGAATCCATAGCCGCCATAACTATGATTGCTGATGCGGACCCCCATGCGCGCGGCATAATCGTAGGCCTCCAGGATGGCATCCAGGGTCAGAGGATCGCCAAGCCCCAGCGTCATGATCTTTGTGCGCCAACTGACGCCCGATATCCCGATCCCGTTGCCGCCGGTGGCGGCAATGATGCCTGACACATGTGTGCCGTGACCGATCGGATCGGTCAGGATGCCGGTGTCCCGGCCAAAGTCATAGCCGTTCACATCATCCACGTAGCCGTTGCCGTCGTCATCGAGTCCGTTTCCGGGTATTTCGCCCGGGTTCGTCCATAACGCACCGGCCAGATCCGGATGCGTTGGATCAATACCAGTGTCGAAGACGGCCACCACCACGCCGGAAGAACCGACGGTCTGATCCCAAGCCTCGGGCGCGTCCATGTCGGCATCCGCGGTTCCGGAGGCCGGCACCCCAATTTCTCCTGTCATGTGCCCCTGACCGATGTTGTGCAGCGCCCATTGTTGGGCGAAATGCGTGTCGTTCGGAATGCGGCGGTATTGCCGGAGGTAGTTCGGTTCAGCATAGACCACATGGGCATCCGTTCGCAGCGCAGCCAGCGCCGACTTGGTGTCACCCGACGCAAACTGCAGGGTGTGAATCGGCATGGTTCCCAACGAGCGCACAACCGTGGCGTTCCGGGCAGCGGCCCAGGTGTTGAGTTGCGCTTCCGTCATGCCTTCCTTCACACGAACGATGACCTGGCGGTACACGTGATCTTGCGCCGCAGCCACATCGGGAGCCAATGGCGAAGGCTCTGCCGCGCCATAGCCCGATTCGCTCGCCCAAATAGGCTGAAGGGTCTGCATCTCGGTGATGAGATCCGCTTCCGTGCGCGCGCCGCTCATGATGGCCACTTCGTCCATCATGCCTTCGAATCCGTTCTGGGTAACACCCCCGACGAACGGACCGCCACCCAGCGTGGTCTGCCCGTCATAGGTCTTGCCCGTGCCAAGGCCCGTACCGGACAGCGGGAATGCGTCCGTCCGATAGACCGCCAGCCGGCCGTCTATGAACAAACTCAACCGATTCGCCGCCGCGTCATACGACGCTGCGATATGAGACCACTCGCCCACCGGCAGGGCTGGCGTCCGGGCGGTATAGAAATCACCGCGCTTGTGGGTGGGCGTGGTTCCCAATCCATCCGTTCGCATCGTAACAATCGCATTGCTCGCATTCCGGCCGGTGAACTCGATATACGGGATGACCTCGCCTCCACTCGGGTAGACTCCCAGTTGGTAATTAACGATCACCGCGGGAATATCCGTGTTATTCAACTGCCGGCGAATCAGCACGCCGTTGGCTCCGGCATCCGGCCGCACCATGGCTTGGATGGTCCATGAGGACAAGGTGTGTTCCGCCTGGTCCGGCACTTCTACACAATCCGCACCTTTGAACAGCGCCGACAAACGGCGGAACGGACTGAATCCGTTGATGGGGCTGCTGGCGCGCGTGGGAACCCGAACAGTCGCGGGGTCGTCCGTGCCGGTGACCTCTTCGTAGTCGGTCAGACCGTCATCGTCTGTATCCGCTTCCGAAGGCAGGGTCCCGATCACATCCTGTTCATAGACATCTGTGAGCCCATCGCCATCGGAATCTTCCTGCCCGTCCAGGATGCCGTCGCCATCGGTATCCGGGTTGTTCGGATCGGTTCCCAGGCGTTGCTCGTTCTTGTCCGAAACCCCATCCTCGTCCGCATCGGTCATCTCGCTGGCCGTCAGCAGGTCTCCGAAGTGGAAAAGTTCCCACCAATCGGGAATTCCGTCGCCGTCGGAATCTTCCGTCAGGGTCCCGGTGGGATCCTCGGACGCATATGGGAAGAGCGCCACAAGGTCAATAATCTGCACGGCATCAACGGCGCCGCCGACCAGACTGCCGGAATTCCTCCAACCCTGGACCCAGTCGTCCGGACGAAGCGTGTCGGCGATCTGTCCGCGACGGGGTGCGGTATCATCACCCGTGCCCCACAGCAGGTCCGCGCCTGGAGTCGCGGAAGTGCCTTCATCCATCTTGTAGTAGGCCACGAGCCCCGCCTCGGTGCCCGCGAGCGGGCCCAGGTTCAACGGTTGACGGGCAGTGTTGAAGATTCGCACTTCGTCGATCGCCCCGCGGAAACCGGTGCCGATCCGTTGGGCTGGCGGTGTGGGCACCGCATTGGTCCACGCGCCCGCGTTCACGATGCGCTGGACGGCGGATTCCATGCCGTTCATGTAGATCTTGAGATCCTTGGTCGTCTGGTTGAACGAAGCGGCCACGTGCGTCCACTTTGTCGCGTCGGCCGGGAACGGCGCCGATTCCATGGGAAGCGTATCCGGGCTGGTCACGACCACTGCGTTGACTCCCCAGATATACTCGGCGTAGAGACGACCCTCAGCGTTCACGCCCATGCGGAACGACTGGGCCACCCCGGTGGTCCACTGGCGGCTGTAGATCACGCCCCCTGCGCCCATGATATCGTCCGTCGGGCTGACCCATGCCTCCACGCTCAAGCTTCCATTGTTGAACCGGGTGTCGCCGTTGACCTGCGGAAGGCGCATATATGTGTTGGCGTCGCCGGCAAACAACAGAGCGCGCTGCGCGGAGGGCATGGTAAAGTCGGTCGGATCCATCTCAATCGGATCGGCCAGCTCGTCGGCATCGCCGATTCCATCGTCATCCGTATCCGCGCTTCCCGGATCGAGCCCGCGGTTAATTTCCTCAATATTGCTCATGCCGTCGCCGTCGGTGTCTTCGAATCCATCGAGAACGCCGTCGCCGTCGGTATCCGGAAGTCGAGGATTGGTTCCGGCGAGATATTCGCCGAAGTCGGACAGCCCGTCGCCATCCCAGTCGCTCGTTCCGTTGATAACGTTGAGGTTCTGGAAGTACTGGAGCTCCCACCAGTCGGGGATGCCATCTCCGTCGGTATCCGCGCCACCGCGGTCGTACACCAGCGGAGCATTGGGAACCACGCGCTGCATGGTGACAAGCGCGGGCTGCCAAGGCGCATCCGGCAGAACGATATCCAAAATGCGAATGCCGGTATCGGAGGTGTCCCACCACCGCGAGGCGGGATTGGTATTCGGGGTGAAAATACGGTTGTTGGTGGCGCCGGGGAACGGATCGCCCACATCGCCGCCGTTAATGCCATCCTGCAACTGCGACAAGCCGTCGGCCTGGACGATTTCCCACACGTAGTGATTATTCACCCGCTGCTGGCGCGGCATGGCGTTGGGATCGCCATAGCGGTCCACATGGCAAATGTACACACCGCGTCCGCCGGGCGGATCGCTCGGGCCTGCCTCGGCGCCGTTGCGGTTGTCAATAAACCAGAAATCGAGATATTCCAATGGATTCGCGGGATTCTGCAACCGGTAGTATTGATCCGGCACGCGTTCGACCGGGTACATTTCGACAACTACCGGCTCGCCCACCGGAACCACCCCGGCGAGATCAACGGGCGTAATCCACCCGCAGGCTTCCTTTATATCGGCGACACCGTGGACGAAGCCCCCCGCCATGAGATCGTACCCGGCGATCGGGCTGTTCAAAATGGCTTCCCGCGGCTGCTGCCAAGTGTCGTAATCGTACAAGTCGAGCAATCCGAAAATGTCATGCCCCTGCTCGTGGCACAGCAGCCCCATTCCAAAATCTTGGATTTCCGGCTCTTGGTTGGGATCAAGCTCAGGCGGAGGATCCTCCAGCGTGTTCTCCTGCGCACCGGTCGCCCCGTTCATGGGCCGCACTTGGAAGACGATGTTGATCGGGTCCATGCCGGTATCGCGCGTGAATACGTTGATGTTCGCCCCGGCGGGTCCGCCCAAGGCGGCCCACCCCGCATTGGTCGCGTCATCGGGATTGACCGGATAAACCGGATAGGCATAGATGCCCCTCGGATCCGTCTTAAGATCCACGATCTTCTGGAAATCTTCCATCTGGTCCCAGATGGCCACCATATCTTCCATATAGCGCTGGCGGTTGAAGGACACATTGTCGCCCGAGCCGTCGTCACCATCGTTATAGTAGGGATCGCCCACGCGCGAGGTGCCCACGTCCAGAATGCCGTCAAGGTTGGTATCGCGCAGCGCGCGCGGGTGGACGTCGGTTTGCCAGTCGCCGGCGGTGCGCCAGGTTAGAAACTCAATGGTGCGCTGATTCGCACCATCAAACGCGTTACCGCCGATAGTGTTGAACGCCAGGGGGCCGGCGGGAGGAATGGTCCCGTCCGGTCCGGAGGGATTCGCGCCATCCAGCGTATCCGGCCACATGTCATGGCCATAAGCGGAATCGTTAAACGGCGATGTTATTTCGCCGATCGCATAGTCGCCGCCCAGCATCCGGACGGGCACAAATTCCGTAAACGGATCCAGCACTGGCTCACCCTCGTCATCCACCAGCGTGATCGCATTGAGAACATCACCGCCCAGATGGTACATGGAAGACGGCATGTCGCAAAACTCACGCATGCTGTCAAAGCTCCATGTATTGACCGGAATCCAGCCCACGTTCCCTTCGGGTATGTCTTCGGGAGTATACGGGGCCAGGCTGGGGATGTCCGCCTGCCAGTCAGGCGGCAGCGTCGCGCCGGCGCTAAACGCCATCGAGTACCAATCCTGCCAGGTGGGAAAAGCCATGGCGGCAGGAGGAACGGCCAAAGGAGGTCTTGAAAGCTGTCCGGCATGCCAATTGCCAAGGGGGTTCAGAATCGGATCATGCGCCACGGGTTCCGGAGTAGTTTCTTCCTCGGTGCCGGCTACCACCATCTTATTGTTGTTCGCATTAACCCAATCCTCCGGACCGTCATACCGGCCATTGCCCGCCCGGGCCAGTAACGCGTCGGCGTCACCGGGATAATTCCAGCGAATATAGGCCTCATAAGCGTCCCATCCGATCACGGCGCCACGTCCGCGGCGGCGCGGGTCTGCGTTGCTGGTCAATTGCCCGGACGCGCCGAATCCCGCCGGCATGACGAATGGAAATCCCGGACGGCCGGCCAGATCGACAAAATTATTTCTCCACGAGATAAAATCTTCGAAGGGCTCTCCATCCGCCGCGGGGGTGAACGCGCTGTCGGCGGCCACCACTCGGATATTAAGCGGATTCGCAAACACATCGCCGTATTCATTGACGGCCAGCAGCGGGGAACCGCGGCTCAATCCGTACAACTCGCGGGCCTGATACACCGGAACGGAAATCGTGATTCTCTGGTTCGTCCACGTGTCTTCCGCGGCCGGCGCAGGAAGCGCGGCTTCATTTTCATAGATGGTCGCAGTCCCATCCGCCGCCACGCGGGCCCAGACACGATAGCGGACGACCAGAGGCGTGCCGTTTATATAGGTGGCGGTGCGAACCTGAGGGTTGCCGTTGATGTCGGCCGTATAGTCGAACTCCCCATTCCGGGGAATGTCGGCCAGAATTGCCCCCCCATTGATTCCGGACTGACGATAGGTGTGGGCAAAATCACCCTCGTTCAGGGTCGCATCGTCTTCCGGCGTCAGATCCAGTTCGCTGATGTCCTTCCGGATGTTCCGGTCGACTCCGGCTATATAGATTTCCACGGTATCGTCAAATCCCACTGCGCCCACGGCGATGAAATCAGGATGATTCCTGTTGTAGTCGGCGAACAGTTCGCCGGCTTCGTTGGAATACCCGTTGGCCGGGTTGACCACGGCATTGCGATAGGGAGCGGAAAACGCGAAAGTGCCGATGGCGCCCTGCGGGGCGCCGGCGCCATTGCGACGCTGAAGAAACTGCTGCGTGTTGTCGTTGTCCCAGTAATCCTCCGCCGGAGTCGCGGGATCCCATTGTCCATCTCCGTCGAGGTCATTAAACGACTCGCCCGGGGTCCACACCTCGTCCGCATCGGCCGCATCTGGCTCAATCGGGTCATACGCATCGGTCCAACGGTAGTTCTCGGCAGCCACGCTGAACCGGCGAATACCATCCCGGAATGGATCCCCGGTCATGTCACCCAATGCCGACGCTCCCCGGGGCTGGATCGGATAAGGCATCTGGACATAGCCGTAGGTTTTGGAATCGGAATAGAATCCGCGGATTTTATCTCCTGTCGCCGGATCGAACTGAAAATAGCTGGTTTCTTTCCAGTAATTTTCAAAGCGGGTGTTGTATGAGTTGCGGATGAGCCCGGCGGCGAGCCCGGCGGGCACTTCGGGCCCATGACCTGCCTTGGGCACGAGCGACGGAAACACCAGCGTCATCCAGTCGGCTTTCGGATCCATGGGCACCGTTTGGGCTTCCGCGGGAACGGAGGCGCCCCAGAGCGCCGCAGCCATCGCCGCCACCGCCACGCTCTTCCATAAATTCGTTTTCATGGTACTTATCTCCAGATCAATTCGCGTTCGTGCCTTCCGACGGGGATTCCGTTTCCGGCTCAAAAATTCGCTTCTGTTCTTTCACAAGCTCCGCAGCGCGGGCTTCCAATTGATCGTATCGGGCTTGAGCCTCGATCACCGCGGGACGTTCCGCTACTTCAGCTTCAAAACGCGCGCGCAACGCCTGCGCCCGCTTCGACAACTCCAGATATTCCGGATCACAGGTTCGCACATCGTGCAGATGCTGATTCAGCGCCTGGCGGGCCCTCACCACGGCCGCCTCCGCTTCGGCGCGTTCTTCCTCGGAGGCGGGATCCGCCACCGCCAACCCGATCCCTCCTTCCGTCATGTCGCCGCCGGCTGCGGTACGAATTTCCGCCATCTGACCGAGCGCGGATTTCAACGCTTCCGCCAACTCCGCCCGCCTGGGCGACGCGCTCAGCCGCGCAATCATCTGATCCTGCGTTTTCTTGATTTCATCCGCCAACGCCTGGAGCTCCGGATCGTCACGCCGAACGGCGATCCGCGCCGACTGAAGTTCCTGACGCGCCGCTTGTCGTTGCATCAACAGTTCGCCGCGTTCCGCCATAATCTTATCCAATGCGGCCTGCTGTTCTGCCGTTCGCGTTGGAGGTGAAGGCTGCGGAGGCGGCTGGTCGGGACGGCTGCCCTGCGGATACTCAACCACATCCGTCGATTCGGCAGCTCCGGCCTGCTCTGCCTCTGGCGCGGGAGGTTTCCCGGGTAGGGTCCAAATTAAGATAGCCACCGCCGCGAGAATCAGAACGATTCCCAATACGGCCGTTCGCTTTCCAACGGATGCCGACATAATGCACAAACCTCCACACAGGCCAACGGCCTGTGCGATGCCATTCCTCTCCGACGCTTATTACGTTAGCAGCTTATGCCCGAACACAACATAAAAAAAAAGAAGAAAAATCAAGCTTGAGAGGCCGGGGCTGTGGTGCGGATATGGATATCCCGAAGCTGGCGCTCCTCCACCCGGTCCGGCGCGTTCATGAGCAGATCCACCGCCTTCTGGGTCTTCGGAAACGCAATGACGTCTCGCAGGCTCTCGCCTCCCGTCATGAGCATCACCATCCGGTCCAGGCCGATCGCCAGCCCCCCATGCGGAGGGGCGCCGAATTCGAGGGCGCGAATGAGGTGCCCGAAGCGGGATTCGATTTCCTCGTCCGGGATGCCCAGGCGCCGGAACATCGCCGCCTGCACCGCGGGATCGTGAATCCGGATGCTCCCGCCGCCGAGTTCCACCCCATTGAGTACAATGTCATAAGCCTGCGCGCGCGCGGTTTCCGGCTGCTCATCCAGCCGGCCGGCATCATCCGGATGCACGGCGGTGAACGGGTGATGCATGGACTGCAAGCGCCCTTCGTCATTGCGCTCAAACAACGGGAAGTCCGTCACCCACGTGAATCGGAACGCATCGGCGGGTATCGCCCCCGCCATCTCGCCGGCCAATAACCGCAGGCGGCCCAGGGCGACATGAACGACCTCGGCCCGATCGGCCGCGAACAGAATCAAATCGCCGGGTTGAATCGCCAGACGCTCCTGCAGGGCGGTTTTCTCGGCGTCGTTGAAGAATTTGGTGATGGGCGATTTCCACGTGCCATCGGGTTGCACGCGGATGTGCGCGAGGCCGGCCAGCCCGCTGTCTTTGGCCAGCGCGGTCCAATCATCCAGAGTGCGGATGGTCGCGCCGGCGAGACCTTTGGCGTTGATCGCCTTGACGGTCCGGCCGGTTTGCACCGCCTGCGCGAAGACTTTGAAGCCGGATTGCGCGAATACATCGCTCAAATCCGTGATCTCCATGCCGAAGCGCAGGTCGGGTTTGTCGCTGCCATAGCGGCTCATCGCCTCGGCATAGGTCATGCGCGGCAACGGAAGCGCGGGCACGGGATGGCCGGCGGATTCCATGACCGCGACCAGCAGCCCATCCACGATGTTCATGATGTCATCCGCGCGGATGAAGGACATTTCCAGATCGATTTGCGTGAATTCGGGCTGACGATCCGCGCGCAGGTCCTCGTCGCGGAAACAGCGGGCGATCTGGAAATAGCGGTCCATGCCCGACATCATCAGCAGTTGCTTGTACTGCTGGGGCGCCTGCGGCAGCGCATAGAACATCCCGGGCTGGACCCGGCTGGGCACGAGGTAGTCGCGGGCGCCTTCCGGAGTGCTCTTGGTCAGGATGGGCGTTTCGACCTCAATAAATCCGTGGCGGTCGAGAAACCGGCGGACACTCTGGCTGATCCGATGGCGCATCACCAGCCGCCCGTTGAGCGCGGGCCGCCGCAGGTCGAGGTAGCGGTACGTCAGTCGCAAGTCTTCCGCCACGCGAGCGGCCGAGTCGTCATCGAGCGGAAATGGCGGCGTGCGGCTGCGGTTCAGGATTTCGATCTCCCGGCCCCGCACTTCGATGGCGCCGGTTTCACGCTTGTCGTTGATCATGTCGGACGGACGCGGTTCCACCGTGCCGGAGATGCGCAGCACGTATTCGGACTTCGCGGACTGCGCGATGTTCCATGCCTCCTGCGAATCGCGGGGGTCAAACAGCACCTGCGTGATGCCGTACCGGTCGCGGAGATCGATAAAGATGAGCCCGCCATGGTCCCGGAGGGTGTCCACCCATCCGCAGAGCTCCACCGCCTGCCCCGCATGGCCTTTGCGCAACTCGCCGCATGTATGTGATCGCATCATATAATAAACGCTCTTTCAAAACGCCCACCGGCCGGAAAACCCGGACGGGCGAGCATAAAAGGCGGCGGCGGACATGTCAATTGCCGAGCGCGGCCCGCGGCGGCCTGATTCGCCACCTGTCGATGGACAAACCGAACACGCCCCCCCATCGGAGTTGCTCCGCCCATGTCCAACGCGCTTTGTCCATCGGCCCGCTCGCCTGATCCGGATCCATGCCAAGATTCACCGGCGTGAGGCGCGTCCATAACCGCCACCGCCTGCGCCTTGTTTCTTGCCAAGCTCATGCTCCGCCGATAGAGTGCGCTTCAACTACAGCCTCCACTCTTGCCCGTTATGAACAGGTTACTCTCGGCCCTCAGTACGCCCGCCGGAATTATCGCGGGGTATATTCTGATCAGCCTCATGTTCGTATCCCCCTCCCTGAGCGGTCGGACCGACATGATTCCATGGGATGTGCTGAACGCCTGCACCCCCTGGAGGGAGGCGGGCTCCGATCCACCTGTGAAACCGCACAACGCGCTCATCGCGGATTCGCTGGTTCAGAACATGGCGTGGCAGCGCCTGAACCGGGAGGCCTTTGACCGGGGATCCCGCGTACATTGGAATCCCGGCATCCTCTGCGGCCAGCCTGTCCATTCCGGGCTGTTGTACGGATACCGCTATCCGTTGGACGTGTTCCGGCGGCTGGGGGATCCCGCGCGCGCCGCGGCGTGGATGTTTGCGCTGCACCTGACTCTGGGCGCTTCGCTTTGCGCCCTGCTGGCCCGGCGGTTCGGCGCCGGCGGTCCCGGCGCGGCGCTGTCGGGATGTGTGTACGCATTTTCCGCGCCGTCGCTCTTCAATATGACCTTTCACACGATGCAAGGCACCCTGGCCTGGTTGCCGGGGTGCGCGCTGGCGGTGAAGGGACTTCTCGATGCT
>JAGOHE010000021.1 GCA_017996315.1 Kiritimatiellia bacterium | reverse complement strand
CCGAACAACGGCTGTCGGGCGGCGTGGCGCTGAACGACCTCAAGCGCTACCGCAAGGTGCCCGAGGTGCTGGAGCGCTCCCCCGATCTGCTTTCGCTGTATCCGAAGAAGGTCAATCGCATGCTGATCGACATGTTCACCTGCGCGCCCGAAACCAAGAAGGACACGTTCCGGAAAGCCTTCCGGAATTTCATGAACGGCCTGCCCAAGTTCCGGTTTGTTCGCGACATCATCCGCGCGCGGCACTTGGCCTGATCGAAGCCTGAGGAACACGCCCATGAGCGACACGCCCGAGAACATGACCCTGGCCGACAAGCTGTACCGCACGAAGTACGAGCCTGACGCCGCGCATCCGCACATCGTGGTGGACGAGAAGAAGTGCGCCACATGCAAGGACAAGGTGTGCCTCGTCATCTGCCCGGCGGAAGTCTACAAAGCCGATCCGAACGACGCGTCGCGCGTGGCGGTGTCGCATGAAAACTGTCTGGAATGCGGCACCTGCCGCCAGGCCTGCCCGTTCGACGGCATCGAATGGAAATACCCCGAGGGGGGTAAGGGCGTGAAATACCGGTACGGATGAGGCCCGCGCGGGCGGATTCTTCGATAGAACCCAAGGAGAGAACATGCCAGTGGATACCATCGTTGTGGTGCGGGAGGTCTGGGACACCCGCGACCTCGTCGGGCAGGTGCTCGACGACGCCGGAGCCATCAAGCCCGGCGCCGTGGCCACCCGGTTCGAGCCGGAAGACCTGAATGCGCTCGAAATCGCGCTGCGTCTCAAAGATGCGCAGGGCGGAAAAGTCACCGTCATCGCCGCCGGCGAGCCCCGCGGTGTTGAAGTGCTGCGCGAGGCGCTCTATCGCGGCGCCGACGCGGTGATTCAGGTCAAAGCCGATCCGCTCGCGCTCGACGAGCAGGCGATGGCCGCGGCCTATGCGAGCGCGATCCGGGAGGCCGGTTCATTCGGTCTCATTCTCACCGGAACCACGGTCGTGGATGGCTCGAACTCGCTGCTCGCCGCGCATCTGGCCGCTGAACTGGGCCTCGAACAGGTGAGCTGGGTGGATGCGGTCGAAGAAGTGACCGCGACCCATGCGACCGCGAAACGCGCGATCGAAATGGGCTACGAATCCGTCCAGGTCCCGCTGCCCGCCGTCCTGTCGGTCGGCGTCGCCCTGCTCGAAGACGATCCCCGCGCGCCCCGCAGCGCGAAGGCGATGTTGAAGCTCAAAATGAAGAAGGTCGCGATTCCCGCGCATACCCCGCCCGCCGCCGAGCCGACGACGCGAACGCTCGGGCGCATCGCGGTGCCCGCGCGTGTGATCGAGTCGCGGAAAGTGGATGCGGAAAGCGAATCCGATCTGAAAGCCATGATGGACGAAGCGCGGAAGGGAGCCTGAGCCATGCCGGATATCAGCGTATTTGTGGAATGTGACGAGGGCGTCCTGAACGACGTCAGCCTGCAGTGCCTCGGCGCGGCCCGCGCGCTGGCGGCGGGCGGGAAAATCCGTTGTCTCGCGGCCGGCTCGGGTGTCACCGCTCCGGCGGCCAGCCTGTTCGCGCTGGGCGCGGATGAGGTTGCCGTGTGCGACGACCCGCGTCTCGCGGTCTATACCCTGCGGCCCTATCGCAAAGCCCTCACCGCATGGCTCTCGACCTCGACCCCGGCGCTTGTGTTGTTTGGCGCGACGACCCTCGGCAACGATCTCGCGCCCTCGGTCGCGGCGGCGATGAAGGCGGCCTGCGCGCTGTCGGCGGATGGCGTTGAAGCCGCGGACGGCGGGTTCCAGGCCTGTCGCGTCGAGTTCGATCGCAAAGTCAAGACCGCCTTCGCCCCGGCGAAGGGCGGGCTGTTCGTCGTTTCCCTGCGCGACGGCGCGGCCGCCGTTCCGGAGGCGGACGCCTCGAAGACCGGCGCGGCGCAGCCGCTGGCGGTGGAGCTGAACGATACGGAACTCACAGCGAAGGTGCTCAAACGCGCCGTGGCGAAGAAGACCGTGAATCTCAAGGACGCCAAGATTATCGTCGCCGCCGGCGCCGGCGTCGGAAATCCCGACGGGCTCGCGGTCGTCCGGCAATTGGCCGATGCGCTGGGCGCCGAAGTCGGCGCGACACGCGCGGTCGTGGATGCCGGATGGCTCCCGGCCGACCACCAGATCGGGCAGACCGGCGCCACGGTGCGCCCCGATCTCTACATCGCCTGCGGCATCAGCGGCGCGGTCCAGCACCGCGTCGGGATGATGGACGCCCGGAAGATCATTGCGATCAACACCGACGCCAACGCCCCCATCTTCAAGGTGGCGCACTACCAGATCGTCGGCGATCTGAAAGTCGTAATTCCGAAGCTCATCAAGACCCTGGCGTCCTAACCCTCGTTCCCAACCCCGGAGAAATATCATGGCCAACTTCTACACGGAAAACAAAGACCTCAAGTTCATCATGGAACAGGTGATGGATTGGAACTCGATCCTCGCCCTGAAGGAAAAGATCGGCAGCGACGATTGCCCCTACGCTTCGCCCGAAGAAGCGCGGGAAACCTATCTCGGCCTGCTGGAAGACCCGGTCGGCGATATCGCGGCCAACCGATTCGCGCCGCGCGCCGAGGAAGTGGACTCCACCGGCTGCAAGTGCGTCGATGGAAAAGTCATTTTTCCCGAAGGCCTCCAGCGCAATCTGAAGGACCTGTGCGACGCCCAGCTGATGGGCATGACCATCCCGCGCGCATACGGCGGGCTGGAGTTTCCCGAGACGGTGTATACCGCCGCCATCGAGATTGTCTCGCAGGCCGACGCCTCGCTGATGAACTTCTTCGGCTTGCAGGGCGGCATCGCCGAGACCATCGCGGAGTTCGGTTCCGAGGAACTCAAGCAGCAGTACCTGCCGCGCATGGCCACGGGCGAATTCACCGGCGCCATGGCGCTGACCGAACCGGACGCGGGCAGCGATCTCGCCGCCGTGCAGACGCGCGCGCAGGGCGGGATGGAAGCCACCTTCGATCCCGCGACCGGCCTGTGGAAAATCAGCGGGACGAAACGGTTCATCACCAACGGCTGCGGCGACGTGATTCTCGTGCTCGCCCGCAGCGAAGACCCCACGAAGAAGGGCGGCGGGCGCGGGTTGAGCTTCTTCCTCGTGGAGAAATGCGACCGCGTCAAGGTGCGCCGCATCGAGAGCAAAATGGGCATCCATGGCTCGCCGACGTGCGAGCTGTACTTCGACGAATGTCCGGCCTATCTCATCGGAAACCGCGGCATGGGTCTGGCGCGCTACACCGCGTGGCTGATGCTGGCGGCCCGTCTCGCCATCGGCGCGCAGGCGCAGGGCATCGCGCAGGCGGCGCTTGTGGAGGCGATCAAGTACGCCAACGACCGCGAGCAGTTCGGCAAACCGATCAAGGAATTTCCGCAGGTCGCCCTGATGCTCGAAACCATGACCACGCTCACGGAAGCGTCCCGGGCGATTCTGTACGCCGCCAGCGAGATGGTGGATCTGCATCAGGGCGCCGAGAAGATGAACGACAAGGAGAAAGAACGCGCGTACGGCAAGATCGCCGAGGCGCTGACGCCGATCGCGAAGTACTACGCGACCGAAGTCGCCAACCGGGTTTGCTACGATGCGATCCAGATTTTCGGCGGCAACGGCTTCATGCGCGAGTATCCCGTCGAGCGGTATTATCGCGACGCCCGCATCACCAACATCTACGAAGGCACTTCGCAGATCCAGGTCATCTGGGCCATCAGCCGACTGGTGCGCGGCGATCTCGATCCCGTACTGGCCGCGCTGGACGCGAAGACGTTCAACGACGCGGAACTGGATGCGCTGCAGGCCAAAATCCGCCCGGCGTACGCGAAGCTCAAGGACGTGCTGGCGGCGCTGAAGGACCGGACCGTCGAATATCGCGAACTCGTCGCGGGACATGTCACGGACATGTTCATCGATATCTACGGCTCCTATCTCCTCGTGGCGCAGGCCGCGAAGTGGGACTACAAACGCAAGGTCGCCGCGCGGTACATCCGCAGCATGGGCCCGCGCGTGGAAATGAACGCCGCCTACGCCCTGGATTCCAAGCTCGAAGGTCTCGGGCTGTAGCCGGCGCCGGAAAACGATTGGACCGCAGAACAGCCGGGGTTACCGCCCCGGCCGTTTTCGCGTCGCGCCGCTTCGCCTCCGGTGATGTGCGAAGATCCGATACACGCGGTCGAACATGGGACGCAGGATCGGCCATCCGGTCGGCGCGATCATCCAGCCCCATCCCGCGACGGTGTACGCGGCGCGGACCGCCTCCATGCCCGATGCCACTCGTCCGTCCGGAAGAACAGCGTGCACGGCGGACTCCGCTGCGGTCTGGGTCAGACCGAAGGGCGTCGGATCGAAAGAGTGATCCGCCACATTCTCGAAGATCAGCCGTTCATGGCGGTCCCGGCGGCGGAGCCGTTCCGCCATGGCGATGCACGTCGGACAGCCGCCGTCATAGAGAATACGGACGGTGCGCGGGTCGCTCGGGCGTCGGTTCATGGGACAAAATACGACGAGGGCGGGAGGCTCGCAATTCGGTCCCGCGCCCGGAATTTGCGGATCGAACAATCTCCGCGGTCGTGTTAGAAAGAACGGATGAACATCGTTCCGATCGCCCGTGAAATCGCGGCGCTCGCCCAGACGGGGCGTCATTTCACAGAGAATCCGTATGACCGGGAACGCTACGAGCGCCTCCAGCAGATTGCGGCGGAGATGCTCGCGTCCTCCTCCAACCTTGAGCCGGGCGTCATTCACGAGTGGAACAAGGCGGAGTTCGGCTATGCCACGCCCAAGGTGGATGTGCGCGCTTTTGTCTTGCGGGAGGGGCGGGTTCTGCTGGTGCGCGAAAACAGCGACGGCGGCCGGTGGACTCTGCCGGGAGGATGGGCGGATGTCAATCAGGCGCCTTCCGAATCCGCCGCCCGCGAGGTGATGGAAGAATCCGGATACACCGTGCGGGTCGTGCGCCTGCTGGCGGTCTGGGATCGCGACCGGCGGGGGCACACCCCGCCTCATCCCTATCATGTATTCAAGATCTTCTTCCTGTGCGAACTCACCGGAGGCGAGCCCCGGCCCAACCTGGAGTCGTCGGAATGCGGATTCTTCGATGTAAACGAGCTGCCCGAGTTGTCTCTCGCGCGCACCCTGGAGTCGGAAGTCCGGACCTTGTATGAGATGGTCCAAACCGGCGATACCGAGGCGCGATTCGATTAAGGCGCTAACTTTCTGGACAGGCCTCATGCGTACCAAAGTCATTCCGGGCTGGGTGGGAGGGATAGCGATCGCGGCGCTCGCGATGGTCTTTGTGCTGACCCCGGATGGATGGAATCTGATTCCGATGATCCTGCTCGCGCTGGTCGCGCTTCTGACCATCCCGTTCCAGCGGCCCGCGCAGGAATTGTCCGAATCTTCCGATGCGCCCCCGGACGCGACGGATACCGGTTCGAATCCTCCGTCCAACCCTGCCGATTCCGCTCCGAAGCCGCGCATGGGACGAAGGTTGAATCGCGCGTTCGGACCCGTGATCGCGGGACTGATCATTGATCTGCTCGATCTGGCCACGTTCGGGCCCATCGGCATGTATCTGGGATTTCCGATCGGAGCGCTGGCGGGATACTGGATGGGACGGGCGTTGGGAGGCAGCCGCAGGATGGCGGCGATGCTTGCCGTGGCGGCGGGCGTGTACTGCATGCTGCCCGGCACCGAATTCATTCCATTGGCGACGCTGTTTGGCGCGCTGGTGAGATTCTACGACCACGGCCCGGCTCAGCGGAAATAAGTTCGCAGATCCAGCGGACTGAACAGCGGGTCGAGTTGTTCGAGCGCCTGCAGCGTACGGGAGTTGACCCGGCGGCTGTGGAGCATGGTTTCAATCACGTCGAATCGGTCGAGTTGATCCCGCGCGGCGGTGCGCGCGAATTCCGCGGCGGTACCTCCCGCGGCCATGAACGGCCAGTCGGAAGCCATGGCCAGCAGGACATGCCGAGCCGCCTGGCTCAAGGCCCGGTCTTGCGCGCGTCGCGCCGCGGCGGTTTTCGGGGACGCGGCCGAGTCGCGCACCAGCCCGACGAGCCGGCGCGCCGCCTCCGCGGCGCCGTCGCGCATCCATTGGTTGACGGGGGTGATCCAGGGTTCGTGCGCGCCGCCGCGGCCCCAACTGGATTCGGCGGGCTCCAGCATCTGCAGGCGGGGATGTCGCTCCAGCCAGTCGCTGGGGGTCACGAACTCAAGCCCCGCCGGTTCGACCGCGTCCGTGAGCGCTTCGATCCATTCCGGGCCTTCGTACCACCAGTGGCCGAACAACTCGGCATCGAACGGGGCGACAAGCAACGCCGGGCGATCCATGCTTTCCTGCGCCGCCCGCGCGCGGTCCGCCGCGCGCGCGGCGAAATCTGCGGCATGCTCCCGCGCGCGGGCGAGCGCGTCCTCGCGGCGATACGGCTGCTTCTCCGCGGAACCGCCGGTCACCCGCCAGAGTTTCATCCCGCTATCCACGCGAATGCCGGCCGGGCCCGCGGCGCGGCCGAGTTCCGATTCGGGGACTTCGTGTCCGAGGTCGCGGTAAAATTCCCGGTAGTCGGGGTGGCCGGGATAGCCTTCCGCCGCGCTCCACACCCGCCGGGTCAGCTCCGGGTCGCGTGCGAAAAACGCGAAGCCCCGCGCGTTTCCGGCCGGCGCGAACACACCCCGTTCGGCCAGGGGATGAGCTCGCGTCAACCCGTGCGTGTCCAGGTTCGTATAGCGAGCGCCCGACGCGGCGAGATCCGCGTCGAGGTCGGGATGATAGGCGCATTCGGGCAGCCAGAATCCGCGCGCGTGGTCGCCGGTGTCGGACGCGAACGTATCGACGCCGATCATGATCTGGGCCCGGACGGCCTCCGGGACGTCGCGATACAAGGGCAGGAGCGCATGTGTGGCGGAGGTGGTGAACAGTTCCAGCACACCCGCGCGCTGAAGTTCCACGAACCGGCCGAGCGGATTCTCCCGGCAGGCGTCCTTCCAGAACGCATAGACCTGGCGTGCGCGTTCGAGGTGGTGACGGGCCGGACCGTGAAACCGCGCGTCATCGCGAAGTTCCCGGCATTGCCGTTGGGCGAACTCGATGGCGGCTTCCATATACCGCGCAAATCGCCGCTGCAGGAGGGGATCGGCCCACATGGCCCGCAACGTGGGGGACAGCGACACGGCGGCCCGGAAGGACGCGCCGCTGGAGGCTATCCGCTCGAAGACCAGCAACAACGGCAAATAACATTCGCGCAGGGCTTCGAACAGCCAGCGCTCCTCCAGAAAATCGGGGTGTTCCTCGTGACGAATCCAAGGAAGATGCGCGTGAAAAATGAGCGCCAGTCCGGGGCGCGTCCGCCGCTTCATGAGCGCGCCCTCCGCGCGTCACCGAGGCTGGGCTGCGGCCAGCCCGTCGGAAGCGATTCCCGGATTGAGCTCCCGGAGCGCGCGGCCGGACCCTCGCCGGAATACCCCGCCGTGCGTCCGAGCCCGGCGGGAAGCGAGACGGGGATCGCCGATGGAGGAGGTAGGGCGCGGGGTGGGATGTCGGCGTCGCGGGGCATCCGGCGGACATCAATCGTGCGGCTCTGCCGCGTGGTGGAGGGCTGCAACGGAATCGCGGCGCTACGGGGGGAGGAGAGGGATGAAATCAGCTGTCCGTCCACGAGCAGCCAGCCGATCTCGGCGCGGACCCATGCGCGATCGTGGCGAATGGTGACCGTTCGCTGCCCGTGTTCCTCGGGGAGGTAGGTATCGAAGACCGCGAGGGATGCTCCATGCGCATCCGTCACATGCAAGCGCAAGACCCGCGGAGCGTTCGGCGATTCCATGCAGTCCGGCGTGGGCGGTGACTGCCATCGCACCCGGAATGCAAGGGGAGCCACCGCGATCAGCTCGACGAACGGGGCCGGCTCCCGGGCGGCGCGGGCGCGGGCGCGGATATCCGCGGCCACCGCGCGGAGCGCGCGCGGGCTCAGCGATCTCGCGCGTTTGGGCGCGCGGGAAGGGATCGCAATCGGGATGGCCGCCCATGAAATCATGTGGAGTCCGATCATAGGCTCCCATCTTTGAACGGGCAAGCCGCAGTGTGCCCGGGCGACCTTCGGAGGCTGAACGAAGCGCGGTTCCTGTGGCTTGACCTAGCATTCCGCCTGACGTATGCATGAGGTGGAATCACAATGTGAACGAGAATCACTTCCAGAACGGCGCGCCCCAGGAGCATCCGGCGGATATGGCCGACCGGCTGCAGGGCATGACTCCGGAGGAGGCGGCCCGGCAGTTGCGCGCGCTTCCCACGGAACGTGCCGCCGCAGCGCTGGCCGAAATGGACAGCACGGCGGCGCACCGCATCGCGGACGAACTGTCTTCCGCCGACCTGCATCCCATGCTGGATGCGATGCCTCATAACAAAGCCGCCGATATCTTGGGTGAACTTCCCGAAGAACGACAGAGGGAAGCGCTCGCCCGGCTGGCGCCCGAAAACTCGTCCGGTGTTCAGCGGCTGTTGAGTTACCCGGAAAATTCCGCCGGCAGCCTGATGAGCGACGCTTTTTACGCGCTTCGTGAGGACTGGACGCTGGAATATGCCCTGGAGAGCCTGCGCCGGGATGACGACGCGCAGCGGCTGAGCGCAAGCTATCTGTATGTCGTAGATTCGCAGAACCGCCTGGCCGGGGTGGTCACCCTCCGGGATTTAATTCTCCGGCGGCGTGATCTGACGGTGTCCGCCATTGCCCAACCAACCGTACAACGGGTGCGCGCGTCCGATGACCAGGAAACTGTGGCCCGGCTGTTTTCGCAATATCGCTTCCTGTCGTTGCCGGTCGTAGAAGCGGACGGTCGCCTCGTCGGGGTGGTGAGCGCCGACCAGGCGATCCGGGTGGAGCAAGCGGAGGCGACAGAAGACATGCAGTTGATGGTGGGGTTATCCGGCGAAGAACGGACCTACACCCCATGGGCGCAATCGTTTTCACGCCGCTTGCCGTGGCTGATGGTCAATCTCGGCACTGCGTTTCTTGCGGCTGCGGTAGTCGGTATTTTTGAGGATACCATCGCGCAATGGACCGCGCTGGCGGTGTTCCTGCCCATCGTGGCCGGGCAGGGCGGAAACGCCGGCGCCCAAACCCTCACCGTAATGATCCGGGGCATGGCCATGGGGGAAGTCAATGATGCCGCCGGACGCAGAGCGCTGCTCAAAGAAATCACGCTGGGGGTGCTGAACGGACTGGCCTTGGGCCTGGTGGTGGGCGTGGTGGGCTACTGGTGGAAGGGGAACGCCATGCTGGGGGTCGTGGTGTGCGTGGCGATGTTTTTGAACATGCTGGCCGCCGCATTTTCCGGCGTGACCATTCCCCTGCTGTTGCGCTCGTTGCACATCGATCCGGCGTTGGCGTCGAGCATCTTTCTGACCACGGTGACCGACGTGGCCGGATTTTTCTTCTTTCTCGGCCTTGCCGCCCTCGCCCTGCGTTTTCAGTGATGCCGGGCGTGGTCGGGTCACGGTCCGGGCGTCGCGCCGGCGCCCGCCCAATTACAGGTGCCGGGCGATCCATTCCATGACGCGTCGCATCGTGAGTTCCTCCCGCCCGTGGAAGGAATGATCGCCTCCGGTCACCAGATGAAATTCAAAATCCTCGGAGCGGCATCGGGCGCCCAGAATCTCGCCCATCTCCCGCACGGGACGGCAGGCATATTGTTCGCGGGTTCCGAAGGCCGCAAGAATCGGGAGGCGCAGCGAAGCGAACGCAGTCATGCGGCCGTCGTAATCGAACAGGCGCGCTTCCGCCGATTCGGGCAGGGCGATGCTGAGAAACCGCCGGGGACTGAACCCGTTCAGGCGCGCATCCGGCCGATCGGCGTCCGGCCCGTCCGCGAGCCCCCGGGCCATGCGCACCAGCGATGCATAGCGCGCGCCGCCATCCCGGCGCACGATCGCAAGATCGTCCGCCGGCGCCAGCAGCACGAGCGCCGCCGCGTCGGCGGGTTTTCGCCGCGCGAGATAATGCACCGCCTTCTGGCACCCGGTGCTGTGGCCGATCCAGACCATCCGACGGTATCCGAGTTTTCTCGCCCACCGTCGGACCGATTCCAGGTCGCTGAGGCTGTGGGAAAACCGCTCAGCGGCCGTCGCATGCCCGCTCCCGCGGTTGTTGAAACTGAGACCGTCCATGCCGAACTCGGGCGCCATGCGCAGGCTCGTCCATTTCAGGGCGGAGCGGTAGAAATTGCTCCACATGCCGTGGACATAAATGAGCAGCGTATCCTGACGCCGTTGGCCCGGATGCCAGAATCCATCCAGCTCGCCTGCCCGGCCCGGCAGGGGGATTTTTACGAGCGCTCCGGCAAGCATCGGCGGGTTCGGAGCGGACGTACGGAGCGGGCGGTTCATTCCGGCAGGTCCACCGCTCGCCGGTGAATCCGGCCCTCGCGGGCTTCACAGACAAACCAGCCTTTGGGGCCGTGACCATCCATGTTGTCGCGGTAGCGTGAAAAACAACGGTTGGTGGTGATCCGCGAGTTGCGCCAGATGCCCTCGGTGTATCCGTGGAAATGGCCGTTCAAAATCGCCTGCACGTTGAACGACGCGAAGCGTTTGAAGACTCCGTCCGCATCCACCGGGCGCCGGCGCAATCCATAGGCGAGCGGGAAATGGGTAAATACCACGGAAGGCTTATCCGGGTTGAAACGAGGCAGCGTTTCGTCCATCCATTTCAGCGCGCTGGGTCGGATGATGGTGCCTTCCGCTCCGCGGTTGGGCGCGGAGTTAAAGCCGAAGAACTGCCATCCGCGATGTTCGAACGCGTAATGATGGCGGTCGGGGAAATGAGCGTCATACTCCTTCCGATTTCCATCGTGCCCTACGTCATGGTTTCCGGCCACCACATACACCGGCAGCCCGAAGG
This sequence comes from Kiritimatiellia bacterium, assembly GCA_017996315.1. Lineage (GTDB taxonomy): Bacteria > Verrucomicrobiota > Kiritimatiellia > PWTM01 > PWTM01 > JAGOHE01. Next base: position 7,406 of record JAGOHE010000021.1, on the reverse strand, counting down.
ATTGAAACGCTTCCTTCAAGCCCCCGAATTCCGGTGTGGTGGCTTCGCTGGTTAAATCGCCGCTGACGATCAGGAATTCCGCCTGTGGGGCGGAGGCGCGCATGGCCTTGAATGCTCGCTCGAACCAGGGCGCGCACAATTTCTCTTCCGTGAAGTGCAGATCGTTGGCGGCAAGGAAGGTGAAGGCTCCGTTCTCGCCGACGGCGGCATCTTCCGCGCGCAGACGGCCGGGCCAGAACGCGCCCGCGGCGGCGGCGGTGACGGCCGTTTTAATAAAATCTCTTCGTGTCGTTTTCATCTCTGCACCATACCTTATGCGTCCGCCCGTCGCAACCGGAGATCCGCACACGGAACCACAGGGTTGAACGGGCGGGCCGGCGAAGGGCGCACTCGCGGAACGACGTGTTCTCCAGTATGCTGGCGGCGCCATGATTTCACGCGTTGTGCAGACCCGACGGAAGCGCGCGGCGGCGATGTGGATCGGCGCGGCGCTGGCGGCGTCCGCCGTCGCCGCATCCGCGCCCCGGCCGAAACTGGTTTGTCCGGAGCCCGTCTGCCGATTTACCGGGCGCGATTTGGAAGCTGGTTCGATCCGTCACACCTTCCGCCTTCGCAATGATGGCGGCGTGTCGGTGGAAATTCTGCGCGTCGAATCGCGGTGCGGCTGCACGGATATCAACCTTTCGCACCGATTCATTCCCGCCGGCGCGGAGGCGACGCTGTCCGTCACGCTGAATCTCCGGGGCCGGGAAGGAGAGGTGGAACGGGCGCTGCGGGTGCACAGCAGCGACCCGGAAACGCCGGCGCTGGACCTCCGGTTCGAGGGATCCGTGGCGCCCGAGGTCGAGTTCCGCCCCATGGCGATGATGTTTGGAGAAATTCCGGAGCAGGGCTCGGTGACGCAGTCCGTGGAGGTTGTATTCGCCGCGGGCATCACCAACCGGGTGCTGGGAGCGACATCCGACCGGGAGAGTTTTCATGCGTGGCTGACGGAGTTGGAACCGGGGCGGCGCTATCTGGTTGAAGCGGCCAACCGGCCGGAAGTTTCGCTGCCCGGCGGATTTCTCCGCGCTTCGATTGCGCTGCGCACCGAGCAGCCCACCCGGCATCCACTGGAGATTCCGGTGCGCGCGGTGGTGATGGACGAGCTGCTGGCGTCCCCGCGCGAGCTGATCATCCCGGCGGATGAGCCGGGCCCGCTCACACTGTACGCGTCCGTCCGGCCCGGCCGGATTCGCGAATTCCAAATTCTCGAAGTCCTCCCCCCCGATCCGCGCATCCGCGCCGAGGTACATCCGATGAACGGGGGGTACCGGATTCACTTGCGACAAGTGCCGGTGGAAGCCGCGCTGGGCGGCCGGGAGCTGGTGCTGAAAACCGACGCGCCCACGCGGCCGGAAATCCGCATTCCGTTCCGATACGGGGGGCCGGCGCGTTCCGGCACGGCTATCGTGCCATGACGCGCGAACCTCCGCTGGGGAGTCGAGGAGCCTCGCGCGTCGTATCCTGGACGCTGGTGGGAGCGCAATTGGCGCTCCTTGCGGCGCTGGTGGCGCGCGGGGTGCGGGGCTCTTGGGGGATCCCCGCGACGGCCCTATTGGCGGCATCGGGTGCGCTTGCGGCGTGGGCGGTGATGACGATGGGGGTGCGCAACCTGCATCCGCTACCCGACGTCCGTCCCGGCGCGACGCTGCGCACGCGGGGAGCGTACCGGCGCCTCCGCCATCCGATGTACAGCTCGCTCCTGCTGGCGTCTCTCGCCTGCGTGCTTTCCCGGCCGGATACCGTGACCGTGGGATTGGCGCTCGCCCTGGCTTTGGTCCTGGCGGCCAAATCCTCGCGCGAAGAGCGCATGTTGTGCGCGGCCTTCCCGAAATATGCGGAATATCGGCGTCGAAGCTGGCGGTTCATTCCCGGAGTGTACTGACCAACTGCCGGCACGGACGCGCGCTGGCCCTGTGACCTCGGCTTCCCTCGGGAGCCTGGGAATGGGCGCTGGCCGGAGTGGAAGAAACAGGGCATGATGGAGGCGATGAAACGCATCGGCATATTCGGGGGCTCGTTCAATCCCGTGCATCACGGACACCTGATCGCGGCGCGGGACGCCGCCGCCGCGTTCGCGTTGGAGGAAGTCTGGCTGATGCCCTGCGCGAATCCTCCGCACAAGCCGGCGCTGGCCCCGGCAGCAGACCGCCTTGCGATGGTCGAAGCCGCCCTTCAAGGGGATCCCGTGCTGCGATGCTGCCGGATGGAAATCGAACGCGGCGGCCTGTCCTACACGATGGACACCATCGAAGCCCTGCATCGCCGGCATCCCGATGTGCGGTGGAGCTTCGTGGTTGGCTCCGATTCCCTGCCCGAGCTGCGCACCTGGCACCGGATTTTCGAGCTGCTCGAGCGGTGCGAGATGGTCACCCTGTTACGACCGGGGTATCCGCGATCCGCATTGACCGACGAGGCGATCGGACTGCCCGCGCCCTGGCCGGAACGGCTTCGCGCAAGGATGGCGGAGGGGCATGCGATCGGAATTTCCTCCACGGAAATTCGGCGGCGGGTTGCCGAGAACGCCTCCATCCGGTATCTTGTGCCTCCGTCCGTGGAGGAGTACCTGCGAGTTCACGGGCTGTATCAACATCATGGATGACCTACCTATTGCGCGGTGCGTGCGGACAGCGGCGGAGGACAAAAAAGCCTTCGATCTCGTGGAATTGGATGTCCGTGAGCTTTCAAGCGTCACGGACCGCGTCCTGATCATGAGCGGATCCAGCCCGCCGCACCTCAAGGCCCTCCAACAGGAGATCTGTCTTCGGCTCAAGCGCGAAGGCCATCCGGTGCACCGCGTGTCCGGCATTCCGGAGAGCGGATGGGTCGTGCTCGATTTTATCCACGTGGTGGCGCATCTCTTCCTGAGCGATGTGCGGCGGTACTACGCGTTGGAAGAGCTGTGGAGCGACGCCCCCCGCGTTCCGTAGGCGGCGGGCGGCATGAAAGGAACCCCCCCGATGAGTTTCCAGCACATCGCCATTCCCACCGATGGAGCGCCCATTACCCTGAGCGACGGGCGATTGCAGGTTCCGGACCGGCCGATCATCCCCTTTATTGAAGGCGATGGCACGGGGCCGGACATCTGGCGGGCGGCGGTCCGGGTGCTGGATGCCGCGGTCGCCCGGGCCTATGGCGACCGGCGCCGGCTGGTGTGGATGGAGGTCTTCGCGGGGGGCAAATGCCATGAACGATTTGGAACCTGGCTGCTCGACGAAACAGTCGAAGCGTTTCAGCGCTATCTCGTCGGCATCAAAGGACCGCTGACCACGCCGATCGGCGGGGGTATTCGCAGTTTGAATGTCGCGCTGCGCAAGCTGCTCGATCTCTATGTCTGCCTGCGGCCCGTGCGATGGTTTCGTGGCGTGCCCTCACCGGTGAAGCGGCCGGAAGACGTGGACATGGTCATTTTCCGCGAGAACACGGAGGACATCTACACCGGCCTGGAATTTGAAGAAGGCACCCCGGAAAACAAACGGTTCATGGCGCGGCTTGAAAGCGAATTTCCCGACGAGTTCCGGAAGATCCGCTTTCCGCACAGCGCGGGCGTGAGCGTGAAACCGGTGTCCCGCGAAGGCACCGAGCGGCTCGTGCGCGCGGCGATCCAGTACGCGGTGGAGCAGGGGCGGCGCAGCGTGACCCTGGTGCACAAGGGCAATATCATGAAGTACACCGAGGGCGCCTTCATGAAGTGGGGCTACGAGCTCGCCCGGCGCGAATTCAAGGCCGTGGAGTTGGATGGCGGCCCATGGATGCGCCTGCCGGGAGGACTGGTGATCAAGGATGTCATCGCCGATATCTGTTTTCAGCAGACACTCACCCGCCCCCGGGAATTCGACGTGATCGCGACCATGAATCTCAACGGAGATTTTCTCTCCGACGCCCTGGCTGCGCAGGTGGGCGGCATCGGCATTGCTCCCGGCGGAAATATCAACTACGTCACCGGCCACGCGATTTTCGAGGCCACCCACGGCACCGCGCCGAAATACGCCGGATTGGACAAGGTCAATCCCGGCTCGGTCATCCTGTCGGGCGAGATGATGCTGCGGTACCTGGGCTGGACCGAAGCGGCCGACGCGGTGGTGCGGGGCATGGACGGCGCCATCGGCGCGCGGGAGGTCACCTACGACTTCGCGCGGCTGATGGACAACGTCAAGGAAATCTCCTGCAGCGCCTTCGGCGACGCGGTGATCCGCCACATGTGACCGCGCGGCGGGCGAAGCCGGGAAGAGACGTCCCATCATGAATACCGGTTTATGGTGCGGGGGAAGGCGCATCGCCCGCGACGTGCGCGATGCGGGCGGACCCATCGGCCGGGCGCTGGGTCTGATGGGGCGCAAGGTTTGGCCGGCGGGAGTGGCGCTGCGAATCCGGAACTGCGCCTCAATTCACACCTGCTTCATGCGCTTCGCGATAGACGTTGTTTTCCTCGATGCCGATGATCGGATCACGCGGGTGACGCGGGGCCTCCCGCCCTGGCGCGCAGCGTTCGGCGGACGGACGGCCCGGACCGCGCTGGAATGGTTGGCTGGATCGCTGCCCGAGGATGGGCTCCACATTGGCGACCGCGTGGAATCTGCGGCGTCATAACGTCACTGATTCGTTCTGGGGTGTGAATTTGCCGATGGCGGATCGGCATCGTATGTTGATCCGTGGCTGTTATGAGTGAGCTTTCCAAAAAGTCCTGCGTGCCTTGTCGGGGAGGGGTTCCTCCGCTGACCCGGGAACAATATCAGCCGCTTCTGGCCCAGCTTCATGGCTGGCAGGTGGAAAACGACAGCCGCCTCGTCCGCTCGTTCGCGTTCCCGGACTTTGTGCAGGCATTGGCGCTGGTCAACAAGATCGGCGATCTGGCCGAACGCGAAGGGCACCATCCCGACCTCTTCCTGTCCTGGGGAAAAGTCCGTGTCGAGCTATGGACGCACAAAATTAACGGATTAACAGAAAGCGACTTCATCCTCGCAGCAAAAATTGACGGGTTGGCCCAATCCATGCGCGCCGGCGAATAACCCGCTTGGCCGGTCAGCCGTCGGCGAGCAAGCTCGACTCGGGCTGCCGGTCAGCCGGACGCCCCTTCGTCAGGAGAGGCTGCGGAACACACAAGGGAGAACGATCGTGAACGCCAAAATTTTATCCGCATCCGCCATTCTGTTGGTGGCCGGTTTTGCTCTCGCGCAAAAGACGACCTATCCCAAAGCCAAAGTCAGTTTCGATGACTTCAAACAACTCGTCTCCGAGGTCGAGCCCCATCGCGCAAAGCGCCTTGTGGACCTGGACACCTTCCTGAACATGAGCAAGGACCCGGGAACCATCATCCTGGACACCCGCTCGACGTTCCGGTACGAGCGCATTCACCTGAAGGGCGCCCAGCACTTGAGTTTCACCGATTTCACTCAGGACAATCTGAGCAAGGTCATTCCCTCCTTCGATACCACGGTGCTGATCTACTGCAACAACAACTTCGAGGGCAACCCGGTTGACTTTGCATCCAAGGTCGCCAGGCCGGTCACGAAATCGGGACTCGCCATAACCGCGCAGTTCAATGCGCAGGCCAAGCCGCTGATGATGGCGCTGAACATCCCGACCTACGTCAACCTCTACGGATACGGCTACCACAATGTCTACGAGCTGCATGAACTCGTGGATGTGAACGATCCGCGGGTGGTCTTCGAAGGTTCCATCGTGAGGCCGTCGGGGATCACGGATGCCAGGCCATCGGTTGGAGAACCGGGCGCCGCCGCGCCGCCGCAGAGGCCGGGCGTTGGACCCTAGAACGATGCCGTCTGTGCTTCGCGGGCCAGGAACATGGCCAGCGTGGTGAAGACACGGAAGGTCCGTGTCGGTCGAGTGATGACAGGAGCAGGATAAGGAGAACACATCGTGGACAAGTTGCTTCCCCTGATTGTTCAGCTGGTGAGCGGCGCCGTGGGCGGGAATGCTGCGGGTGCGCTCATGAAGAAGTTATCGCTGGGAACTCTGCTCAACTCGGTTCTCGGCATCGTCGGCGGCGGCCTCGGCGGCCAGCTGCTGGGACTGCTCGGGATTGACGCCCCAACAGAAGGCATGGATGTGAAAAGCGTTGTGGGCAGTATCGCCAGTGGTGGCGTCGGCGGCGGGGCATTGATTGCCATCGTCGGGCTGATCAAGAGCGTCCTGGGCAAGAAATAGACACGCCCCAGGGAGGTCAACATGACCAAGAGAACAACGCATCGGAGCAGTGCCGGAACGAAGCTGTATGCCGTCCGCGACAGCAAGGGCAGGTTCAAAGACATCCAGACATACAAACGGGCTCACGGACAGGACCTCAAGCGCAAGAGCAAGGGCGAGTCAAAGTAATCTGGCCAATCAGCACGTGGGGCTGATGTTTTGCCCCGGGCGGGGCAAAGCGTCCGCTCCCCCGTGACATTGGGAGCGAAGCACCGGCAGCAGAGTGGATTCGGCTGACGAATGGTGGTGGGGATGGTGTCTTCGACAAGCGGAGCGCGATCCGATACATTTCGCAGGCAAGCTTTTGAAGAGAAGGGCGCGCGGAGCATGCGAAGGCGTCGCTGCTTCCAGAGAGAAGAAGAACGACGCCAACAAGAGCAGATAACCCATCGGCCCCTGCACAACGTCGCCACGAGCCGCCGCAGGGTTTCATCGTTGGACGAGCAAGCAGCACGGATGTGAAGAAACTCGCAGTGCTTGTCATGGTTGCCGTGATCGTCGGCTGTGGAAAAAGCGACGAGAGCGCAGCGAAGAGGGTAGGGGGGCGAGTCGGCGAAACGGTTACCGATTTTGTGCGAGGGGTCGGAAAAGGGGGCGACAAGAAACTCATGCTCAACGTGGAGTTGTCGGAAGAAATGACCGCGCAGGGGTTGTCCATGACCATCGCCAAGCCCGGAGACTCGGATTCAAAGAAGAAAGCGGTGGTCGTATATCTTATGTCCGAACAACCGTTCGCGGGTCGCCTGGTGGCACGAGCTGTGAATGTTGAACGGCAGGAGATCGGCCGGTCCGTCGTGCCCGTTGAGTTTGCCGCGGATGATGCCCCGTATGTCACGTTTCTCTCCGACGATGAGCCGGATACCGAACTCGTACAGGTATATACGCTGGAAATAATGAAATAGTTCTCCCCCCCCCGCGTTCGATCCCCTGATCCAGGCATTGGACGAATCGAGGGGGGATTGATCCAAGCATTGGATGGCCAGAAGATCGCGTGGCTATCGCCGGCCGTGTAAACGGGTGGGGCGGGAGATGGAAGGGGGGCCGTCGCCGGTCGTTGCTTCCCGTTTGTTCCGCGGCGGACGGGGGTGCGGGTGGCGCGCGATATTAGTTCGGCGCGCGGGTTCCGGGGGCGGGTTCGACGCTCAGAATTTCGGTTC
>JAGOHE010000020.1 GCA_017996315.1 Kiritimatiellia bacterium | reverse complement strand
TGCGTGACCTTGCCAACCTTGTCGCGATTCGGAATCCCCGAACCCTTCGCGATGCCGGCCGCCTTTTTGAGCAGGACGGACGCCGGCGGACTCTTCATCACGAACGTGAAGGACTTGTCCTGGTAGACCGTGATGACCACGGGGATCACCAGACCCGCCTGCGACTGGGTCGCCGCGTTGAACTCTTTGCAGAAGGCCATGATGTTGACGCCCTGGGCGCCCAGGGCGGGGCCCACCGGCGGGGCGGGATTGGCCTGCCCGGCCGGAATCTGCAATTTGACTACGCCGACAATTTTCTTAGCCATATGTCATCCGATCCGAAAGGGTCACGCGACCCGTTCCACCTGCGAATACTCCAGCTCCACCAGCCGGGGAGCTCCGAAAATCTCGATCATCACCTTCAGCAGGCCATGATTGGCGTCCACTTCCTGAATCGCGCCCTGCAACCCCTGGAACGGGCCGGTGATGACCGATACCGTCTCGCCGGGGTTGTAGTCCACTTTCAGGCGAACTTTGTCCTTCTTCTCCTCCACCTGCTTCAAAATGTGGTCCATTTCGGACGGGCGCAACGGAATCGGCTGCTGTCCGCCGACGAACCCGATGACGCCCTGCGTGTCCTGGATGAAGTACCAGATCCGCTCATTGATCTTCTTCGGCTCGTCATAGAGCGCCAGATGCGCGAGCACATAGCCGGGGAAAAACTTGCGCTCCACCGTCGCGCGCTTTTCTCCGCGGCTCTCCGTGACCTTCTCGGTCGGGATCAGCACCTCGCCCACCAGGTCGCCCATCTCTTCGAGCCTGGCGCGGCGGTCAATGCTTTCCTTGACGCGCTTTTCCTGGCCCGAGAGCGTGTGCAGCACAAACCACTGTTTGTCCATGGTGTTTCCGCGCTCCCCCGGATTACCGGCCTGTCAGCGCATGCAGCGCGAACATCATGACTGAATCACATAAACCGATATAGGCGGCCAGCAGCAGCACCGCGATGATGACCACGATGGAGGATTCGCGCAGTTCCCGTCCGGTCGGCCAGGCGCATTTTTTCAGCTCGGCCCAGACCTCCTGGAAAAACGTGCGCACCCCCTGCACACCCTGTTGAGCCTTGTTCATCGCCCCCCCTTCCCGGGGCCGGCGCACTGGCAGGCCAGGAGGGACTTGAACCCCCAACAACCGGTTTTGGAGACCGGTGCTCTGCCAAATTGAGCTACTGGCCTGTATGCCGGACGCGTCACTTGGTCTCCCGATGCACGGTGTGCTTGCGCTCGTGCCGGCAGAACTTGCTGATTTCCAGCCGCTCCGGCTTCGTGCGCTTGTTCTTGGTCGTCGTGTAATTCCGCCGCTTGCACTCGGTGCAGGCGAGCGTGATGATTTCGCGTGGCATAGGCCAACCGCCCTTCCGTGTTTCGGTGGCGCATACGCCGGGCCACCCGCCGCAGGGCGAACGGCCCGGACGATGGCGCGATTACGCCTGGATCTCCGTCACCCGTCCGGCGCCGACCGTGCGGCCGCCTTCGCGGATGGCGAAACGAACGAACTTCTCCATGGCAATCGGGGTGATCAGCGCGACTTCCACGCTGATGTTGTCGCCCGGCATCACCATCTCCACGCCTTCGGGCAGCGTGATGTCGCCGGTGACGTCCGTGGTCCGGAAATAGAACTGCGGACGATAGCCCTTGAAGAACGGCGTGTGGCGGCCGCCCTCTTCCTTCGAGAGCACGTACACCTCAGCCTTGAACTTCGTGTGCGGGGTGATGGTCTTCGGCTTCGCCAGCACCTGCCCGCGCTCGACGTCTTCTTTCTTCGTGCCGCGGAGCAGACAGCCGACATTGTCGCCGGCCTGGCCCTGATCCAGCAGCTTGCGGAACATCTCGACGCCCGTCACGACCGTCTTGGCCGTGTCCTTCAGGCCGACGATTTCCACTTCATCGTTCACCTTGATGATGCCGCGCTCGATACGGCCGGTCACCACGGTGCCGCGGCCTTCGATCGAGAACACGTCTTCAATCGGCATCAGGAAAGGCTGGTCGATCGGCCGCTCGGGCTCCTTGATGTAGCTGTCGAGCGCGTCCATCAGCTCCTGAATGCACTTGGCATCTTCATGGGCGGGATCGGTGACCGCCAGGGCCTTGATCGCCGAGCCGCGAATGATCGGGGCGTCGTCGCCAGGGAATTCATACTTGGTCAGCAGCTCGCGGATCTCCATTTCGACGAGGTCCAGCATCTCCGGATCGTCCACCGTGTCGCACTTGTTCAGGAACACGACGATCGCCGGCACGCCCACCTGGCGGGCCAGCAGGATGTGCTCGCGCGTCTGGGGCATGGGGCCGTCGCTGGCGCTGACGACGAGAATCGCGCCGTCCATCTGCGCCGCGCCCGTGATCATGTTCTTGACGTAGTCCGCGTGCCCGGGGCAGTCCACGTGGGCATAGTGGCGGTTCGCGCTTTCGTACTCGACGTGCGAAGTCGCGATTGTCAGGATCTTCGTCGGATCGCGACGGCCCTGCGACTCGGATGCCTTGGCCACCTGGTCATAACTGACAAAGTTGGCCAGCTTCTTCAGCGACTGCACATAGGTGATCGCCGCCGTGACCGTGGTTTTGCCGTGGTCGACGTGACCGATGGTGCCGACGTTCACGTGCGGCTTGGTCCGCACAAATTGTTCTTTTGCCATGGTGGTTCTCCCTTGCGTTCTTTGTGTCTGTTTGCCTGGTTCCGACCTACTACTGTACGTGGAGCCCACGAGCGGGATTGAACCGCTGACCTCATCCTTACCAAGGATGTGCTCTACCAACTGAGCTACGTGGGCCCCGGTTAAATCCTGTAACGGCTGCACCAGCCGCCCGCGGCAACGTCAGCGAATGACGCAAAACCCCCACCCGGATTCCCGCATCCGCTAATGCGTTGATCCGGTTGGGAGCAGTCCTTCCGCTGACGATCCACTGGCCTTGCCTTCGCCCGAGGCGGGAGACAAGACGAACGGAGAGGATACCAGAGCCGGAGAAGCCGTCAATACCTAAAACAAATATTTTTTGCGTCCCATCGCCAATCATCCGCGCTTCTGGAAGACGGGGAGCGAGCCGCGATCCGGCAACACGCGGAAAGGTCCGCCCGACCCGCTCCCATGCGGGCGAAGAACGCAGGTTACATCAGGCCTGTGACCCGGCCGGTATTCACATCCACATCAATGCGCCGGAAGTTGGCGTTGGATCCCGTGCCGGGCATCAGCCGGATTTCTCCGGTGATCGGCACGAGGAATCCCGCGCCCCGGAACACCATCACATCGCGCACGGGCAACATCCAGCCGGCCGGCCGGCCTTTGCGCGCCGGATCATGCGACAGGCTGAGGTGAGTCTTCACCATGCACAGGCCCAACTCCCGCGTGGCGGGATCGCCATCCAGCGCCGCCATCCGGGCTTCCGCTTCGGGGGTATAGGTGACGCCGCCGGCTCCGTACACCTCGCGGGCAATCCGATCAATGCGATCCCGAACCGGCAGATCCATGTCGTATAGAAAACGGAAAGACTTGGGTTCCGAAGCCGCCTGACGCACCGCCTCGGCCAGATCGCGCGCCCCATCGCCGCCGTATTTCCAATGCCGCGACACCGCGCACAGGGCCCCTTCCTGCTCCACCCGGCGGATCAATAAACGATGCTCCGCGGGCGTGTCGGTGTGAAAATCATTGATGCAGACCACCGGCCGAATTCCGCTGCGACGCACAATGGCGATATGCGCCGCGAGATTGGCAAAGCCCTGCTCCAGCAACGCGAGATTCTCGCGCGTATACGCTTCGTCAAGTTTCTTGCCTGGTTTAACCTCCGGGCCGCCTCCGTGCATTTTCAGAGCGCGCACGGTCGCCACGATCACCACGGCATCCGGCGTCAGCCCCGACTTCCGGCATTTGAGGTTCCAGAATTTCTCGTACCCGATGTCCGATCCAAACCCGCTCTCCGTCACCAGCGCGTCGCCCAACGCAACGCCGACCCGGTCCGCCAGGATGGAACTCTGCCCAATGGCGATGTTCGCAAAGGGACCGGCATGGACAAACACCGGCTGGCCCTCGATGGTCTGGATCATGTTCGGATTCACCGCGTTCACCAGCCACGCGGTCATCGCGCCGTCCACCTCGAGATCGTGCGCGGTCACCTCCCGCCCCCGGCGGTCATACGCCAGGACCATCCGCGCGACGCGGTTGCGCACGTCGGCCAGATCCCTCGCCACCGCAAGAATCGCCATCAGCTCGCTGGAAACGGAAATTTGGAATCCCGAAGCCATTTCCAATCCGTCGTTGGAGCCGCCGAGACCGATCCGGATCTGCCGCAAGGCCTGCGCGCAGAAATCCATCGCCCAGCGCGTCTGCACGCGCTCGGGATCAATGTCGAGCCGGCGCCAGCCGATGCGCTGAAGCCGGGCGTTGTCATAATTCGCCTCGTGCTGCATGCGGGCGGTCAGCGCCACCATGCCAAGGTTGTGCGCGTTGGTGACAGCGTCAATATCGCCCGTAAAGCCGAGCGAAAGCGGAGCCGCCGGAACGCATTGCGACCATCCGCCGCCGGCGGCCGAGCCCTTGATGTTGAACGTCGGACCCGCGCTGGGCTGGCGGATGGCCGCCGCGGCACGAAGTCCCAGCCGGCCGAGCCCCTGTACCAAACCGATGGTGGTCGTGGTTTTCCCCTCGCCCAGCGGGGTCGGGGTGATGGCCGTGACGTCCACGTATAGTCCCCGCTTCACGCCTCCCGTCCGCGTCATGACCCGCGCCGCATCGATCTTCGCGATGCCGCGCTGCGCGGGAATAATCTCGCCGGCTTCGAGGCCGAACGCCCGTCCCACCGCGGAGATGTCGCGCATCGCGGATTCCGCGTGCTCGGCGATTTGCCGGTCGTCCCGCAGGGTTGGATCAAAGTTCATATCCGCGCTCTCCTCCCTTGTTCGCGGCTACGCGCCCGCGTGCCGGAGATACTCGGATTCAAGGCGTTCGCCCGGTTCCACGGATCGCAGGCCGATGTTCTCGCCGATCAACAGCGGCAGCACCGCCGCATTCACCCGTTCGATGGCCCACCCGCTTTCAAACCGACAGGTCAGGCGCAGGTCCGACGCGGACCATTCGAACGCCATATCCGGGCATTGGGCTTGGAGCCGGTCCAGGGGCGGCGGCCGGTCCAGCGCATAGATCAAACACTGGGCGCGCCGGGTGATTTCGTCGAGCGAGCCCGATCGAACGCAGCGGCCGTGATCCATGAAGACCACATGATCGCACATGCGTTCGATTTCCGAGAGGTTGTGGGAACTGACGATCACGGTCTGCCGCCCGCGCAGCAGATCCATCAGCCGGCGCGCCCGGGCGGCCTCGATGGGATCGAGTCCGCTCAAGGGTTCATCAAGCAGCACCAGGTCCGGAGATCCGATGAAGCATTGCGCGATCATCACCCGCTTGCGCATGCCGTGCGAAAGGACGCGCATGGGAGAGCGATCGCGGTCCGTGAGATGCACCGCCTCCATCAGCCGCCGGGCTTCCGCCCGGGCATCGGAGCGGGTCAATCCCTGGGTCTCCCCATAGAACGTCAGCAGTTCCGCGGGCCGCGCTTCGCGGGGGAGCTCGGCATCCTGCGGCAGGAGGGTCACCCGGCCCGAATGCCGCGCGGGATCGAATCCGCCGCCGCCGAAAATGGATACCGATCCTGAATGAATTCGCCCCAGTCCGGCGGCCACCGCCAGCGCGGTGGTTTTTCCGGCGCCGTTCGCGCCGACCAGCCCGCATACGCATCCGGCGGGCACGTCCACGGTCAGCCCGTCCAGCGCGCGGCGTCGGCCGTACCGTTTAACTACATCGCGATAGGCCAGCGCGGAGGTCATGCGTCCCTCCGCCGCCACGCGGCGTACCCCGCCAGCACATAACACAGACCCAGTCCGACCACCATCAGGACCGCCGGCCAGAATTCGGCGGGGGAAGATCGCCAGAGGTCCGTGCGCCAGGGATACGGCGAGAGCACCCGGCCCAACTCCCACAATTGCCGTACGCCCGGACCCGAAAAATGCTCCGCCAGCGTGTTCAGGATGGAAAGCACCATCAGGGAGAGAACGCCCAGCGCCGAGGCGAGGCCGGGATTTCGGGTGAGCTGGCTGATGCCGAGGCTCAATCCCAGAAATCCCAGGGCGAATACCCAGGAACGCAACGACCACTGTATCATGCCGGCCATGGTCCCCCATCCCTGCAGATCCGACATGCGGAATCGCGCAATCGTCCACGCCGCGACAGCTCCCGCGAGCAGCGAGGCCAGCAGCAGAAGCGCCTGCCCCCCGGTCTTGCCCAGGACCCATACCCATCGCGACGCGCGAAACAGGACATAGCGCGCCGACCCGCCGGCGCGCTCCTCGGCGATCCGGTGCGCCGTCAGCAGCATGACCAGCAGCGGCGTGTAAAAGAAGGACAGCGCGCCATGCACCAGCACCTCGGGCGGGGTGCCGAAGAGATCCTTGACGAGACGATCGTCGCGCACCGCGGCGCCCACCATGCGCCGGAAACGCTCGCTTTGCCACAACGACCGGGTCACGGCGCCGGGTGTGGACGACGCGGAAATGCGCAGTGTTTCCGCCAACTGGGTTTCGATGCGCTGCAGACCGGAAAGAAACACATTCATGGACAGCGCGGCAATCGCGATGTACAGCAGCAGCACCACCCCGGCGCGACGGCTGCGCACCGCGTCCGCCAGCTCGTTGAGGGTGATGCACAGCCAGGCGCGCGCCGGATTCGGCGGGGTACCGCGGGGAAGCGGGGGCATGGGCGGCGGTTCGGCGGAATTCACGGACGACGCCTCCAGGGCGGCCCGCCGCGCGGGCCGCGCATGCGATCTTCCAACCCGATGAGCGGTTCCGCCACCGAGGGATCCACCAGGTCGCCCAGATTGAATTCTTCACCCGACGCCTCGCGCCACGACGCGGGCATGGCGCGATCCATGTCGTCATACGCCTGCAGGAGGTGCGAGGTGAGACCGTTGATCAGACGCACACCATCTTCCGGAGTCACCGAATCGTCCGCGCGCAGGCGATCCGCCAACGCCTGCAGATCGTTCCGGATGCGCAGGTTCATCGCGGCTACAAGGGTGTCGAACCGGGCCGCCTCCGACGCATCGAGCGCGTTGTTGGCGACAAAGGCGTTGCGGACCAACTCGGAGCGCAGCCGCCACGCTTCCATCGCCTGATCGATACCCGCGCGGATGGTCTCCTCATCCGGCGGCTCGACCCGCTCGGACTCCATCTCGACCTCGGGCGCGTCCGGATTCTCCGCCGAGGCGTCCGCATCCGGCTGCGGTTCGGGACGCAACGGCTCCGTCCGCTCCGGTGTCGCCACCGGTAGAACTTGCCCGAGGGCGCCCAGCGCCGTGGCTCTCCCGCTGCTGCGAGCGGGTGTCTGTGCGAGCGCCAGTTCGCTGTTCAACCGTCGCACCTCCTGCCGGGGCCCCCACCCGCCCAGGACCAATCCCGCAACCAGCGCCACCGGTAGAAAAATCCAGCCTTTCATGTGTCGTGCTCCTGAATGAAATCCGGCAGGAAAAATGACCTCACACCGGGCGTTTCGGTTCATCCATTGGGGATGTCTTCGCGCGCGTTCCGCCAAACGTCCAAAGCCGATTGGCTGTGAAACCGGTCACCGCGGCGATGCCGTCGCCGCCCAGTTTGGCCAGCCATCGGGCGATCAGGGGCGCCATCCCCGCGTCGAGGAGAAGCCGTTCAAACAGCCAGACCAGCAGCAGGGACCAGCCGTACATCGCCACCCACACGATCGCAAACCGCACGGCCTGCACATGCGCCGCCGCCGAACCCCGGCCCCGGAACGTCCACAGGCGATTGAGAATAAAGCTGACGACGCCCCCGCACGGGCGGCTGACCGACTGCGCGGCCACCGCGCCCCAGTCCAGCGCGCGGGTCAATACGCCAAAGACTCCGTAATCCACCGCCACCGCGATCACACCGCACAAGGCATACCGCATGAAGTCCATGATGAACCCCGGCGAGCCCAGCCGCGCGATTTTGGGAGGACACGAATCCCCATGTGATGCTGATTCTGGCATCCGACGATACTGCCCTCTTGGAGAAGACCAATCAAGCGGTTATCCGGCCGCCCCCGGAGACGGATCCCCAGCGGATGAAGATCCGTTCGGCGGCCGAAGCCGGCGCTGCCGGGGCTCGGGCCACCCGGACCGGGCGGGCATGCCCCCGCACCGCGATCGGGCTGAAGAGGTCGCTGGCGGCCCACGCCGCGCGGGCCGATCAGCGTTTGTAGATCGGGCGGGCGGTGTATTCCGTATGCAGCAATTCGTGCGCTTTGTGGCTGTTGGGCGCGCCGAGGAATTCCGCGTAGATCTGCTTGATCATCGGGTTGTGATGCGAGCACCGGTGGGCGCTCGCCGCGTCATCGGCGTAAATGCCGGCCGCGCGCAGTCGGCGCACCCGGTCATCGGCGCCATGAGGCTGACCGCCGCCGCCGACGCATCCTCCGCGGCAGGCCATGACTTCGATGAAGTGGTACGGCGTTTCCCGGCCGGCCTTGCGCGCTTCGCGAACACGGTCCAGCACGGTTTCGATGTTGCACATCCAGTGCGCCACCGCGATGCGGATTTCCTTCCCGGCGACCTGAAGCTTCGCTTCCTTCACGCCGTCCAATCCGCGCACGGGCATGAAGTTCACATCGGCCATATCCTTGCCGGTGACGAGGAAATGCGCCGTACGGATCGCCGCTTCCATCACGCCGCCGGTGGCGCCGAAGATCGTGCCCGCGCCGGAGTACTGACCGAGAATGGTATCGCACTCCTCATCCGGAAGATTCGGGAAATCAATGCCGCAGGCCTTGATCATCCGCGCCAATTCCCGGGTGGTCAGCGTCAGGTCAACCCACTGCTGTCCTTCGGGACCGAACATCTCTTCGGAGCGGCCGATTTCCCACTTCTTCGCGGTGCAGGGCATGATGGACACCACAAACATCTTCTTGGGATCAATCCCGGCCTTTTCGGCGTAGTAGGTCTTGGCCATGGCGCCGAGCATGGCGTGCGGGGATTTGGCGGAGGAGAAATTCCCGATGAAATCAGGCGCGTATTTCTCCATGTAATCGGTCCACGCCGGGCAGCAGCTTGTGATAAGCGGCAATTCGCCCTTGCCATGGACGAACCGTTGGACGAACTCGGTGCCTTCCTCCATGATCGTCAGGTCGGCGGCGAAGTTGGTGTCGAACACCGCCTTGAAGCCCAGCCGGCGGAGCGCGGCATAGGTTTTCCCGGTTAGCACCGCGCCCGGTTCATAGCCGAACGACTCGCCGATCGCGACGCGCACCGCGGGGGCGATCTGCACCACGGGAATGAGATCGGGATTGTTGAGCGCCTCCCAGGCCCGCGCGGTTTCGTCCTTCTCGTAAATCGCGCCCACAGGGCAATGCGCGCTGCACTGTCCGCATTTGATGCAGGGGCTTTCCTCCAACCGGATATCGCCGGTGGGAGCGATGCGGGTGCCGTCGCCGCGGCCGACGAACTCCAGCGCCCATACGTTCTGCATCTGCTGGCAGACGATCGCGCACCGGCCGCACTTCACGCACTTCATCGGATCGAGCACGATGGATGTGGTGCTCGTGTCGGCGGGAATCTCCGGCACCCGATATTCGAATTTCACCTCCCGCATGCCGAAGTCGGCCGCGAGCTTCTGCAACTCGCAGTTGCCGTTCCGGGGGCATTTGAGGCAGTCGTTCGGATGCGTGGAGAGGATCATTTCCAGCACCGTCCGGCGAACCTGCACGATCTCGGGATCGTGGGTCGTGATCTTCATGCCCGGGCCCACCGGCGTCGCGCATGCGCGCAGCATCTTCGGCGTGCCCTCGACTTTGACGACGCAAATGCCGCACGCCGCCCAGGCAGGCAGGTCGGGGTGGTAGCACAGGCGCGGGATCTTCACCCCCACCTTCTCGGCGGCGTTGAGCATGGTGGTGCCGGCGGGCACCTCCACGGGGATTCCGTTCACTTCGAGTTCGATCATCGGCTGGGCGGATGTGGTCATAGGGGGGTCCTCAAGGATTAGCCTCGGGAAATCGCGTCGAATTTGCAGGCTTTGTAGCATTCGCCGCACTTGATGCACCGCGACTGGTCAATCAGATGCGTCTTGCGCTTCTCGCCGCTGATGCAGTTGACCGGGCAGCGGCGCGCGCAGAGCCCGCAACCGATGCAATTCTCGGGCACCACCAGGTACTGCACGAGATCCTTGCACTTGCCGGCCGGGCACTTGTGGTCCCGGATATGCGTCATCAGTTCGTCGTTGAAATACCGCAGGGTGGACAGCACCGGATTGGGCGCCGTCTGGCCGAGTCCGCACAGGGAGGCTTTCTGCATGGCATGGGCGATTTCCCGGATCTGCCGCACATCCTCCTCGGTGCCCGAGCCGGACGCGATTTTCTTGAGCATGTTGAAAATGGACCGGCCGCCGATGCGGCACGGGGCGCATTTCCCGCAGCTCTCGTCCACCGAAAACTCCAGGTAAAACTTGTTCACGTCCACCATGCAGTCGTCCTCGTCCATGACGATGAGACCGCCGGAGCCCATCATCGAGCCGAGTTTGGACAGCGACTCGTAATCAATGGGCGTATCCAGGAACTGCGGAGCGATCACGCCGCCCGACGGTCCGCCGGTCTGGGCGGCCTTGAACTTCCTTCCGCCGCGGATGCCGCCGCCGATGTCGAAGATGATGTCGCGCAGCGTGGTGCCCATCGGCACCTCGATCAGTCCGGAATTGTTGATCTTGCCCGTGAGCGCGAACACCTTCGTGCCCTTCGACGTCGCCGTGCCGATCTGCGCAAACCAGTCGCCGCCCTTGAGCAGGATGACGGGAATGTTCGCCCACGTTTCGACGTTGTTGATCACGGTCGGCTTGCCCCACAACCCGCGAATGGCGGGGAACGGGGGCCGGGGCACCGGCATGCCGCGGTTGCCTTCAATGGAGGTGATCAGCGCGGTCTCCTCGCCGCAGACAAACGCGCCCGCGCCAAGCCGGATTTCGATGTCGAACGAGAATCCGCTGCCGAGGATATTCTCGCCCAGCAGACCCATTTCGCGGGCCTGGGCGATCGCGACTTCGAGACGTTGAATCGCCAGCGGGTATTCGGCCCGGATGTAGATGAAGCCCTGGCTCGCGCCGACGGTGAAGCCGGCAATCGTCATGGCCTCCAGCACGGAGTGCGGATCGCCCTCGAGGGTGGAGCGGTCCATGTACGCGCCGGGGTCGCCCTCGTCCGCGTTGCAGATGATGTACTTGACGTCGCCTTTCACATCCTTGGTGAACGTCCATTTGCGCCACGTCGGGAACCCGGCGCCGCCGCGGCCGCGCAGCCCGGATTTCCTCAATTCCTCGATGACGCCATCGGGCTTGAGTTCGAACAGGGCCTTTTCGAGCGCGGCATAGCCGTCGCGCGCGATGTATTCCTCAATGCGCTCGGGATTGATGACACCGCAGTTGCGCAGCACGATGCGAAACTGCTTCTGGTAAAACTTGAGGCCATCCATCCGGCCGGTCGCGGCGCCCCCCTCCTCCGGGCAGCGCAACCGCTCCACGGGCCGCCCATGAATAATCTGCTCGGAAATAATCTCCTCGGCATCTTCCGGCTTCACCCGGATGTAAAAGGTCTCTTCGGGCAGCACCTTGACCACGGGGCCCTTGTCGCAAAAACCAAAGCAGCCGGCTTGGACCACCTGCACGGTGTCGCCAATGCCGTGCCGGTCGGCGGACGCGCGCAGGTTGCGGATGATCTCCTCCCCCTTGCAGGATTCGCAGGCGGTACCGCCGCACACCAGGATGAAGTGTTTGTATGACATGAATGGGCTCCCTCAGCTATGACGCGGCTGATTCGCGGAAAGAATCGGAACGATGTCCGCCGCCGGCGGGTCGTACACATGGTCATCCACCAGCCGTCCGCCCACGAGATGCTCGCGAACGATCCGCCGCGCGATGGCGGCGTCCACCCGGCCGTAAATCACCCGCGGCATGCCGGGGCGGATCACTTCCACGGTCGGCTCGGAATGGCACAGGCCCATGCAGCCGGTGGGGATCACATTCACATCGTTCAACTCGCAGGCCTTGAGTTCGGCCACCAGCGCATCCCGCGCGGCCTGGGCGCCGGCGGCCACGCCGCACGTGCCCATGCCGATCACCAGCGACGCGCCCGCGCCCGCGGTTTCCCGGCGGCTCATACGTTCTTTCTGCTCGGCGCGCAGCGCGCGCAACGTCTCAACCGTCAATTTTTTCATGGATCGGATTCCTCTGTTCAGTGCGTCTGATACTTCGCAAGGATCGAGGGCAACTCGTCCTTGGTGACCCGTCCGTACACTTCGCCATCCACCGTCAGCACCGGCGCCAGGCCGCAACATCCGATGCAGCGCACCGCTTCCACGGAAAACTGGCCATCGCCGGTTATCGTATTCAAACCCACGCCGAGAAGATTTTCGAACTCCTGGATGAGATCTTCGCCGCCCTTGAGATAACAGGCCGTGCCCATGCACACCGCGATCTGATGCTTGCCGGGCTTCTTCAGGCGGAAGTAGTGATAGAAGGTGATCACCCCGTAAATCTTGGCCAGGGGCACGTCCAGCCGGCGCGCCACTTCGAAGGCCACCTCGCGGGGCACATAGCCGTACTGCTGCTGCACCTTGTGCAGCACCATGATCAAATTGCCGGGACGTGATTTCCATTCCTCGATGAACGCGGTCAGATCCGGCGGCAATTCGACGGATTCTGTCGGCAGTTCCTGAACGGTCTCGATCTCGCTCATCCATCACTCCTTTCGAACCCTCGCCCGCCCGCCTCGGAAACCGATCCGGTATACATCGGATCAGCGCAGGCCCGCTCGGTTCAAACCGGAGCATTCTATATGCGCCCTTATAGGAATCAAGTTTTTTCAGTTACCAAACGATCATAAATGCGTTTTTTATGTGAAATGATTCACATAATAGATTGGCGCGCCGGCCGCTTCGTGGTAACTTCGGACTCCGAAGCGACCCGCCATGGGGGCCCTCCTGGAGGCTTTGAAACTATGCAGACGACGCGGGAAATGGTGATGCGGCTCACCCGGTATCGCAGTGTCCTCGAGAAACTGCGGTCTCTGGGATTGATCAAGGTATTCTCCGATAATCTGGCCGATGCGCTGGGCGTTTCTTCGGCACTCGTGCGAAAGGATTTTTCGGCGTTCCATCTGACCGGCAACAAACGCGGCGGCTATAAGGTGGAAGACCTGCTGTCCCGTCTGAACAGCATTCTCGGGAAGGATGCGGAGCAGAAGGTGATCATTGTCGGCTGCGGCAAGATCGGGACGGCGCTGATGAATTATCACGGATTCTCACGGGAACGCATTCGCGTGGTGGCGGGCTTCGATACGAATCCGGATCGTCTGGCTCCGCAGGCGGCGATTCCGGTGCTGGATCTTGCCCGGCTCAAGACGGTGATTCAAAAGGAGAACGCGCGGGTGGCTGTGCTCGCCGTGCCGGAATCCGCCGCCCCCCCGGCCGCGGAGCAACTTGCGGAAGCAGGCATCAAAGGCATCCTGAACTTCGCGCCGGCCATGCTGAAAAGCGGGCCGAACCTCGTGATCCAGAACATCAATATCGCTTCTGAACTCGAGAACATTTTCTATCTCGTGCATTTCATGCAGCACGGAATTCAGGGAGACGCCGACTAGCGTTCAGAACCTGCGGCCGCCCGGTCCGTCCCCCGCTTGCATTTGGCGCCGACGATTGTATGTTGTGGTGGCGGCGTGCGTTTCTCTTGGGTTCCCCACCCAGACCTCCTTGGCGCACGTCGCTTTCCTTTTGCATCGGTCTTGGTGCGATGCGCTTTTCTCGCATGAATTATGCCCAATCATCCGCATTCATCGCCCGCCCCCCCTTCCCCATAGCCTCACCGGGGCATGGAAGCCGTGGCATGAGATCCCATCCGCATCCTGCCTGACATTCCATGGGCGGATGTCAACTGGACCCTGTCAGCGCGGCACGGAGTTGTGCCATTCCGCGCCGCGGGTCCGGATCAGGGCATCCGCGGCGGCGGGTCCCCAACTGCCCGCGGGATACTCGGGAATCGGCGTATCAAGGTCCCTCTGCCACTCCTGCTGGATCGGAGCGACCACCTGCCACGCCGCCTCGACTTCATCCGAACGCGTAAACAGCGTGGAATCCCCCCGGGCCGCGTCGAGCAATAACCGCTCGTACGCCTCGGGCAGCTGCGCGGGCCACTGGGCGGCGTAGGAGAAATTCATGTTCACGTCTTCGACGTTGAGCTTCATGGACGGCCGCTTGGCCGAAAACCGCAGCGCAATGCCCTCCTCGGGTTGGATCCGGAAAATCAGCCGGTTGGGGCGCGGCCGGACGAGATCGCAGACGTCGCCCTCGCATTCAACCGTCTGGAACAACTGCAGGGGCGGCATGCGGAACTGGACCATGACTTCGGTCATCCTCCGGGCCAGCCGTTTGCCGGTGCGCAGGTAAAAGGGAACTCCGGACCATCGCCAATTGCGGATGTTCAAACGCAGGGCGACAAACGTCTCCGTCCGAGAATCCCGGGGCACCCGATCCTCCTCCACATACGCGGGCACAGGGGTCCCGTCCACCGTGCCCGCCGCATACTGCGCCCGGACCACGCCGCCTCCCTCGCCGTCATGGGAAACCGTCTCGATGCTCTGCAGCAGTTTCACTTTCTCGTTGCGGATCGAATCCGCCGTCATCCGCGACGGCGGCTCCATGGCGACCAGACACAACAGTTGCAGCAAATGATTCTGCACCATGTCGCGCAGGGCTCCGGCGTCGTGATAAAACGCGCCCCGCCCCCGCTCCATGCCCATCGTCTCGGCCGCCGTGATCTGCACGTGCTCCACATAACGGTGATTGAACAGGGGCTCGAATATGGTGTTCGCAAAGCGAAACGACATGACATTCTGGACCGTTTCCTTGCCCAGATAATGATCAATGCGGTAGATCTGCGCCTCCTGCAGATGCTGCAGACAAATGTGGTTCAACGCCCGGGCGCTGGCAAGATCCCGCCCGAAAGGCTTTTCAACCACCACCCGGGTCCAGTCCCCTCCCGCGAGCGGCTGCGTCAGCCCGGCGTCATGCAGGCCGACGATCACGCGTTCAAACTGATCCGGCTTGATCGACAGGTAGAACAACTGGTTGCGGGGAAATCGCGATTCATCCGCCAGACGCCGGGCGTACCCCCGGAACGCGTCGGGCTCCGATTCCAGGTCCGCGCGGTGATAGAACAGATGCGCCAGAAATGCGTCCCGCTCGCGGTCTGAAATCGGCGTCGGACTGAATTTCCGAATGGACTCCGCCGTCCATGCCCGGAACGACTCATCCGTATACTCCCGCCGCGCGAAGCCCACGATCGCCAGCGGCTCCGGCAGCAGGTTCCGACAGAACAACGAACAGAGTCCCGGCAGCAGTTTGCGGTGGGTCAGATCGCCGGTGGCGCCGAAAATGGTCAGCGTAAACGGTTCTCGCGCGCTCAAGGCCGCGGCCGTCGGGGAAGCCTCACTCATAAACGATCTCCGTGTACCCCATGCCTCGGGGGGATTGGAATCACTATGGCGCAGGAACCTCCGCGCGTCCAATCTCAAGCGCGCCGCGGATCGGACGGCGCGCCCCGAAGCGCCCGAAGCGCCGCGCCCGGATCGGCCTCGCGCAGGAGACTCTCGCCCACCAGCACCGCGCGGGCGCCGGCGTCCCGCAACCGGCGGAGATCGTCAGCGGCGCGGATGCCGCTTTCGCTGACCGCCGTCACGCCGCCGGACAGCCGCGGCAACAGGCGAAAACTGGTCTCCAGCGACGTGCAGAAGGTTTTCAAATCACGGTTGTTGATTCCCACGCAATCCGCGCCCGATTCCAACGCCACGTCCAGCTCCGCCTCGTCATGCACTTCCACCAGCGGCGTCATCCCGCGCCCCCGAACGTCCGTCATCAACGCGCGCAACTCATCCGGCGTGAGCGCCGCTACAATCAGCAGCACCGCCGAGGCGCCCAGCGACGAGGCCTGCGCGACCTGCCAGGGGTCCACAACGAATTCCTTGAACAGCATCGGCAGATCCACGGCTTCGCGCACCACGCGGAAATCCGCCGGCCCGCCGCCGAAAAATGGTTGATCAATCAGCACGGAAATGGCCTGGGCGCCGTTCTCCGCGTACGCGCGCGCCAGTTCGGCTGCATCCATCGGCTCGCGAATCGCCCCTGCGGAGGGGGACCGGCGTTTGACTTCCGCGATAACGGCCATGGGCGCCGACTTCAAGGCGGAAAGAAAATCCGGCCCCGCGCCCCGTCCTCCGTCCGGATACACGGGAAACTGCCGCTTCCACATCTCCACATCACTGCGTTTCCGCGCCAGAATATCGTCCAGAATGGTCAATGCGCGCCCCCCCCGCTCGCGGACCGGAGATACGCATCCACAAACCGGTCCAGGTCGCCGTCGAGGACCGCCTGGACATTGCCCGTCTCCGCATCGGTGCGATGATCCTTGACCATCGTATAAGGCTGCATCACGTACGACCGGATTTGACGTCCCCAGGCGATCTCGCCCTTTTCGCCGTAGAACTGCTCCATGGCCTTCCGCTGCTTGTCCATTTCCAGCTCGTACAAACGCGCCTTGAGCATCTTCATCGCCTTGTCGCGATTCGTATGCTGCGAACGCTCGGCCTGGCAGGCGACCACGATGCCGGTGGGCAGGTGGACCAGACGAACGGCGGAATCAGTCTTGTTCACATGCTGACCGCCCGCGCCGCTGGAACGATAGGTGTCCACCCGGAGATCCTTGTCGTTGATCTCGATCTCGATGTCGTCGTCAATCTCCGCCGACACATCCAGCGCGGCGAATGACGTGTGACGACGTTTGTTGGAATCGAACGGGCTGATGCGCACGAGACGGTGCACGCCGCGCTCGCTGCGGAAATACCCGTAGGCATACGGCCCTTGCACATGCATCTGGACGCTCTTGATCCCCGCCTCCTCCCCCGGCTGCACATCCAGGACGCTGACCTGGAACCCGTGGTGCTCGGCGTAATACATGTACATCCGGCGCAGCATGTCGGCCCAATCGCACGATTCCGTGCCGCCCGCGCCCGCGTGGAGATCGAGATAGGCGTTGTGCGAATCGAACCGGCCATTGAGCAAGGTGCGGACTTCGAGATCGTCCGCCAAACGTCCGCCGCGCTCCAGCGCCCGCTGGCTCTCCTCCAGCGCTTCGAACTGGGCCCGTTCCGACTTCTCCGCCGCGGCCATTTCGAGATACAGGGCGGCCTCTTCCCCGGCTTTCTCTAACTCGGCAAAAGGATCGAGGATGGCCCGGATGGCGTTGGTCT
The DNA here is from genome assembly GCA_017996315.1 of Kiritimatiellia bacterium. Taxonomy (GTDB): domain Bacteria; phylum Verrucomicrobiota; class Kiritimatiellia; order PWTM01; family PWTM01; genus JAGOHE01. The sequence continues at coordinate 1,059 of JAGOHE010000020.1, read as the reverse complement.
CGGCGATGACCGTGCGCGCGGCATTGGGCGAGTTCCAGAAATCCGGCTGATTGGCGCGGTCCTGCAATTCGTCCAGTTTCCGGCGGCGTGTATCCAGGTCAAAGATACCCCCGCATCTCGGCGATGCGCGCCTGGAGCCGTAGCCCTTGCTGCTTAATTTGATCGAGATCAGGCATGAAATATCCGTTCGTGATGTGAGAAACATAGTATGCCTTCCACGACACAACGGGTCAATCGGCGGATCCGGCCGCCGGCGGGATGACGCTCATCGGATCCGACGCCTGCAATGATTCGCTCGAACGCCGGCCCCGATCGCGCGGTTTCCCTAAACGCGGCATCCAAGACCAAAACCGCGGCCTGGCATTCGTATCCTAGGTTTTCCGCGTTCCCATGATCCTCCGGTGCGTTTGCATGTGGCCCGACTATGCGTACATTAAGGATTGTCACGAGGCCCTTCACCCGAGAAACTACCGGCCATGATGCTGTCGGCAAAATTTGTGGTGACCGCGCTGCTGGCGCTGGTTGTCTGGGCGCCCGCATGGGCGTCCGATCATTGCGACGACAGCCACCCGAGCGGTGAACACGCCGCGTGCGCTTGCGTGTGCTGCGCGGAATCGGCGATCGAGAACGATGACTCCGCCGCGGCACAGCCCTCCCCGGTCTTCGCGCACATCCGTGTCGCAGGAATCATCTTTGTCGGCAGACTTCCGATGGCCGACATCTTCCGCCCTCCTGCCGCCGTCTGACGGGCTTCCCGCCCGTGCCTACGCTCGAACACGTTCCCTCGGTTTGGCGCCACCGATCTTCCCCGCTCCATGCCGACGGATTCTTGTCAGGCCCTTCCAGTGCAGCAGGAGAACCCATGACGTTACGAGTAGCCGGCAACACAATTATCCGCGTAGCGCGCGTGCTGGCCATCGCAGGCAGCGTCCTGTCCGCCCGTGCGGACGAAAAGGAACCCTCTGCATGGCCGGAACCGCGCCCGTTGGGCCGCGACCTTCCGTCCCATCGCGGCCAGCCTCCGTCGGGATCCCCCTCGCACCGCGGCCCCCCATCATC
>JAGOHE010000186.1 GCA_017996315.1 Kiritimatiellia bacterium | reverse complement strand
TGATCCGCGATTTCTCGTTCGAGCGCGTCCAGGCGTCGCCCGCGCAATTCGATCGCGTCAAACTCGCGTGGATCAACGGCGAGCACATGCGCCGCCTGCCCGAAGCGGACCGTATCGCGGACCACCGCGCCGACCTCGCCGCGCACGGGCTCTGGACCGGCGCGTTCGATGAAACCTATCTGCGGCAGGTGCTGCGGATCATGGAAGACCGGATCAAATTGTTTTCCGATACGGCGAACCAGACCGCGTATTTCTTTACCGACGATTTTCCGTGGGACGACAAGGCGGTGCGCAAACGGCTGCTGAAACCCGGCGCCTTCGACCTGCTCGACGCGCTGCGCGAGCGGTGGGCGGCGCTGCCGGCGTTCGACGCGGCGTCGCTGGAAGCCGCGCTGAAATCGCTGGCCGGGGAACACGGATGGAATCCCGGCGACCTGATCCACCCGGCGCGTGTGGCCGTCTCGGGCTGCAGCGCGGGGCCGGGACTGTACCAGATGCTGGAAACACTCGGTCGCGACCGCGCGCTGGCCCGGCTGGGAGCGGCGCGCGCGCGCTGGAGCGGCCATGCCTGACCACCGCCCCCTGCCCCGGATTACGCTGGCCACGCGGGTGACGCTCCTGCGTATCCTGGGCATTCCCGTGTTCGTCCTGCTCATGGTCTATTACCACATGAGCCTGCGCGCGGACGCCCCGAACGAAACGTTCCGGATCGCCGCGCTGGGGGTCTTCGTCCTCGTGGCGGCGACGGACGCCTTGGACGGTTATCTCGCCCGCTCGCGCAATGAGATCACGGAGCTGGGGCGTATTCTCGATCCGCTGGCCGACAAGGGCCTGCTGCTTTCGGCGGTGGTGATGCTCACCCGTCCCTCGCTGCCCGAGCTGCAGCCGCAACTGCCCGTGTGGTTCACGCTGACGATCGTCAGCCGCGACGTGCTGCTCGTGCTGGGCGCGGTGGTGATCAATCATCTCGCCCACCGGGTGGAAATCCGGCCCCGGCTGACGGGCAAAGCCGCCACGTTTTTCCAGATGGCGACAGTGGTCTGCGCGCTGGCGGTCTGCGGTCCCGGCCCGGCGTTCACGGGCCTGGCGATGCTGGCCGCGGCATGCACGCTGGTGTCCGGCCTCCAATACACGTTCGACGGCATCCGGCAGATCGAGGCCCACACACATCCCGTCCCTCGAAATTCCGGGCGATCCTGACCCGCCGTCCGATCGGCGCCGACCAATCGCCTTGGAGGCGGAGGGCGGACCGGGGTAGAATGCGGCCGTGGGTAGAATTTCAGATGACATCATCGAGCAGGTGCGCGCGCGGTGCGACATCGTGGAGGTCGTTCAATCCCGCGTTCCGCTGAAACGCTCCGGCGCCACGTTCAAGGCGTGCTGCCCCTTTCATAAGGAAAAAACACCGTCTTTCAACGTCAACCCCGCGCGCCAGATCTTTCATTGTTTCGGCTGCGGCGTGGGCGGCGATGTGTTCCGGTTCATCATGGACTACGAGCGGGTGGATTTTCCCACCGCCCTGCGCATGATGGCCCAACAGGCCGGCGTGGCCCTTCCCGAGCCCGAGGAACGGGGCGACACAACGAAGGGGCCGGCGAAGGACGATGTGCTGGCCGTCATGAGCGAGGCCGCCTCGATCTACGCCGCGGCGCTGCAGAACGCTCCGGAGGCCGAAGCCGCCCGCGCCTACCTGCGCGAACGCAAGCTCGATTCGCCCGCCGCCCGGGCGTTCGGCATCGGTTTCGCGCCGGACCGGCCTGATTTTCTGCTGCGTCGTCTCGCCGGCCCGCGCCGGTCCCGCGAATTGCTCGAGGTCGCGGGCCTGGCGATGCGCAACGAGCGCGGATGGTATGACCGGTTCCGGAACCGCCTGATGTTTTCCATCTGCGACGAGCAGGGCCGCGTGATCGGGTTCAGCGGCCGGGTGCTGCGGGCGGAGGACTCCCCCGCCAAGTACGTCAACAGCCCGGAAACGCCGCTGTTTCGAAAAAGCCGCGTGTTGTTCGGACTGCACCTCGCGCGGCGCGAGATTCTCGAACGCCGCCAGGCCGTGCTGTGCGAAGGGCAGATTGACGTCATCCGCTGCCATCTCGCCGGAATCACCAACGCCGTGGCCGCGCAGGGAACGGCGGTCACCGATGAACACGCGCGCGTGCTCAAGCGCTACACGGAGGAAGTGGTGCTGATGATGGACGCCGATACGGCGGGGCAGGATGCCGCGATCCGCTCGGCGGAGATTCTGCTGGGCGCGGGGCTGGTGGTCCGGTTCGTCGCGCTGCCGCCGGGCGAGGATCCCGATTCGATGATCGTCCGGTCCGGCCCGGAGCCGGTGCGCGAGGCGATCGCCCGCGCCGACGGGCTCGTGGAATTCATGGCCCGCGTGCAGGAGCAGCGCGGGGAATGGGCGTCGGAGGCCGGACGCGTCCGCGCCGTGCGCGAGATGCTGCGCGTGGTCGGCTGGGCCACGGAGCCGGCGCTGCGCGAACATCTGCTCCAATCCGCCGCGCGCCGGCTGGGGATGTCCATGGACGCGCTGCGCCGCGCCGCCGCGCGCGCCACCCCCGCGCCACGCGCCGCCGCGGCCCCGGAAGCGGCCGCGCCCGGCGCCGCCGTGATTCCCGCCCCGCCCGAGGAAAAGGCGCTGGTCGAGGCGCTGCTTCACGCGCCCGAGCTGCGCGAATTCGTGAGCGGCTACTGGAATCCGTCGCTGATTCGCCACCCCGAACTCGCGCGCATGGCGGAGCACTTGCTGGATCCGCGCACCCCGGCGCATACGTCGCTCGCGGCGATCGCCCCGGAACATTCTTCGTTTTCCCGGCTCGCGACGGAAATCGAAATCACCGAGCGCTGGGCGCTCACCGCTCGGGCGGACGAGGATGCGTCGGCCGACGACGCGGTGCGCGATATTCTGCTCCGGCTCTGGGTCGCCGAATTCCAACGACGCCGGCAGGACGCGCTCCGCCGCGCCGGAAACGCATCGGGCGAGGAAAAACAACAGTGGACCCGCCGGGCGACGGAACTGACGCTTCAGCTCCGGACCCTGCGTTCGGGCTGGGACGCCGCGAGCGCGTTGCTGGAAATGGAGGCGCTCTGACCCCGGGGCCGCCCTTGGCCACGGCGGAGTCTTGTCCAACATCGGGCGCGCAACGGAAGAAGGCATATCGTGGATTTGAACGATCGCTGGCTGGTGGTGGTGACCGCCGCGCTGGGATGGGACACCCTCCAGCGCCGTGCCGGCGCACCCCGGTCCGGGGGCGGGCTTGCCGCGGCGGATTTCCGGCGGGCGGAGTCCCAGTTCCCCGCGCTCACCTGCCCGTTCCAGGCCACCTTGCGGACCGGGCTTCCGCCTTCCGGCCATGGGGTGTGGTTCAATGGACTCTACGACCGGCGGCTCGCGCGGCCCCTGTTCTGGGAGCAGCACGCCGCCCTCGCGCACGGTCCCCGCGTATGGAGCGCGCGCCGCGCGGCCGGGCAACGCGTCGCGGTGATGTTCTGGCAGCAGATTCTCGGCGAAGCCGCGGATATCGTGCTCTCGCCCCGGCCCATACACCGGCATCACGGCGGGATGGTTCCCGACTGTCTCGACCAGCCCGCCGGTTTGTATCGGGAGTTGTGCGCGGAACTGGGCGGCGCGTTCCCGCTGCACCGCTACTGGGGACCGATGGCCGGGGCGGCGTCCTCGCGCTGGATCGCGGAATCGGCGCGCGCGCTGATGGCCCGGGGCGAGGCCGCGCCCGACCTGCTGCTCGTGTATCTTCCGCATCTCGACTATGACCTCCAGCGGCACGGACCCGATTCGCCGCGCGCCATCCAAGCCTTGGATGAAACGATGTCGCTGCTGTCCAACCTTTGGACGGACGCCGCCGCGCGCGGCGTCCGGATGCTGATCACGGGCGATTACGC
>JAGOHE010000185.1 GCA_017996315.1 Kiritimatiellia bacterium | reverse complement strand
CGATACCGCGAACCGTTCGGCGGGCGGATTTGGGAGAGTGACGTCTTCCACGCGGAGAACGAGGGGCTTATCCTCGCGGAAGTCGAACTTCCGGATCCCGATGCGCCCGTGGACATCCCCCCCTGGGTTGCCCGCGAGGTGACCGGAGATCCCCGATTCACCAACTACGGCCTGAGCAGAACCCCGTGGACGGCGTTCCGCGGAGATGTTTCGTTTGATCCCTGATATGCGGCCGGGCCGGTTAGGAATCCCGCCCCGCGGAGTTTTGGACTAGAATAGCGCCCATGCCGAACCGCTCCACGCGAACCCATGTGTACTTCCTGCAGACCGCGCGCGCCCGCCGCGCGGGGCAGGCGGTTCCCCGTTCGTTGCTGGGCGCGCAGGGCAGTCAACTGCTCGAACTCGCAGAGGACGGATGGCCCGTGCTTCCGGGATTCATCATCAGCGCGGATGTGTGCGCCTATGCGGCGCGGCATGGGGGAACACTCCCCGCCGCGCTCAACGCCGAACTGAATGACGCCTGGACCCTGCTGAGCCGGGTGGCGCATTCGAACTTCGTCGCGCGCCGCGCGCCCGTGCTGGCGGGAGTGACGTTCGATGCGGGCGTCTCCGTTCGGAATCTTCCTCCGCCGGTGTTCGGTGTCGGCTATTCGTCGCAGCCGCGCCGGCCGGGCAAGACGTCCGCGGCCGCCGGCGGCTGGACCGATCCGGCGGGCGCGATGCTGCTCGATTCGCTCGGGCGCCTGCTCTGGGGTTCGCGATGGGCCGGATCGGCCGCGCGCGAGGGGGGGTCCTCTCGCGACCGCGGGCTCCGGCTTCAGGAGGCCTGGAGAACACGGAACGGAGGCAAGCCGCCTCCCGAGCAGCCGCTGGACCAAATCCTCCTGATCCTGCGGGCCGCGTACGCGGCATGGAACGCGCCCTCCGCCATGCGTCGCCGGGCTCGCACGGCCAAGTCCGGCATGATCGGACCCTCGGTCCTCGTCCGCCTCTGGCTGCCCGGCGGCGCGGACGGGACGGGCGGATGGGGCCGAGTATTTTCCCGCGATCCGGAAACCGGCAACCGGCGTCCCGCGGGTCTGTTTTATCCGGGAGCGTCTCCGGACCCGTCCAGCCCCGAAGCCGATTCCGCGATTCCGCTGGCGCGCATGACGCGGCATACGAACACCGCCTGGCGGAAAATCGGGCGCGAAGCGGCGGCCTGGGCCGGCCGTCTGGAGCGCGACCGCAAATATCCCCAGGACATCGAATTTGTGGCGGTGGGGGATCGCGGGTATATCCGCCACGTGAACGCCGCGCAGCCGCGGGATACGGCCGCCGTCCGCTGGGCGTGCGAAATGACCGCCGCGGGAGACGAACCCGGCGACGGCGGCGGCTTGAAAGGATTGAGCCCGACGGAAGCGTTGCTGTCCCTGTCGCCTTCTGCCTTCGCCTCGGTGTTCGGTCGCGCCTACGGATCCGCGCGCGCCGGCGCAACCGGACCTTCCGACGGAACGGCGCAACGCGCGCGGGAACGGACGATGTGCCGGAAACTCAGCGAATGGATTCAAGCGCATCAGCCGCTCGCCGTTCTCGCCGAAATCAGCGGAACAGAAGACCTGCGAAAAACCCGCGCGTTCGGCGTCTCCGGATTCAGCCTTCCCCCGCCCTCCCGGGGACCCTCCGATCCCGCGCTGGCCCGCGCGCGAACGCTCGCCGAAGCCGAAGCGGCCGCGCGCGCCTACGCTCAGGCCGTCGTCCCCGAATGGGAGCCGTGGGTGCGCGCGGCCCACCTGCTGGAAATTCACATGACCGTACGCTCGACGCTGTCCCCGCCGGCGATCGCCGCCCTGGCGCGATCGCTGGCCATGGCGCTGGCCGCCGGCCGAAATCACGGATATGAATCACGCGGCCGGGTGCTGATCGGGGGCTTTTCCGACTGGGCCGAATTCGAAATGCTGGCCGCCGTGGTGCGCCAGACGGCAGACTCCGTGCGCGAAGAAACCGGCCTGGACCTCGACTTCCAGCCCGGGGCGATGATTGAGACCCCCCGGTCGGCGTTGCTCGCGGATCGCGGAGCCGAATCGGCCGGGCTGATGTGTTTTCGCCTCTCCGCCCTGGATCGAGCGCTGCGCGGCGGACGCCCGGCCGCATCGGAGTTCGACGCCGAGGGCTTGGGCGGGCTGTTGGAACAATCCCTGCGCGCGGTTCGTCGCATCCGGCATGACCTTCCGTGCGGCGCGTGCGGTGTGCCCGTGGAGGATTCCTCCGCCCTTCGCTTCCTGCATCGCCTCGAGTTCGTATTCCTCAGTTGCCCGACAGATCAGGTCCCCGCCGCTCGTCTCTCCGCGGCACAGGCGGCCATAGCGCGCGCGAATTCTCACGCCTGAATTCAACTTTCCCCCGGAACGCTGAATCTCCTGTTCCCCGGAACAAGTCGCCCGCGAAGCGCAGCCGGCCCCGCGCGTTGCCCGGGCTAGATCATCTTTGACAGAATTTCGACCGCGCGGGCATTGGAATCCACCTGCGCGGGCGATTTGCAGCCCGGGATGACCGCGGTCACCACCGGATCCCTCAAACACCACGCCAACGCCCAGGCCGCGGGCTCGACGCCTTCGGGAATTTCCTCGCGCCGGACCTTCTCCGCCTCGACCAGCTTGCGCTGCACGTCGGAGGCATCGAACGTCGCGCGCACATCCGTGCCCTCAAACCGGTGTCCGGGCCGATAGCCGCCCGTGAGCATTCCGCTGGCCAGAGGCACGCGCGCCAGCACGCCCAGCCCCTGCGCGCGCGCCGCCGGAAATACCTCCGTTTCGGGGCCGCGGGTCAGCCGGTTGTACACCACCTGAAGCGCGCCCGCGCCGACGGATGCCGCGCGATCGGTCTGCAGGCGGCTGCCGGCGCTGCGGATGGAAATGCCCAGCGCGCGAATGCGGCCGCGCTCCTGTTCCCGGCGGAGCATTTCCCAAAGCGCCGGATTCTCAAACGCCTCATCGCTGCCGGAATGAAACTGGTAGAGGTCAATGGTCTCCACGCCCAGCGCGCTCAGCGACGCATCCAACTGGCGGCGCACGCCGTTGGGATCCAACTCCCAGGAGCGATCCATGAACCCGTGAAAACGATGCCCGAACTTGGTCGCGATGATCCAGTCCGCCCGGTTACGGCGGCGCAGGTAGTCGCCGATGAGCCGCTCCGAGAGATGATCGCCGTAACACTCGGCGGTGTCCACAAACCGCATGCCCCGCTCCGCCGCGCGGTCCAGAATGGCATCCACCTCGTCCTGCGTGAACGTCCGGCCCCATTCGCCGCCGTACTGCCAGGTGCCGACGCCGATCACGGGAACGGAAATGCCCGTGCGCCCCAGGATGCGTCGCGGCAGGCTCACAGGCGGATCAACTCGCGGGTTACGCGGGTGAGGACGTCGCACCCCTTCGGAGTGACCACGACCATGTCTTCGATCCGAACCCCGCCAAAATCGGGAAGATAGATCCCCGGCTCCACGGTCATCACGTGCCCCGCCTCCAGCCGTGTTTCGTCCCGCGTGGAAAACGACGGCCGCTCGTGGATATCCATCCCGACCCCGTGGCCGAGTCCGTGGCCGAAACAGGCGCCATAGCCCGCCGCGGCGATGTGGTCGCGCGCCACCGCGTCCACCTCCCGGCACAACACGCCGGGCCGGATGGCGGAAATGGCCCGCTCCTGCGCCTCCCGCGTGATGCGGTGGATCTCCAGGAACTTCCGGGACGGACGGCCCGTGTGCGCCACGCGGGTCATGTCGGAGCGGTAGGACTGCACCAGACACCCGTGGTCGGCGAGCAGAATATCGTTGCGCCCGAGCCGCCGCGCGCCGGGAAGATGATGGCAATGCGACGAGTTGGGCCCGGTCGCGAGGATGGAATCGAAGGCTTCCCCCTGCGAGTGTTCATCCATCAGCCCGCGCATGATCCCGCGCATCTCCCACTCGGTCATGCCG
>JAGOHE010000184.1 GCA_017996315.1 Kiritimatiellia bacterium | reverse complement strand
TATTTAGCCAGAAGGAATAACATTCAAAACACCTGCCGATTGCCCAGGACTGGCTTTACGTTTTTACCTCTATTCAAGTCGCAGGCAATCGCACGCGCTCGAACCCTTAGCCGGATAGCATCTTCCGCATGCTGTTGGGAATGACCACATCAGCGCTGACGCAGGGAAGCGGCAAACGGATATGCCGGAAGTCCATCGCGGTTGGCAAGGTTGAGATCCGCATTCATATGCCATCCGTATCGAACCGACACCGGTTGGGCAACCCGTTCGGTGCTCACGATGACGGTTGCACCCTCAATCACGGCATGGGCCGGTTGGAACACCCCATCCCGGCCCGCGAGTTCGAATCCGCGGAGGGGAGCATCATCAGATGAGCGCAATCCATCCGCATGTTCGAAGGTCACCCGCATGGAACTCCCCTCGGCGTGCGCGGACGCGACATCGGGGCCGAATGCGGGCACACGCTCGCCATACACCCGGTTACGTGCAATCCGTGCCAGTCGTTCGCCCACCGGGATTTTTCTCGGTGGATGGACATTGGAGCCATAGACACCCATATCCATTGTCACCGCCGCGTATACGCCGGGAATATCGTGCATGGCCCGGCGCTGGACTTCCCGGAAAATGGGCCAGTGCACACGGTCCGGACTCTCTATGCGCGGAAGCTGGACCATGAGGAATGGTAGCCGCGGCGACTGAAAAACCGACCGCCAGCTGTGCACGAGATCCCGGAGAAGCAACGAGGCCACCAAGGGATCCTCGTGTTCGGCGTCGCTCTCCCCCTGGTACCAGATCACGCCCTTCAACGACATCGGCCGCAACGGTTCGATGCCGGCGTGATAGAGATATGACGGCTGGTAGGGATGGGAAGGACAATTCGCCGCGGTCGTGGCGGCGGTCACTTTTGCATCGCGCCGGATGGCCATCAACACCCAGCCGCGCAACGCAGGAGTCATGAAGGGTAACTCGCCCTCCGGCACGGCATATTCGGGCCGCGACGCGACGACGGATTCCGGAAGCCACGAAATCATCGGGGACCCGCCGACCGCATTCAAGATCAACCCCACCGGCACCTTGGAATGGCGGGTCAGTTCCCGGCCGAACGAGAATGCGACGGCGGAAAAATCCCGGACAACCTCTGGGGAGGCGCAGGCCCAGGTTCCCTTGAAATAACCGGATGGATCGAGGCCCACAGGCTGTTTTGCATAGTCGCGCCAGTTCAGCAGACGGAGCGTCGGGATATCCGCGGATGCGATCATTTCGGCGGCGCCCTCGGACTTGGCCACGGTCCAGCGCATATTGGACTGTCCGGAACACAGCCAGACATCCCCCACCAGCACATCGGTGATCTCCTCCCCCTCGCCCTTCGCGTCGCGGACGCTCAACGTACTCCCCTGATCCGACGCGGCGAGCGGCCCGATCCTGGCCATCCACCGCCCCTGCGCATCCGCCGTGGTCTGAGTCCTGCGGTTTGCGAAGAGCACCTCCACCCTCGAACCCGGCTCCGCGGTGCCCCACACGGGAACCGGCGCATCGCGCTGCAGAACCATGTGATGTCCGAAAGCGGACGCGAGGCGGGGAGTTTCGGCGGCGGCGGAGAGGGTGCAGGCCGCTCCGGCGCCCCATAGGATCAACGACCACATGCGCAGGTGTTTCATAGAACTTCATCATACCGCATAAACCATGTCGCGGATACAACAGCGGCACGGCCGTATCCGATGGCGGATGGGATGGGAATAATTAGTTCATAATCCTGTCCCTGTCGGATTCGGGAGACGGGGAGGCTGTAGGCGGATAGGCTGAAAGGCCGATTCGGGATCGCATTGCACCCAACCGGCGTCACCGCGGCCGGCTACAGGTCGTTCCGGCAACGGGGGAGCCCGACGGCCTCGGCTGTAGCCGGGGGCGGTGACCCGGCAACGCGCACCAGGCTCCACCCGGCATCCTGCTTCATCTCATCCGCATCCGCGTGTTCCCGCGTCCCCACGGGCTGGCCCCGTGGGGGGCGAAAAATGCGCAGGTGAGGCGAAGCCCGCCCGCGTCTTCCCCGTCTTCATCTCCCACGACGCCAGGTCACGGGGGATGGTTCCCGATAGAGGAAAGATGACCAGAGGGAACGGGTGTCGGCCGCGGTGGTTTCACTCATGCCGGAGCGATTCGATCGGATCGAGCTGTGCGGCGCGCACCGCCGGATACAGTCCGAAGACCACACCGATCATGACGCTGATGCCGAACGAAAGCGGCAAGCTGTACAACGGCACCTGGGCCGGGATATCGGTGGCCTGCCGGACCATCAACGGAATGCAGACCCCCACGCCAATCCCGATGATCCCCCCCAGACTCGACAGCACAATCGTTTCCGTCAGGAACTGGACGACAATTTGCCATCGCTGGGCGCCGATCGCGCGCCGGATGCCGATTTCCCGTGTGCGCTCGGTGACGGAAGCCAGCATGATGTTCATGATGCCGATGCCACCCACGAGCAGGCTGATTCCCGCAATGGATCCGAGCACGACATTGAATGTTCGCTGGGTCGCACGCGCCTGGTTCAGCAGGGTCAGGGGCACATAGATCGAGTAGTCCTCCTTGCGATGAAACCGCCGGAACATCGCCCGGATCGCCTCCGCCGCCGCCTCGACGCGCTCGGAAGATGCCGCCTGGACCAGCACCTGGTGGATTTCAACCCACTCGATTTCACGCGAGCCCGTTCGCCGGCGCATGACGACTTCGCCGAATCGCTCTCGACAGACATTGAGGGGGACATACACATCGGCGTCGTCATCCGGCGAGGGCACATCCCCGCCGCTTGGCGCGCCCTCGACAATGCCGATCACTTCGAAGAAATGGCCGCCGATCCGGATCTGCTCACCGAGGGCGTGATTGGTGGCCAGCAGTTTTCTCGCACCTTTTTCGGTCAGCACGGCCACGGCGGAGCGGCTGGCCTCGTCCTCCATCGAAAGGACGCGTCCGGCCAGCAACCGCCGGGGCAGGACATGAAACCAGTCCTCCACGGTGCCCACCACGCGGACTTCGATGGCCCGATCATTGCGGCGGCCCTCCTGGCGAAGCACTCGCGCGGGCACGATGCGCCGCAGGTCGGGTCCGAGATCCTTCAGCCGGTCCACATCTTCATATTTGATGCCATAGACCGACGCGCGGCCGCGCGGCGCGTTGGCGCCCGATTCCGAGGCGGGCGGATGGGACCGGATCAGGATGTTCTCACTGCCCAGGCGGCGAATCTGGCGCAGGGCCTGCTCGCCCGCCCCCTCCCCGATGGCCAGCATGGCGATCACACTGCCGACGCCGAACACCACGCCCAGGGTCGTCAGGAGCGCACGGGTTCGGTGAAGCATGAGATCCTGGAATCCCATGCGCAGGTTGCTCACGAAGGCCATTCGGCTGTAATTCATGGCCGCTCCACCCGTTCGATGGTTCCGTCGCGCACATGCAGGGTCGTATGGGCGCGATCGGAGACTTCACGCTCGTGGGTCACCAGCACGATGGTGCGTCCGGTCCGGTTCAGCGCATCCAACAGGTCGAGAATCTGCGCGCCGGTGCGGCTGTCCAGGTTTCCCGTCGGTTCGTCCGCGAGCAGGACGGGCGGATCATTCGCCAGCGCACGGGCGATGGCCGCCCGCTGGCGCTGTCCTCCCGACAACTCCGCGGGTCGGTGGCCGGCGCGGTCATCGAGCCCCACCTGCTCGATGAGTTCCCGGGCGCGCCGGATTCGCGCATCGCGAGGTCGCTGGGCGTAGATCATCGGCAATTCGATGTTCTCGAGCACCGTCAGCTGGGGGATGAGCAGGAAGCTCTGGAACACGAAACCCAGTATACACTGGTCGGCATGGTGGAGCAAGTCTATCGTCCGCGCCGACCCAAGGCATCGCCCCTGTGGCAATGCCTCCAGGAGAATTTTGACCGGTTTCTGGACGCCTACGAGGAGCGGTACCAATCGC
>JAGOHE010000183.1 GCA_017996315.1 Kiritimatiellia bacterium | reverse complement strand
GGGTGACATTGACGGCGCGCTCCGCGTCCGCGAGGAACAGGCCAAACGGTTCCCCGGCTGGGCTCCCGCCCATCTGGCGCACGGCCAGATGGTGCTCCGGCTGGGACGCCGGCGCGAAGCGCTGGAGCTGATCCGCCAGGCGAAAGAGATGCCGGGGCTGGATCCCAATTATCTCGAGTTTGCCTACGCCGCCGCGCTGGCCTTGAACGGGAAGGCAGAAGAGGCACAAGAAATCTTTACGCACCTGGTGCGCACCGATCCCAAGAATTTCAAGCAATGGTTGGATACCGATCCCGCCCTTCGCGCGGGTTTCATGAACGTGCCCAACCATGCCGTCATCCTGAGATTGCTGGATATCCCGCCCGAATTGCAATGACGCTGATCCGCCGTCCATGCCTCCCGCCGATCGCCGGCGCCGCGCAAAGCCCCGGGGCGCGGTCCGCATGAGCGTCTGGATCCAGTGGGTTATTCTGGCGGCCCTGTTCATGGTGTCCGCGTTCTGCTCCTCCAGCGAATCGGTGTTCTTTTCGCTCGATCCCATGCGCCTGCGCCGGCTGACGCAGCGTCACCCCGCCGTGGGCGCGCGCATCCATGCGCTCCTCGCCCGACCCACGCGGACCCTGTCCACCATTCTGATTCTCAACACCGCCGTCAATATCGGCGCCGCGATGGTGGGGTATCGCATCGCCCTTCGGCTGATCTCCCCGCGCCTGGCCGAACCGGTTTCGATTCTCGTGTTCACCTTGCTGCTGCTGCTGTTCGGGGAATACGGGCCCAAGCATCTCGCGCTGATGTTCACCGAGCGCATGGCGTTGGCCTTCGAGCCTCCGCTGCGGGCGCTGGTCTGGTTGATGACGCCGGTGCGGTGGCTGCTGGAACGCGCCACCCGGGGAGCGGAGCGGTTCTTCCGTCCGCTATCGCTGCCCTGGAGCAAGGAAGACATCGCCGCGTCCGTGACCGTGGGCGGCCAGGAAGGAATCATTGACGCGGAGGAATACTCCATGATCCAGGCCATCATCGGCCTGGAAGATAAAAGTGTCCAGGATGTGATGCGGCCGCGCACCGACCTGATGGGGCTGGACCTGGACAGCGATGCGGAGGGCTTTCTGGATCATGTGCGGCGGGCCCGGCGGCGGCACCTCCTGCTCTACCGGGGCGTTCTGGAAAATGTGGAGGGGTTCCTCGACTGCCGCCGGTTCTTGCTCGATCCGGAGCATCGCGTCGAGGCCGCCCGTCTGCCCCCGTATTTCATCTCGGAACATCTGCCCTTGAACCGGCTTCTGCTGCAGTTCCAGCAGGAGCGGCGCCGCATCGCGGTCGTCGTGGATGAATACGGGAGCGTGTCCGGAGTCGTCACGCGGGGCGACATCCTCGAAGAAATTTCGGGCGAAATCTACCAGGAACTCAGCAAACCCCGGCCGGTGTTTATGGAAAGCGGGCCCAACCGGTGGATTATTGACGCCGCCATCCCGATCGAGGACATCAATCGCCGCCTGAACCTGACGCTCGAAGCGGGCGATTCGGATCTGCTGTCCGGCTGGCTGGCCTATCACGCGGGGCATGTTCCCGCGGAGGGCGAGGCGCTGGAAGCGCAGGGGATCCGGGCCACGGTGCTCAAAGCCGATCGAAGCCGGGTGACCATGGCCCAGGTGCAGCGATTGGAGGCGGCCTCATGAGCGGCAGCGATATCATCCTGCGATTGCTGCTGCTGGGGCTGTGTTTCGCCGGCGCGGCTTTTTTCGCGGGCATCGAAACCGGCATCATCTCCATCAATCGTCTCCGATTGCATCACCTGGTCCTGCGCGGGCTGAAGCCGGCGGTGCTGCTCGAGCGGTTTCTCAACCAGCCCGAGCGCCTGTTGAGCACGACGCTGGTCGGCACGAACCTGAGCCATACGATGTTCGCCATTCTGCTTTCCGCGCTGCTGATGGAATCCGGGTTGCCCGGCGCGGGATGGATCGCCCAGGTCTCCGGCACCCTGCTGCTCCTGATTTTCTGCGAATACATGCCCAAGGCGTGGTTCCAGGCCGTACCCCTGCAACGCAGCCTTCCGTTCGCCAAGTTGCTGGAATTTTTCGCGCGCGTGTTCCGGCCCGCCGGAAAAACGGTTTCCTTCCTGGTCGACATTGTGCTGGGCCGCACCATCGAAGGCCAGCCCGCCCAGCCCCTGCTGACCCGCGAAGAGCTGGTGCACCTGGCCAGCGAAGGCGTGCGCAGCGGAGCGCTTTCGCCATTCGAAAGCCGGATGATCAAGGGCGTATTCGATCTGAGCGGCACCCGCTGCCGCGACATCATGGTGCCCGCCGAACGGATCGTCCGCGTGGAATCCGATTGCCCCGCCTCCCGCATGATCGCACTGGCCAGGGAACGGACGGTTAATCGGTTTCCGGTGTGGGATCCCGTCCGGGGCCGGTATATCGGTATTGTCCACATCTTCGATGTGCTGGCCGACGACGGGGCCGGCGAGCGAGCTGCGCGCGATTACATGCGCCCTCCGCAATTTATCGCCGAGCACATGCTCGTGGACCATGTCCTGCCCCGCATGCGCGTGACCCGCCAGCCCATGACCCTGGTGGCGGACGGCGGCGGAGAAGTGGTTGGACTCATCACCCTCAACGATGTGCTTAAAGTCATTGTCGGCGAGCGGGTCGTACCCGTCCCCGCGGCCGCAAAAGCCCCGCGCTCCGGACCGACCGATCCCGGCCAAGCCGCGCCCCTGAAACACGAAACCCCCACCCCGCACACCCACGCGCCCTGACGGGCTCAGCCCCGGAACACCGGCAATCGGTCCGGAGGGATGGAGGCCAGCGTGGGATGATGCCGATCCTTCTCGGACAGCACCGGCGGCCCGACATCGCGACGCCACGGAATAGCCAGCTGCGGATCGTCCCATGCAATGCCCATCTCATCCCCGGGCTCATACGAACGGTTGCAGAAGTAGATCACTTCGGCCGTATCGCTCAACACCTGAAAACCGTGAAGGAAACCCTCCGGGATGAATATCTGACGACGGTTGGCGCCGCTGAGAATTTCCACGCACCACCGGCCGAAGTTCGGCGATCCGCGCCGGATATCCACCGCCACGTCCAGAATTTCGCCCGCAAGGGCCATCACCAGCTTCGCCTGGGGACGGAGGCGCTGACAATGCAGGGCGCGGATTGTCCCCCGGACGGAATGCGAAACATTGCATTGCGCGGACAGCCCGGCCACTCCATGCTCGCGATACTTCGACTCGTTCAGCAATTCCTGAAAACAACCCCGTTCATCCTCGAAGCGCCGGGGAACGAATATTTTGATGCCCGGCAGGGACGCTTCCTCGCACTCGAGGCTCATGCGCCCTCCTCGTCCAGCAACCGCAGCAGATACTGGCCATAGCCGCTCCTGGCCAACGGTTGCGCCAGCGCGCGAAGCTCATCGGCCGAAATGTAGCCCATCCGATAGGCGATCTCCTCCACGCACGATATCCGCATGCCCTGCCGCTCCTGGATGGTCTGGACGAAGTTCGAGGCCTGCAGCAGCGAATCATGCGTCCCCGTATCCAGCCACGCAATGCCGCGGCCCAGCAACTCGACTCGCAACGCGCCGCGCCGGAGATAGGCGAGATTCAAATCGGTGATCTCCAATTCTCCGCGCGCCGAGGGCTGGAGCGCCTGGGCCTCCTCCACCACCTTCGCGTCGTAAAAATACAACCCCGGCACGGCATAGCGGGACATGGGATGCCTGGGCTTCTCCTCGATGCCCAATACGCGGCCGTCCCGCGCGAACTGCACGACACCATAGCGCTCGGGGTCCAGAACGGGATATCCGAAAATCAATCCGCCCTCTGTCAATTTCCCGCATTGCTGGAGCACATGGCCCAATCCGTGGCCGAAGAATATGTTGTCGCCCAGCACCAGGGCCACCGGAGAATCGCCAATGAACGAGCGGCCGATCAGGAACGCCTGCGCGAGCCCCTCGGGACGCGGTTGCTCCGG
>JAGOHE010000182.1 GCA_017996315.1 Kiritimatiellia bacterium | reverse complement strand
GGTTATACTCGCGCTCCGATGTCTTCCGCTTGTCCGCGTGGCCTTCAATACGGGCCGTCGCCCCGGTATCCCGCTGGAGCACTTTGGCCACCACATCGAGCTGGCTGAAATACGCCGGCCGCAGGATGGCCTTGTCGTAATCAAACTCGATGTTCAGCGTAAACAACTGCAGGTCATCGGCCGGATTCAACGGATCGGTGCTGTCCTCGATCACTTCGTGTCCGTCGGCCACGCCGCCTTTGTCCGTGTCGGGATCCAGCGGATTGGTCCGGTAGACTTTGATCTCCGCGCCGTCGGTCAGTCCGTCGTAATCGCTGTCAGGGTTCAACGGGTCGGTCTTATGCGTGAGCACTTCTTCGCCATCGGTCAGGCCGTCGCCATCCGTATCGGGATTGAACGGATCGGTGCCGATTTCGCGCTCGCGGTCGTCGGTCAGCCCGTCGCCGTCGCTGTCCAGTTCACCGCCTGTCAGCCGGTAGACCGGAGCCCGCGCGGCGCCGAACCGATAGTTGATGCCCGCGCTCAGGAGCCAATTGAACTCGGTGTCCGTGCCGGCCACCGCCAGCCGGGCATCCGTGCGGACGGCCCAGAGGTCATTGAAGTGATACATCAGACCTCCGCCCGCGAACGCGGCCAGATCTATGTTGTCGCCGCCCGCGCTGGTGTCTTCGCCATAGATCACCGCGGCGCCGCCGAACGCGAAATACGGGTCCCACTGCAAATTCCGGGTCATGTGCCGCAGATGCAGCAGGGCGTCCACTCCGAGCCTCAGCATGAAGGTGTCGTCGCCCGGCATGAAGTAGCGGTCATCCTTGAATCTGCGCGTATCGAGCTGGGGCGCGTAGTTCAAGTCGCCTTCGACGGTCCAGTGGGGATTGAAATCATAGCCCAGCCGAAGCGCAACAAAGGGGCCGTTTTCAACCTCTTCGTCGCCTTCGAAAATTGCGTATCCGAGCCCCACGCCGCCCGACCAGGGCGCCCGGGCAAACAGGTCGTCCTCGGCGCGCGCTATGAATCCAAATGCCATCACCGCCAGCAGAATCAGCGTCCATTTCTTCATCGTGGTTCCATCCTTGGAATAATACGGTTTTTAATTGATCCGACGCTTTCCACTTTACCATGCCCGCGCCCCGATGCAATATCAGATACATGATTCGAAGGGTCCACCCGTTATGTGCCTGGACGCCAGTGTTCCGGAGACGGGGCGGCTACCCGAGGTCTTTTTGATGGATACCATACATCTGCTCGTTGAGAGCGGCCCCGAAAAAGGCCGGAAAATCCAGGTGCCCGCGACGGGCGCGAGGATGGGGCGCGCTTCGACCAACGATCTGGTGATTCAAGATCCTTCCATCTCCCGGTTCCAGTGCCGGTTTTATTTTCGCGAAGGACACCAACTGGCCATCGCCGACCTCGCCAGCACCAACGAAACCCTGGTAAACGATCGGCCCGTATCGGAGGTCTCGCTGGCGAAAGGCGACCGGATTCTCATTGGCGAGTCGCTCCTGCGAGTGGTCTGCGACACGCTCATGGGCTCGCCGGAGATTCCGGCAGACGCGAACGCGGCGGCGGCGTCCGCGCCCCTCCTGTCCTCCCCAACCGCCGTTGCGCCGGCGGAGCCGGCCGAATTGGACGCCACCGTGCCGATCCGGCTGGTGAGCCACAAGCCGGCCGCGGCATCCATTGATCTCGGCCTCGGTGATTCCCCCCCGGGACCCCTCCGCGCGAACGCGGGGGGACCGGCCGCCCCCCGCCGAATGTCCCGCGGAATTCTGGGACTCGCCGTAGCCGTGGTGGGAATTCTGGTCGTGGCGGGCGCAGCCTATTACCTGCTCAGGACCCCGCCGGCGCCCGTCAACGCGAAGGCCGGAAACGTTTTCGAATTCCGGTATGAGAAAATCGAAGCCACGGCTTCCAATGTCTTCTGGTACGAACTCACGCTCCATGCCGGCCGTCTGCGCGCGCGGCTGAAGGATGTCAACGACCAGCGCATGGCCGATGAAGAGCGCGAACTGGCGAAGGAACAACAGGACGAGTTGCGCCGCATGGCCTCCGAACCCGAGTTCCTGTCGCTCGGCCGCGTCTACGAAGGCGTATCCTCGGACGCATATTTCTACAAGCGGATCTCCGTCCTCCTCGGCGGGCGCGAGCAGGATGTGCGGGTGCTCAACCGACCGGATCCCCCGGCGTTCCAGCGCCTCAGCGAACGGCTGGAAGCCTTCGCACAAAACGAACTCGGCCTGGTCAGCATCGCCCTGCCCAGGGAAACCCTGCTGGAAAACGCGCAGGTGACGTTCCTCAACGCCCGCAAACTGTACGACGAGCGCGAAGTCCGCCGCGAAAATCTCGCCCGCGCGCTGCGCGAATTCCGCAAACTGGACATCCTCGCGCAAACCCTGGAACCCAAGCCGGACTACTACGAAGAAGCCGTCGCAATGGCCGCGGAAGCGCAGCGGATGTTCGACGACCGCTACCGCGACGTCATGTTCCAGGCCGATCAGGCGATCCGTCTGAGGGATTGGGAAACCGCAAACCGGCACCTGCTCGTGCTGCAGGATATGATTGACGACCGTTCCGATGAACGCGCCCGCGATGTGCAGAAGAAATTGGTGGACGTGCAACGGAGAATACGACGGTGAACGCCACCATCCCCTGCTGGAATATGCGCCGCGCGTTCGGAAATATCCGCGCGCTCTCCGCCGTCATCCTGGCCCTGGCCGGAACCGGCTGCGGTTCGGGCTCGCATATTCGCGTCGAAACCGATCCTCCGGGCGCCGCGCTGACCTGCGACGGACAGACATTTCCGGACACCCCGCACACCCTCACCGGCTTGCGTGGCGGCACGTATTTCATCACGGCGGCCAAAGCCGGCTATCGCGAAGCCCGGCAGGTCGTCACCATCCAGGACGGTCAGCGGGTCACCGTGCGTCTGCCGCTGGAGCCCATCCGGGGCCTGGCCCTGGTGCGTTCGACACCGCCGGGCGCGGAAGTCACGGTGAACGGCGCATTCCGCGGGCGCACACCGTTCTTTATTACCGACCTGGCCCACGGCGAACATCGCTTCGTGTTTCAGGCCGAGGGATATCTCTCCCGCGAGCTGGATGTCATGGTCGAAGACCCGGCGCCGCAACTCGTGGAGACCGCGCTGACCCAAAATGCCGGACGGCTGGTGATCCGCTCCGAACCCTCTGGCGCTCAGGTGCGAGTGAACGGGGCCGATCGCGGGCTCACCCCGCTGGAACTGGACGGCGTACCCGCCGGCGATCCCGAGGTGGAAATCCTGATGCCCGGCTATGTGTCCGCGCGCGAACGCGTCCCCCTGGAAGTCCAGGAAACCCGCGAAATCTCCCTGCGACTGCAGCCGCTGCCGACGCAACTCAACCTCGTGTCGATACCCGCAGGCGCGCGGATATACGTGGATAACGAATTCCGGGGCGAGACCCCGCTGGAACTGCGCGATCTGCCGGCCGGCTCGCGGCGGGTGCGCGCGGAACTTCGGGGATTCGAGCCGCTCGCCCGCACGGTAGACCTGACCGCCAATCAGCCGCGCACCGAGGAATTCCGGCTCACAAAGAACAGCGGGAAACTCGTGGTAGTCACCGAACCCCCGGATGCGAAGGTCTTCCTGAACGGGGAGGAACTCGGCGTCACACGGCCCTCGGACAACGCGCAGCTCTCCCTGCCGCTGGAACTCGATCTGATTCCTCCCGGAAGCCACATCCTGCAACTCAGCCGGCCGGGATACCGCCACCGTCCTTCCCAGATCACGATGCAGTCCAATGCCATCGTCTCCCGGCACGAACGCATGGAGCGGATTTTCGTCGTGGACACCCGGGTGCGTCTGACCAACGGTATCGTCCGCGACGGCATGCTGCTCAAACGCTATCCCAACGGCAAAGTGGATCTCCAACTCGAAACCGGCACCGTGTTGTCCATTGACGGAACCGAAATTCTGAGCGTCGAACCCGCCCCCGGAACCCGCGCGCCGAACTAATATCGCGCGCCACCCGCACCCCCGTCCGCCGCGGAACAAACGGGAAGCAACGACCGGCGACGGCCCCCCTTCCCTCTCCCCCCCCCCC
>JAGOHE010000181.1 GCA_017996315.1 Kiritimatiellia bacterium | reverse complement strand
CGGCGACCTGGTCAAGGACGGTACCGGAATGCTGACGCTGACGGCCGATTCCACTTATACAGGCACAACGACAGTGTCCAACGGAACGCTTCGAGTGCTCGGTTCCATCGCGAGTGCGACGTCCGTGCTGTCGGGCGCAACCTTGGATGGAAGCGGAGAGGTCAGGAATAATGTCACGGTCGCTGGCGGTGGGACGCTGGTGTCCGGCGACCCCGCTGTTAACGACGGGCTGGGGACGCTGACCGTGGACGGAGACTTGTCGCTGGCGGCATTGTCCACCAATGTGGTGCAGGTGGTTGGCGATGCTTCGGACAATACGGTGTCCACCGGAACCGCCACACTGGCGGGTATTCTTACCTTGAGCTGGGATACTCCCGAGCAGGACGCCTATATCATCCTCACCGCGGATACCATCACTGGAGAATTCAGCAACTATGCGGATCACGCCTTCGTTGCCACGCAGAATGGGAGGTCGTACCACATCCACTACACCACTGACACAAGGACGGGACAGGAGGTTGTACTTCTGAACATTGACCCGACCCTGGCGACGATGACGGCCGTGCGGGCGTATTCGCAGGGCGGGCACCGGTGGGTGGAATGGGAAGTGGCGATGGAGCTGGACACCAAGGGGTACGATCTGGAGCGCAAGGTGAACGGCGAGTGGGTGCGGATCAATGCGGATCTGGTCCCGGCGCAGGCGCCCGGAGAGGGCGTGAAGATTTACCGGCAGATGGATGACGGGGTGCAGAGCGGAGAGACGCACGAATGGCGGATCATCGAGGAAGAGTTCTCCGGCACACGCAATCCGAGCCGGGCGTACCGGTTGACGGTGGATGGTGCGGAGGAGAGCTATGAGGACTGGGCGGCGGGGATCGACTGGGATGGGGCGGACAGCAGTCGCGACGCCGATCCGGATGGCGATGGTCTGACGAACTGGGAAGAATATCTGGCGGGGACGGATCCGCTGGATCCGAACTCGATGCTGAAGATCACGAGCATTGAGCGCACATCGACGGGCTTCCGGTTGACGTGGACGAGTGAGGCGGGGCGGTGGTACGTGGTGCAGATGTCCACGGCGTTGGGCGGGACGTTCTATCCGGTGCCGGTGGAGGGGGCGGAGGATGGGATGCTGCCGGTGGAGGCGACGCCTGAGGAGAACTCGGTGGTGGTGAAGATCAATCCGGCGCTGGTTCCTAACGCCTACTTCCGGGTGGTGGTGAAGACTAACGACGTTGTCGCAGAGACAACGGAAGAGACACCATCGGAAGGGGCCGGAGAGTAGCCTGGAGCGAAGAGCCTGGAGCGAAGAGCCTTGAGCATAGAGCTTGGAGCGGAGAGCGGTATGCGCTCAGCTTTGAGCCCGGCCGCAAGGCTCGAGCCCGCGCCCTGGAACCTGGAACCCAGAGTCTCCGATTCTGATGGTGGGCGAGGCGGGACTCGAACCCGCACCCCTTTCGGGACAAGATCCTAAGTCTTGCGCGTCTGCCAATTCCGCCACTCGCCCACGGAAGAATATGCTACCCCATATGAAGCGGGAGTGCATAGAGCATAGAGCGGAGTGCATGGAGCATAGAGCGGAGAGCGGAGGAAGACGGAGGGCAGAGGACGGAGGACGGAAGACCGGGGGCCGAGCGGGCGTCGCATTCGCGTGATTCGTGTGATTCGTAGTTGCTTCCCAACCGATTTTTATCTACGAATATCGCGAATATCGCGAATCCGGAGGGTCAATGCGGTCAATGTTTGGCGCGGAGAGCGTTGGCTCGATGAGACACGCTCTGGGTCCGATCTTCGCGCGCCGGGTCGCGCGAAGGAAAGCGGCGAGAACTCGCCGCACTCCAAATATTTGGACTGCGGTGACTGGTCACCGCTTTGTTCAGCGAGCCCCGGCTCGCTGAGGGCGGTGGTCTGAGGACGGAGGTCTGAGGTCGGAGCATAGAGCGTAGAGCGGGGAGCGGACGGAAGACGGAGGACAGAGGACGGAGGACAGAAGTCCGATGTCCGAGCGGGCGTCGCATTCGCGTGATTCGTAGATATCAGCCGGCCTCACCGCGGCCGGCTACAGATGCCCTGAACTATGGGGACACTGAAGCAGGGCCGAGCGGGCGTCGCATTCGCGTGATTCGTGTGATTCGTAGTTACTTCCCAACCGTTTTTAACTACGAATATCGCGAATATCACGAATCCGGAGGGTCAATCCGGTCAATGTTTGGCGCGGAGAGCGTTGGCTCGATGAGACACGCTCTGGGTCCGATCTTCGCGCGCCGGGTCGCGCGAAGGAAAGCGGCGAGAACTCGCCGCACTCCAAATATTTGGACTGCGGTGACTGGTCACCGCTTTGTTCAGCGAGCCCCGGCTCGCTGAGGGTGGTGGTCTGAGGACGGAAGACCGATGTCCGAGCGGGCGTCGCATTCGCGTGATTTGTAGTTTCTTCCCCGAACGAGTGGGGAGTGCCGGGTGGCGGCCTGATGATCTACGACTGCTCGCCCCGTGCCTGGAGCGCGGCGGCGTACACTACATCGGCGCGGTAGCTGGATCGCACCCAGGGGCCGGACTCGCAATGAGCAAAGCCGCGTTGGAGAGCTTCCTGCCGTAGCGAATCAAATTCCTCGGGCGTCCAGTAGCGCGCGACGGGCAGGTGTTTCCGGCTGGGCTGGAGATATTGCCCAATGGCCAGCACGTCCGTGTGCACGCGGCGCAAATCGTCCATGGTCTGCCAGACTTCTTCCCGGGATTCGCCCAGGCCGACCATCAGGGCGGATTTTCGGATCAGATCGGGTCTTCGCTCATGGGTCCGCCGCAGGAACTCCAGCGATCGGTCGTACTGGGCGCGGGACCGCACTGACGGGGTCAGCCGGCGGACCGTTTCGAGGTTGTGGCCCACCACCTCGGGGCTGGACGCGAGCAGCATATCCAGCGCTTCTGAATTACCGTCGAAATCCGACGGCAGCACTTCCACACGGCATCCGGGATTTTGCGCGCGGATGGAACGCACCGTATTCGCCATTGCCCCCGCGCCGCCGTCGGGGAGATCGTCGCGGGTGACCATGGTGAGGACCGCGAATTGCAGTCCCATGATTCCCACCGCCCGGGCCACGCGTTGCGGCTCTTCCGGATCGGGCGGCTCGGGCCGGCCGGCGGCGACGTTGCAGAAGCCGCATCCGCGGGTACAGATGTCGCCCAGGATCATGAATGTCGCGGTGTGCCCCGCGCCCCAGCATTCATGGCGGTTGGGACACCGGGCGGATTCGCAGACCGTATGCAGGCGCAGTCCTTTCACCGCCCGACGCACCGCGCTGTCGCCATGCACCAGCGGCTTGCGCAGCCATTCGGGTTTCCCGCCGGTCATCGGGGGGCGCGCAGCGTTCTCGGATGTGTTCTCGGAGTTCATGCCGCGGGCTATTCCCGTTCGCTGTGCGATTTGCTCCGCGCGCGCCGCGCGTGTTCCACCAGCGCGCCATCATAATGCACGCGCCAGAGAAACAAGCCCTGGGGCGGGGCGGTGGGCACGCGGGCGGTGCGCTGTTTCGAACGCAGAATTTCGGTCGCGGATTCAACCCCCAATTCTCCGCGGCCCACGCGGATCAGATAACCCGCCAGGCTGCGCACCATGCGATAGAGGAATCCGTCGCCCTGGGCGCGTATGACGATCTCGGGCCCGGTCTTGCGGACGCCCAGCATCCGCAGGTGGCGGACGGTGCCCTCGATTTCCCGGTTGGGATTGGCCGAAAACGCGGCGAAGTCATGCCGTCCCACCAGCGCCTGCGCCGCGGCGCGCATGGCGGACGCATCGAGGGGTTTTCGTTCCTGGGTGCGGTAGCGCCTCAAGTGCGGCGGCATGACCTCGCCATTCCAGATGAAATACCGGTATTCCTTTCCGCTGGCGTCGTACCGCGCATGGAAATCGGACGCTGCGCGGCGGACATCGAGGATGCGGATGTCCTCGGGCAGCAGGGCGTTCAGCGCCAGCCGCAGTTTCCGGGGTTCCCAGTCGCGCGTCACATCGACGTGCGCGCACTGTCCGGCGGCGTGCACGCCGGTATCGGTTCGTCCGCTGGAGTGCACGCGCGGCCGGACGCCTTCGAGTTGTTCCAACGCAA
>JAGOHE010000019.1 GCA_017996315.1 Kiritimatiellia bacterium | reverse complement strand
GTCCCGGAACGCTCGCCCGAGGGTCATCTTGGCGGTGTAGAACAGCCCCGAGTTGGGATAGCTGATCAGCAGATCCTCGAGATGACGAACCGACTCGTCGTAGTTCTTAAGCTCATATAACGAGCTGCCCAGGGTGAACAGCGCCTGTTCTTTCACCGCGCGTTCCAGCCCGGGAGTGCGCACGACTTTGCCCATGACCCGGGCCGCTTCCTCGGGCATGCGCGCTTCGGCAAACCGCGCGCCCACATTCGCCCACTGCGCGGCGGTAAAGCGCGTGGCGGGCTGGTCCTCCGGATCTCCTTCGAACATGCCCTTCAGGGTGCTCTGCGCCAGCGCCCGGTTGTCAATGTCCAGCGCGGCCAGCACCAGCGATACCCCGGCGTTGCGCCCCTCCTCCGTTTGCGGATACTCTTTTTGCAGGCGGTCAAAAGCCGCGGCGGCCTCCTTCACCTGATTCAACTCCAGCTGCGCCGTACCCAGTACGAACAACGCCTTCGGCGCCAGGTCGGATTTCGGGTACTTGGCGATGAATTCGTTCATTTCGCGGATGGCGGCGCCGCGAAGCTGGGGAATGGATTCTTTCGGCTCGCGAATACGCGTCAGGGCGAAGCCCGAGAAGAATTCCCCCGTTTCCATCAGCCGCTGGGCCCGTTGGGTTTCATCCGCGGTCTTGAAGTAAGGATTCTGGTCTTGCGGCCGCAGCCACGTCACCAGCGTCCGGTATTCGCGAGCCGCATTGGGAAAATCTCCCATCCGGAACTGCGCGTCAGCCAGCATCGCCTGCACCGCCGCCCGGCCCGGGGAGGGCAGACTGTCGGCCACGTACAACCGGAAAAACTCGCCCGCCTTCGCAAAATCTCCGCGGTCATAACTCGTCTGCCCCATCTGCTGCAGCGCGAGCAAGTAGTTGCGATCGCCCTTGAAATCGCGGATCAGCCGTTCGAGATACGGCGCGGCCTCGGCGGTCCGGCCCTGGGCGTTGAGCATGTTCGCGGTCAGGAACAGGATGGACGAGGTCTTATCCGAGCGCGGAAATCCCTCCACATACCGCATGTACAACGCCACACATTCGTTGGTCTTCCCAGTATCGAAATACACCTTGGCCGCCGACAGCAGGCCCAGCCCCGCTGTGTCGTTGCCCGCATACCGCTCGGCAATATGGTCCGCCGTCGCGTCCAAATCGCGCGTCCGGTCGGTGCGTAACAGGCAGACCATCAAATTGGCGAACACGCCGGCCTGCGCGGGCGCGCGATTGATAATGGAAAAATACAGCCGGGCGGCTTCTTCGAAATTTTCCCGGAGAAACATGGTGTCGGCGCGTTCCGCCCGGGCGCGTTCCGCCTCGGCCGAGTATTTTCCGAAATCAATCGGCTTGAGCTTGAACTCATTTTCCACCATGAACGCGAACAGCTGTTCGGCGCGGTCGCCCGCCTCCAATCCCCAGTCGCTGCCGCCGTACTTGGCGAATACGTTGACGTATTGCTGAAGCGCGTTGGCCAGCAGTTCGCCGCCTTTCTTGCGGTCCCCCTTGAGCTGGTTCTTGCCCTCGCGCTCCCGGATGTCGCCCAGCAGAAACCGCGCCGGCGCCAGCGGGCTGAGCTCGATCGGAATCTCCGCCTCCCGCAACAGATCATCCACGCCGCTCATCAGGTCGAGATTCTGCCGGATCAGCTTCTCCGCGGCGGCATTCTTCCCGCGGGTGTGCTCGACCAGCGCCATCGTCGCGATCGAATTGACGAACCAGAGGTCCGGCGCGCCCTTCGGATCCCACTGAATTTCCTCGCACAGCTTGTAGGCCCGGTTCAGGTGGTTGTCGCGCTTATCCGGCTCCTCCCGGGCGGCGCGCACCAGCAGCGCGGCCGTCTCCGACCGCACCCGGCGGGCGATATCGTTTTCGGGGTTGGTCTTAAGAATCCGAAGATACGCGTCCGCGGCGGCGGCGTAGTTGCCGAAGTTCTCCATCATCTGGCCGAACTGATAACTCGCGTCCTGATACTCGCGGCGCAGATCCGCATCGCCGGGGACGGCGTCGCCGATCTGCTTGAAAAACTCCTCAAACATCGCCTGCGCCTTCTTGGGATTGCGCGCGGCGTAATGCCGCTTGGCGAGCACCAGGCGCGCGGCCTGCGCCTTGGGATTCTGTCCGGGCAGCGTGGCGAGCAGCTTTTCCGCCTCGTCAAATTTTCCGCTCGCGCTCAATACATCCACCCGGCTGATGACCGCCCGATCCTTCAACTCCGGATTCAGCCGCACCGCCTCGTCCACCAGCCGTCCGGCATAGTCCGCGAATCCCGCGCTTATCAGGCGCTTCGCAAACTCGAAGTCGTCGTCCACCGGCGACTGGGCCGGAGCGGAGACCAACCACATCACAGCAGCCACCATCCATGGAGCCACCCGGCGGAATGAAGATGCACTCATCACACCCGTATCCTCATGATGGCCTCATCTTCCCCTCGATGCGCTGGATTCGTCAACTGGATTCGGTTCAATTCCGTCCGCAGAACCCCGAAGGGCATCCGGCCCCGGCGGCGCTGGGACAGGTGTCGCATCCGCGGTTCGCATCCGACCGGGCCTTG
Organism: Kiritimatiellia bacterium; assembly: GCA_017996315.1. Taxonomy (GTDB): domain Bacteria; phylum Verrucomicrobiota; class Kiritimatiellia; order PWTM01; family PWTM01; genus JAGOHE01. The sequence goes on along the minus strand of JAGOHE010000019.1, from coordinate 17,172 downwards.
CCCGGCGCAAAAGTTGACAGCCGGCGCTTCAGCGCCTGGCTTCCGCAGTGCGGACACTCCGCCGGGGCCCCCGCGCGGCGGATCAGAATTTCCACGGTCTGCCCGCACTTCGAGCAGTCATATTCATGCAGAGGCATGCTCAGGCGCCTTCCGCCTCCTCGATCGCCGACATCAGCTTGGCTTCCGACTGGACTCCCACAAACTGGCGGACCATGTTCCCATCCTTGATCACAAGAATCGTCGGAATGTTCATCACACGAAATCGGGTGGCCAGGTCGGGACTGTCGTCCACATTGACCTTGGCAATCGCCGCGCGGCCCGCGACCTTGGGCGCCAGCGACTCGAGTACCGGAGTCTGCATCTTGCATGGGCCGCACCAGGGGGCCCAGAAATCCACCAGAGTGATCCCCTGGGATGTTTGCGCATCGAAATTCGCAGCGGTCAAATCCTTCACGCCTTCGGACATGATTCATCTCCTGTTGATTGGATGCTCACCTGTTCCGGGCTCATCATACCACGCCCGCATCCGGGATCAAACGAACGAACCCGAAGTCCGGCCAACGCCCCACGCCTGGTTCGCATTGTTCACGCGCTGCGCCGGCGCCGGGCGGACCATCGCGGCGCTCCCCTCCCGCCCACAAACGCCATGCTCAAGCGATTTTCCCGGCTGCTCTCCAGCGCGATTCGCCCGCCGCCGCATCGAGCATGGCGACCGGACGCCCTTTCAATTCCGTCTTTCCAGGGGAAGGGATGTGGCATCTTGTCTTGAGCAGAGGGGAGGCTTCCGGTACCGTGAAGGCTGGACTGACAGGCCATGCGGCAATTCACAGAACAGTTGGGGGCGCGTTTTCTCGGCTCGGTGCGCGGGGTCGTGCAAACGGCCGCGGTGAGCGCCGAGCTGCTGCGCCGGGCTGCGCGGCCGTCCGGCTGGCCCCGAACGACACGCAATGTGCTCGCCCGCCAGATTCTGTTCACCGGGGTGGATGCCGTGGGTATTGTCGGACTGCTGGGGTTGCTCGTCGGCGTCTCGGTCGTCCTCCAGGCGCAGGTCTGGCTCTCCCGTCTGGGCCAAACCGCCGCGGTCGGACCGATCCTTGCCGCGGTGCTGATCCGCGAGATGGGTCCGCTGCTGGTCAACTTCATCGTCATCGGCCGCAGCGGCACCGCGATCGCCTCGGAACTCAGCTCGATGCGCGTCAACGGCGAAATCCGCGTGCTCGAAGCCCAGGGGCTCGATCCCCTCGCCTATCTGCTCGTGCCCCGCGCCATCGGCGTCGCCGCTTCGGTTTTCGGGCTCACCATTCTTTTCGTGTTTGTGGCGTTCGCGGGCGGATACACCAGCGGCTGGCTGATGGGCGCCGAGGTCGGCCAGCCCGCGCTGTTCGTACAAAGTATCGCGCGCGCCGTGCGGCCGGTGGATATCGGAAATCTTCTCGCCAAGACGCTGATTCCCGGTTTCCTGACGGGCATTCTCTGCAGCATCGAAGGCCTGTCGGTGCGCGGCGCCGCGACGGAAATTCCGCAAGCCGCCACGCGCGGCGTCGTGCACAGTGTGCGGATGCTCTTCATCACCTCGGTCCTCATTTCGCTGGTGACGTATTTATGAGTGACGAGCCCCCCATTCTGGAGTTCGCGAACGCGATCCCGCCGGGCGACGACGCGGCACCGGCGCCCGCGCTTCATTTCGCGCTGCGGGCCGGCGAGCTGGGCGTGATCGAAACCACGGAGCAGGTTCCCGCCCGCGTCGTCGCCGATCTGACCCAGGGGCTGCTCGATCCGGCCGCGGGCGAAGTGCGGTATCGGGGGCGCGCCTGGCCGCGGATTCCCCATGACGAGGCCTGCCGGCTCCGGGGGATGGAAATCGGCCGCGTATTTTCGCTCGCGGGTTGGGTTGGCAATCTTGATGTGGATGAGAACCTGACGCTGGCCGGCCGTCATTTCGATTCGCGGCCGGAGTCCGAGCTTCTCGCCACCGCCCGGGACGCGGTGCGGCGGGTCGGTTTGCCCGATATTCCCGAAGGCCGTCCGGCGTGGCTTGCACCGCGCGCGCTTCAGCTCGCGCAATGGGCGCGCGCGCTCCAGCATCCCCGCCGCCTGCTGATCCTGGAATTTCCGCTGCGGAAAACCTTCGATTCAGATGCCCCACGGCTGGCGGACGCGCTGCGGGCAGCAGCGCGCGACGGCGCGGCCGTCCTCTGGATCGGCCCCGGCGCGGATGTGCTGGAGCGAGCGTGGCCGCCCGCGGCGCGCATCCGATGGAATCAAGAAAAATCCAACCCGGAGGCGGCCAGCGCCGCTCCGGCATAATACGAGGTATTGCATGGCCACCCCCTTCAAGTTCCGGAATGTGAATCTGCTCGCGGGCATCTTCGTGCTCGCCGCCCTCGTCCTGCTGGGCGCGGGCATCCTCGTGGCCGGCCGCAGCCAGAAATGGTTCCAGCCTTCCGTGCGCATACAGGTGCGATTTCCCTCCGAAGGCACCTTCGGGATTGAACAGGGCGCCAAGGTGGTCGTGCTCGGCGCGCGGGCCGGGGAGGTGGAACGCATCGCCGTGGACGAGTCGGAAACGATGCGCGGCGTGCTGAAACTGGACGCGGACTACGCCCGGTTTATCCGCTCCGACACCCGCGCGCTGGTGAAAAAGACGCTCGGAGTCGCCGGAGATTCCTTCATTGATATTCTCGTCGGCACGGGCGCGCCGGTGGATTTTGAAGCGAGCGAAACGCCTCCTGAGATTCCGATCGATAAGGACACCGAGTTGCTGGAGCTGGCGCAAAGCGCCATTGACCAAATCCGTGAGGCCGTGCTGCCGGGTCTCAAGGAACTGGAGCTGACCCTGGCGGAATACCGGGGAATGGCCGCGGACCTGCGATCGGCCCAGGGGCCGCTGATAACCGCAACCGACCAGCTCAAGTCGCTCCTTGCGGAAATTCAGAAGACCGTCGAGGGCTTGAACCGCGGCGAAGGCACGGCGGGTCTGGCCCTGAAGGATCCGGCGGCCTATCAACAGGTGCTGGCCCTGATGAATCAACTGAACACCATCGCCGAGCGCGTCGCGGCGATCAGCGCCGATGTGCAGGCGGCCACCGCGCGTCTGCCCGCCATGGCCGAGCAGGTCGAAGGCGAAGTGCGCGAACTGCCCGGCACAGTGCTCCAGACCCAGGGCGCGCTGCGGGAGGCGGAACGGACGTTGCAGGGCGTGCAGCGTCATTGGCTCCTGCGGAGATATGTGGAGGAGGCCGCGCCACTGGAGGCTGCGCCGGCCGCCACCCTCGCCCGTCCTCCACTCACCGGAGACCAGCCATGAATCCGCTGCGCATTGCAATCGCCGCCGCATGGACCGCGGCGCTCCTCGGGCTGACGGCCTGCGCAACCACGCCCAAGCCCGCCGCGTGGACAACGGATGAAACGCTGGCCCGGCATGCGGCCGCGGCGCAACGTTCGCTCTCCGACGGAAACCTCGACGCCGCCGCGGCGCAGTACACGCAGGCGCTCCATCGCGCGCGCGCGCTGGATGATGCCGAGAGCGTGGCGGTCATGTCCTACAATCTGGCGGCATGCGCGTACCAGTCGGGGGATTTCCCCGCCACCCGTCTGCGCATCACGGAGGCGCGCGCCACGGCCCCCGGATTTTCTACGCTCGCCCTGCGACTGCTGGAAGCGAGAGTGGCGCTGGCCGAAGGGCGGGCGGATGCCGCCGCGGCGCTACTTGCCGCGGAGGAGGACGGGGCGACGCCCATGACCCGCGATGAGCGCGCGGTGAAATCCCTGCTGTTGGCCGCAATCGATCTGGATCGCGGACAATCGGCAGCGGCCGCTCAACACCTGGAATCGGCGCGCGGAGCGCTCGCGAAATCGCCGCCCGCGCTCCGGGCGGAGGCGGAGGAGGTGCAGTCCCGGCTCGCGGCGGGCGCAAAGAATTTCACGGAAGCGGCCGCCGCGATGGAACGCGCCGCGGCGCTGTGGGCAAAGGCCGGCCGCGCCGGACCGGTGGCGGAAGCCCTCGCCTCCGCCGCCGCGCTGCGGTCAGACGCCGGCGAAGACGCGCGCGCGTTGGAGCTGGAATACCGCGCGGCGCGAGCCGCCCACGCAACGGGCCGGGATACGCTGGCCCGGGGGTTGCTGGACTGCGCCCGGCGCCGGCCGGGCGCGGAGGCGAATCCCTGGAAACCGCTGCTGGATGAGCTGGGCGCCGCCCTGCCGCCTTCTCCCGCTGAAAAACCATCCCCCTGAACCTGCGCGATGGATGTCCATGATGGATGAAATACAGGAAGATGTCCTGTTGCCCATGGATGCCCCCTCCTCCAAGCTGCGGATCAGGAAGCCCGCCACGCCGCGCGCGCGCGCGGCTGTTGTATGGCAGGTGCCCCGCGCGGAACTCGTCCAACTGCGCGGGGGCGTTCGACACCCTGCGGGCCGGTCCATCGGCTTCGGTTCCGCGGGAATGTCCATGCTGGCGCATGGGGTTTCGCTCGTCTTATTGATGCACACACCATTCCTCGCGCCCGCCTCCGTCGGCGACGAGCACCTCATTGACGTGACCTATTGGGGCTATGTGCCGCCCCCTCCGCCTGAACCTTCCAATGAGATTCCGCTGGAAGAACCTCCTCTCGAAGAACCCATCGTGGTCGAACCACCCGTTGAAAAAATCACGGTTCCCGACGAGCCGGCGCCGCCGGTCTTCGTCAACTACTGCGCGACGCCCGTCCTCCCGGACCTGCCGAGTGCGCCGCAGCCGGAACCGCCGAACTTGGACATCGCTCCAGACCCTCCGGCGGTCGTGATCCAAACCACCGCCGCAACTGAGAAGACATGCGAAGATCGGCTCAGAGCTGCCATTGAACGTCACCTGAGGTATCCCGAGTCCGCCCGCCGTCGGGGAGAAGAAGGCCGGCTGGTGATCCATCTGGTTGTTTCGGCGGATGGCCGGATGGAACAGATGGAGGTCACGCCTCTCGATGCTTCCGTGCGCCTCGTTCGCGCGGTGGAGCAGGCGGTCCGCCGGGCCCTGCCCTGCGAGGGCATTGCGGCCGGGTCCTATGCCCTGCCCATCACATTCCGCCTGACGGACGCGCGAATTTCCCGATCCTAACTTCTCCCCGCCACGGGTCCAACATCCGCTTCCTTCTGGAAGAAGATGAAATCAGGAGTTTTGGATGAGTTATTCATCGTGGTTCGCCGGATTGTTCGCCGTCAGCGTTTGGGTGTCCGCGCAAGCAGAGGAAGCGCTCCCCGCCGGGGGCGCGAATGAGCTGGTGGTGACCGCCGAAAGGATATCCGCCGATGTCTGGAGCACCCCATACACCATCCGCTCGCTCGATGCGGCCGATCTGGAAATGTCCGCGGCGCCGCGGTCCATTACGGAAGCCCTGCGCGATCAGCCATCCACGATGATCCAGAAAACCTCCCATGGGCAGGGTTCTCCTTTCCTGCGGGGATTCACCGGATATCGCACCCTGATGCTGGTGGACGGCATCCGCCTGAATAACGCGGTATTCCGCGACGGTCCGAATCAGTACTGGAACACCGTTGATTTTTGGGCGCTGGACGGGATGGAGACGGTGATGGGCCCGGCTTCGGTGCTGTATGGAAGCGATGCCATAGGCGGCGCGGTGAACGCGCTGCCCACAAAACCTTCGCTGAAGGATCGCGCTTGGCGATCGCGTTCGCGGGTGCGGTTCTCATCGGCGGAGCGGGCCCGAATGGCGCGACTGGAAACCTCCGGCCCGCTCGACGCCGACACCGCGCTGCACGCCGGATTTTCCTGGAAGGAATTCGGCGATCTTCGCGGCGGCCGGGATGTGGGCTCGCAACCTCACACGGGCTATGACGAGTGGGCGGTGGATGCCGTGCTGCGACGTCGTCTGGGCGATGCGGGGGAGCTGACGCTGGGGCACCAAACCGTGCGGCAGGACGATGTGTGGCGGACTCACCGGACGATTTATGGAATTGATTGGGAGGGGCTGACGCGGGGATCGGATTTGTCGCATATGTTCGATCAGGCGCGCGACCTGACGTGGGCGCGACTGGACGCGGAGCCCTCCGACGCCCTGCTCGATTCCGTTGTCCTCACGGTCTATCGCCAGGCGCAGGGCGAAGACGTGTACCGGGTGCGCGATGGCGGCGCTCGGGATCGGCAGGGCTTCGATGTGGAAACGTGGGGCGCCAACGCGCAGGGTTCCGCCGAAACCCCCTCGGGCACATGGACGTGCGGCGTGGACATCGCCCGAGATTACGCGGATTCGTACAGCCACAGACTGAACGAAGATGGATCGGTCAAGTCCAGCGCCATTCAGGGGCCGGTGGGCGACGAAGCCGCCTATGACACCGTGGGCGTGTACGCGCAGGATTCCATCCCGCTGCTCGACCAGCGGGTCCGGCTGCTTCCCGGCGTGCGCTATTCCTATGCCCGCGCCCAGGCGGATCGCGTTCAAGACCCTGTTTCCGGAAACGCCATCCGCGTGGACGACGACTGGCATGCGGTCGTCGGGTCCATGCGCGCCGTGTGGGCGCTGGATGACGAGGAACGGCTTCATATCTTCGCCGGCGCCTCGCAAGGGTACCGCGCGCCGAATCTCTCCGATCTGACGCGGTTCGATATCGCGCGCAGCCACGAATTGGAAACGCCGGTCACGGACCTCGATCCCGAGCGGTTTCTCTCCTTCGAGGCGGGCGTCAAACTGCGCACGGAACGGTTCCAAACACAGGCGGCGGTGTATCACACCATGATCGACGGCCTGATTGTGCGCGCGCCGAGCGGGCGCATCGTGGATTCATTGCAGGAAGTGACGAAGAAGAACGCGGGCGACGGTTACGTGCAGGGAGTGGAATGCTCCGCGGAATGGACCTTCATGAAAGACTGGACGGCGCGCGGCTGGGTGTGCTGGATGGATGGCGAGGTGGACGGCTATCCCACATCGAGTCCGGAGACGCAGCGCGAACCGATCAGCCGTCTGATGCCCTTCGCCGCTGAATTGGCGGTGCGCTGGACGCCCGAGGCTTGCCGCTGGTGGATCGAATCGGCCGTGACGGGCGCGGATCGCGCGGACGATCTCCCGGCGTCCGACCGGTCCGATACCCAGCGCATTCCCCCGGACGGAACGCCGGGCTACGTTGTGTGGGCAGTGCGCGGAGGGTGCCGGATCAGCTCCTCCCTCCAGTGCTCGCTGGGGGTGGAAAATCTGCTGGATGAGGATTACCGCATTCACGGCTCGGGCGTGAACGAGCCGGGGCGGAATTTTGTAGCCGCGCTGGATGCCCAGTTCTGACGCGGGTTTCACCGCTTTCCGCGAACGCCGGACGATGTCGCTATGGTCGGCGGGACGGCGGCGCCCACACCGTGACATCCAATGTCTTCCGGCCCCAGTCTATGGCGGCGCGATGACTTGAGAAGAACACATCCAGCCGGGCGCCGCGAATCGCGCTACCGCGATCTTCCACTCGTCCGTAGCCGTAGTTCGGAACATAGACCACCACTCCGAATGGCAGGGACGGATCCGCGGCCACCGTCCCCCGCCCGGCCTGGCGCCCGCTGGCGGTCATGCCGACCTGCTTGCGGCGGCCCCGGAGCGGGCCGGAGGAATACACGGGGCGCAGCAGCCAATTCCGATGCCACCCGCAACATTCGCCGCAGGGGCAATAGCCGGTGACGGTCATGCGAACGGTCCGCGGTTTCCATCCGCTTGGGATGGCATCGGGGCGCGACCGGCCGGGGAGGGTCGCGCATCCCGCGCCCCAGGCGAGCATCCCCGCAAGCGCGAGGATACCCGCCGCTGTCCGGGCTGAAACGCGCAGGGAATCCATACGTTGTTTATATCACATCTCCCTCCCCGGATCAGAATCTTCGCTTTGCCCGTTGCATACCCCACCGACAGTCGTTATGTTGAAGCGGTTGAATAATGTGGAGAGCCGGATCGTCCAAGGAACAAGGAGTTACGCGCATGAAACGTTTTGTTGGAATCGCGCTGGCCGCGTTGATTTGCGCGCCCCTGGTCTGGGCGGCGGCGCACAAGGCGATGAGCGTTCAGGTGCGCAACGGCCAGTTGCGCAGCGGTCCGTCCTATCTAAGCAAACCGGCCGGCGCGGCGGATTATGCCGAGCGGGTGGAAATTCTCGCCACACAAGGCGCCTGGCATCAGGTCCGCACGCCCTCGGGACACACCGGATGGCTGCATCAATCCGCGCTGACCGCCCGCGCCTTGAACATGACCGCGGCCGCCGGAGAAGTTCGGGTCGGCGCTTCGGCCAGCGAGGTCGCACTGGCCGCCAAGGGATTTACGGAGCAGGTTGAACGGGAATACAAATCCCGGAATCCCGAGGTGGATTTTACCTGGGTGGATCGCATGGAACGCCTCGCCATCAGCCCTGAACGCGCGGCGGAGTTTCTCCAGCAGGGCCAAGTGAAGCCCCCGACGGGAGACCGCCCATGAACTCGCGCCATTCGATCCACGGGTTACTGGCCGTCGCGCTCCTCGCCGCGGCGGGAGGCGGGCTGCTCGCCGGCTGCCAGGCGGTGAAAGCGGTGGGAGAACTGGGCACGGACATCGCGGTCGCCACGGGCGCGATGACCGAAGAGCAGGGCGAATCGGCCAAGCGTACGCTGAACGCCGCCGTCACAGCGGCGGAAACCCTGACACCGGAAAACGAGTATTACATCGGCCGCTCTGTCCTCGCCGGCCTGCTGGGGAAGACACAGGACGGTCGTGTGCGTTATCCGGTGTACGACAAGCCCGCGCTGACCGACTATGTCAACACGCTCGGCCAGGCGCTGGCCATGGTTTCCGACCGGCCGGAGACGTTCGGCGGCTATCGGTTCCTCGTGCTCGACTCCGATGAGATCAACGCGTTTGCCGCGCCCGGGGGGCTGATCGTGGTCACCCGGGGCATGATCCGGTGCTGCCGGTCGGAAGACGCGCTTGCGGCCGTTCTCGCGCACGAAATCGGCCATGTGCAGCATCAGCACGGCCTGAAATCCATCAAGAAAAGCCGCATCACCGGGGCCGTCACAACCGTCCTGGCCGAGGCCGGCAAAACGCTCGGCGGCGCCGACCTGGCGGAAGCGGTGAAAGCGTTTGAAGGTTCGCTGGAGGACATCACCCAAACGCTGGTGGTCAATGGCTACGGGCGCGCGGCGGAGCGGGAGGCTGATGCGGCGGCGGTGCAGATTCTCCGGCGCGTGGGCTACGATCCGCATGCTCTCGCGGACATGCTCGGACAGATGAGCCAGCGGCTCACCCGCGGCGGCCTGGATTTCGCAAAAACCCATCCCGATCCCGCCGACCGCATCCGCGAACTCCGGGGCCGGCTATCGGAAACGGCCGCGTTCGCGCCCCCGCGCGCGCGTCAGGATCGTTTCGAGCGCATGGCGCGCGGGATCTGAACGAGCCGCGCTAGAAGACATCGAGGAAAGAACGCCGGGGCGCGCGATGATGCGATCACGCGGCGGGGATCGTTATGGCCCTTCGACGGGCACTCTCCCGATCCAGGGCAGTTCACGGTAGGCGTGGTTGTAGTCGAGGCCGTATCCGACGATGAATTCGTCGGGCACGGTAAACCCGATGAAATCCGCGTGCGCGGGCACGGCGCGGCGGGAGGGTTTGTCGAGCAACACGCAGGCCTTGACCGTGCGCGCGCCCAGTTCCTTGAGATGCCGGCACGCAAACGACAGGGTTCGGCCGCTATCGAGAATGTCGTCCACCAGCAGCACATCCTGTCCACGAACATCCAGCGAGATATCCTTGTTGAGCCGGACGTTTCCGCTCGAACTCGAACCGGAGCCATAGCTTTCCAGCACCATAAAATCCACCCGGGCACGGACCCCCTGCCGATGCAACGCGCGCACGAGATCCGCAAGAAAAATGAAACTCCCGCGCAGGACGCCCACCAGCGTCAGCGGTTCCGGCCCCTGCGATACGGCGGCGATCTCCTGCGCCAATACGCGTACGCGGCCCGCAATCTGCGCTTCGTCGAAGAGTACATCATGCACAGCATCTGGTTTCATGGGTGATCCCGGTTCTCCTGGGTGATGGCGCGCTGGATAAATAGCCGGACCTCAGGGTTCCGAGGCGACGGCCATGCAGGCTTTGAGCCCCAATTCCTCGGGGGGACACGGCTTGAAAATTATGTCCAGACCGGCCTTTTCGATTTCCTTGACGGCGGGATGATCCGGGGCGAGGTCAGTGACGAACAACCCCGGCGCGGGGGCGGACGAGGAAAGCGAGGTGAGATTCTGAAACAGATCCAAGCCGGCCACGGACGGAAGCGCGGCATCCAGCACCATCAGCGCAAAGGTGTTGTCCGCGCACAACGCCCGGGCATGCACCGGATCCGGGACGGTGATGACGGAAAACCCGAAGCGTTCCAGCGACGCGCGAGTCAGCCGTCGGGAGATGTCGTTGGAGTCCACGACGAGCGCCAGGGGCGAACCGGACGGACGCCCCGAATAAACCGCCGGCGCGGTGCGGACGGTCAATCTCGCCTCGATGGCGTCCAGCGCGGAATCCAGCGTCTTCAACTGTTCCGGGCCCAACGGAGCCGCCGCCGTCTCCAGCACCGAACAGTAGGCGTCCAACGCCGCCGACAGACGCGCGGTTCCCTGTCGTCCCACGACCGCCGCGGCGCCGGTGATCCCCCGCATGACCTGCTGCATCCCGCGAAGCCCCGGAACGGATTCCTCCGCATTTCCCGAGGTCAACAACAGCCCCGCGGATCGGATCCGATCCAACCAGCCGCTCACCTGTGCCTGGAACTGGCGGCTCAGCGAGGCCGCGGACAGGTCGGTCTCTTCGGCGGACGATTTCGAGCCCGGCTGATTCGCCTCCGCGGCGGATAGCGCCCCGCGGACGATTTCGAGCATTTGATGGGGGGGGCAGGTCCCTTTGTGCTGCAAATTGGTCGCCCCCGCTTGCAGGGCGGATTCCTCCACATCCGGGCGATAGCAGTTGGTGAACACCACCACGGGCAGCGTTCGCGTCTCGGGACGCTGACGAATCCATCCCAGCACATCCATCCCGCTCATGCCCGGAAGGAGAAGATCGAGCAGCACCAGATGCGGCGGCTGGCGCTGGATCGCCGCAACCGCGTCCTCGCCAGTGGAGGCCAGGGTGACGTCATATCCTTCGCGCTGAAGACGGGCGCGAAAAACGTGGGCGGTGAAGGCATCGTCGTCGACGACCAGAATTTTCTTCATCCTCCCCCGCTCCCCCCGGTCTCGGGATTCCAGCCCGCTTCGAATCGTTGGTTCAATTCGTTTGCCGCCCGGGCCACCTGCCGGCGCACCTCAGGCCAGCGCTCCGTCGCCAGGGCGGCATCGTCCGCCACGGCTTTTTCAAAATCCCGAAGCGCGTACCCCAGCGCCGGAAGGCCGCAGGCCCCGCAGGAACCGGCCATTTTATGTGCCAACCGGGCCGCCGTGCTCCAGTCGGAGCCCGCCACCGCGCCCGTGAGCTCGGACCACAGCCCGGTGGCCTGCGTGACAAACAAGCCGATCAGTTCGCGAATGGCCGCCTGATCATCCCCGCAACTTTCCGTCAGCCATGTGGGATTGAAACTCTCCATATCTTCCGATGACGCATTCATGGCCTTTGTCTCACGCTGTTCATCGTACTCAATTGATCCCGTCATGCCAGATAATTATCCACGAAAACCTTCCGGATGTTCCGAGCGAACGCCGGCGGTTTATGGTGTGAGGATGATGTTGTCGATCAGCCGGGTGGTTCCGAAGCGAACCGCGAGGGCCGCGAGCGCGGGCCGCTCGAGGAGTTCAATCCCCGTCAGCGTCTCGTCGTCCAGAATTTCAATATAGTCGATCCGGGCCAGCGGACTCCGGGCGACTTCCTCCGCCATAGCCTTCCGGAGCTCGGCGACGCCGCGTTCACCCTCCGCGCACCGGCGCGCGGCGGCATCCAGCGCGCGTTTGAGGCAGACAGCCTGTGCGCGCGCTTCGGCGGTAAGCAGGATGTTCCGGGAGCTCATCGCCAGCCCGTCGGGCTCGCGCACGGTGGGCACGGGCAGAATTTCCACGGGCATGTTCAAGTCGCGCGTCATGCGCCGGATCACGCGCAACTGCTGGGCATCCTTCTCCCCGAACGCGGCGATCTGCGGCTGGACAATGTGGAACAGCTTGGCCACCACCGTGCACACTCCGCTGAAATGGCCGGGGCGAGACGCGCCGCACAGGCGCGTCGAAAGGGCCGATTCCTCGATCCGAATCGAGGCGTCCGGCGCATACATGTCGGCCGCCGAGGGATGAAAAATCGCGTCCACCCCCGCGGTCCGGCAGAGTTCCTCATCGCGCTCCAGATCGCGGGGATAGCGGCTGAAATCCTCGGAAGGGCCGAACTGCGTGGGATTGACGAAAATGCTGACGACCAGCCGATCCACCCGCGGCCGCAGGGCCGCGACCAGCGCAAGATGTCCGTCGTGCAGATATCCCATCGTCGGCACGAGCCCGATGCGCACGCCCGCGCTTCGATCCGCCCGGGCGGTCTCGGCCATTTCGGAAACGGAACGGATGATCCGCATAGGTCCTCAATGATACTGGTGCGCGCGGCCGGGGAATGCGCCCCGCGAGACTTCCGCGGCATAGCGGCGGAGCGCCGTTGTGGCGCTCGCGCCCAATTTCGCATAGGTCTTCACAAATTTCGGCGCCGGCCCGCCGCCCATGCCCAGCAGATCGTGGATCACCAAAATCTGTCCGTCACACCGGGGACCGGCCCCAATCCCGATGGTGGGCACCGGTATCGCGGCCGTGATCGTTCCCGCCAGGGAAGAGGGGATGCCTTCCAAAACCACTGAGAACGCCCCGGCGTCGGACACGGCGCGCGCGTCTTCCATCAGTCGCCGGGCTTCGTCGTCCGTCCGTCCCTGTACCCGGTACCCGCCCATCGCGTTCACCCGCTGAGGCAGCAGGCCGATATGCGCCATCACGGGAATTCCTTCGGTCACCATGCGCTCGATCAACGCGGCCCGATGCGCGCCGCCTTCGAGTTTCACCGCGTCCATTCCGCCTTCCTTGAGAAAACGCCCCGCAGCCACCACCGCCTCGTCCGCGGTTCCCTGGTAGCTCAAGAACGGCATGTCGCCCACCCGGAAGGCGCGGGGCGCTCCGCGGCTGACTGCCGCGGCATGATGCAGCATCTGTTCGAGCGTGACCGGCAGGGTGGACGAATAGCCGAGCGACGTCATCGCCAGCGAATCGCCGACGAGTACGAGCGGAATGCCGGCCTCCTCCGCCCATCGCGCCGTGGTGGTGTCATAGGCCGTCACACACGCGAACCGCCCGCCTTTGAGCGACCGGATGTGACGCACCGTCCATTTCGACGGAGTACTCATGGGACCATGGTACCAAATATCCGGGCCCGCCGCTCGATCACGATCGAAAAGGCCCGATGCCGCTCATTCCTCCCCCCCCCACCATAGACGGGGCTGGATACACGCACAAGACCGCGCCGGGCCGAATCTCATCGCCGCGGTCGCGAACCCGCGTCCCGGTTCAACACGCCGGGGGACCGGCCGTTCCGCCTGCCTCGCGGGCAAACCGATGTGCGGCGGCCGCGAGCAATTCCGGCGCGTGTCGCAACGCCTCCTCGAGCGGCAGGTCCGGCGGGCGCGTCGCATAGACAGCGCACCCTCCGGCCGATCGCCAGTCCGGCTCCGCGACCCGACACTCGCCCGCGACGATCGCCACCCGCGCACCCGCGGCGCGCGCGACCTCCAGCACTCCGCCCACCACTTTTCCGCGCAGCGAGGTGGCGTCGAACCGGCCTTCGCCGGTGACCACCCATTCGGCGCCGTTCACCCGCTCGGCCAAACGCGTGGCCCTGAGTACACCGGCGATGCCCGATTCCAATGTTCCACCAAGAAATCCTGCGATACCCGCACCCAGCCCGCCCGCCGCTCCTCCGCCGGGCACCGCGCCGACATCGCGTCCCAAATCCCGCCCCAGACAGAACGCCAGCCGTTCGAGACCCCGCTCCAGCGTCCGCACTTGGTCAGGGGACGCCCCTTTCTGCGGGCCAAATACGGGGGCCGCGCCAGCGACGCCCAACAGCGGATGCGTCACATCGCTCCACGCGAGAATCCGGATGCCGCGCAACGGATCGTCGTCCGGCCGTTCGATTCGATCGAGATCGGCCAATGCGGCGCCGCCGGGGGACAGGTCGCCGCCTCGCGCGTCCCTCAGCCGGAATCCAAGCGCCTGCGCCATGCCCGCGCCGCCATCCACTGTCGCGCTGCCGCCAAGGGTGATCACCAGTTCCCGCGCGCCCGCGCCCGCGGCAGCCCGGATCAGTTCCCCCACCCCGTACGTCGTGGCGCGGCCGGGATCGCGCCCGCCCTCCGGCGCCAGCGTCAAGCCGGCCGCTTGCGCCATTTCCACCACGGCGCGCCGCGCATCGGACTGCCACAGCCAGCGCGCTTCAACGTGTTGTCCGGGCATCGGGCCGCGGACCCGCTCGCGACGCCACTCGCCCCCGAGCGCCGACTGCAGCACGGCGGCCGTACCCTCGCCCCCGTCCGCCATCGGACACGATTCAAACCGCAAGCCCGGCTTCGCCTCGGCCGCGGCGCGGGAGAACACCGCGCAAGCTTCGTCCGCCGACATCGTGCCTTTCCAGGAATCAAAGGCCACAACGCAACGCCGGATCGGGGATAACGTGTTCTCCTTCATCGTCGCGTTCCTTTCGCCGGGCGCCCCCGCGCGAAGAGTTCATCGAAGCCGGACCGAGCAACGGCCGATCGCGCGCGCGCCCCGGAACAACCGCTCGAAATCCGTGCGCTCATCGTCGGACGGCCGCAACGCGGGTTCCAGCGCGAAGCGGGCGTCGGACGTCAGGATGCGCGCGATCTCGTGAAAATACGGCATATGATCCGTGGCCGCATGCACGAAGCCCCCCGAAACCAGCGTCCGCGCGAGCGCATCCATGAACGGTTCGTTGAACAGGCGGTGCCGGTGATGCCGCACCTTCGGCCACGGATCGGGGAAAAAAACATAATAGGCGCGCACCGACCCGGCCGGAATGAGATACGTGGCCGCGTAGTACGCGTCGAATCGCAGCAGGCGGATATTGGTCAAGCCCATCCGTTGCGCCTTGCGGTCAATTTTCCGCAGTCGGCCGAGCAGCCGATCCACGCCGAGGAAGTTCACCTCCGGATGAGCCGCCGCCCGGGCCAGCAGAAACCGTCCCTTGCCGCAGCCCATGTCCACCTCCATCGGCTGGCCGGGGCGCGCGAACCGCGCGGCAAAATCCACCGGACCGAGCGCTTCGCGCCCGGACAGCAGGAGGATCGAAGAGACCGGGGTGGTCATACATCCCCTTCGACGACATGACGGTGCATGCCCGGATTGTCCACGCAAGGCGGGTCCGCGGTCAATGCGCGTTCCGATGAGACCATGAAACTCAGCGTCCGCGCCGGGCCATGCGAATTCTCGCGACCGCCCCCGGGCGCGCGCGCGGCGCGTCCCGCCAAATAGTCTGGCCATACCGCGGGCGGCATGGCAGATTGAACTGCGCGTTTGAAGATTCCTCGGTTCGTATTGTTTGAGGAGAACGCCTTGAATGTTTGGATACGCCGGATGACTTGGAGCGGCCTTGTGCTGCTCGCCATGACCGGGTGCGCGACAACCCGGACCTACGAACCGCGCCAGCCGCAGACGCCCCCCGCGAGCAACCGGCGGGTGATCAAGCCGGTGGTCGCGGTGACGGAATTCGAAAATCGCGCGAGTTTTTCAGGCCAGTGGAACCTCGGGCACGGGTTCGCCGATGTGCTCAGCACCGAACTTCTGGACACCCGGAGATTCGTGGTGCTCGAGCGGCGAAATATCGGCGATATCGTGGGCGAAATCGCGCGGCAAGGCTCGGAGCTGTTCCGCAGCGAGGGGCGCGCGGACCGCGGGCGGCTGCGGAACGCGCAATATCTGCTGCGCGGGGTGATCACCGATTTCACGGTCACCGGCGACCACGGCGGCTGGTTCTCCGGCCCCAAGGCCCGTGCGTGGTTCGGCGGCTCGGCCGCGCGCGTGGCGATCAATGTGAAGGTATCCGACGTGGAAACGGGCGAGATCATCGGCTCTGTCCAGACCCACGCGACGGCGCGCTCGACCTTCCTCCGCGCGGCCGCGAATTACAAGGATCTCAGTTTCGGCGGGGACGCTTTTTTCCGCACTCCGCTGGGCACGGCAACCGAGCGGGCGATCGAACAAGCCGTCCGAAAGCTGATGAAGACCATCCCGCGGGAGTACTGGCGGCCGTACGTGGCCGAGACTCTCGATAACGGCGTCGTCATCAATGGCGGCGCGAATGTGGATCTGTCGGTGGGCGATGAGTTTCTCGCTCGCGAAGCGGGCCGCCCGGTGCGGGATCCCATCACAGGCGATGTGATCGAAATGCTGCCCGGCGCGGTGACGGGCCGCGTACGCATCACCGAAGTCCGGTCAAACGCCTCCCGGGCCTCCATTCTCAGCGGAACGGCGCGCAAGGGAATGCGGCTGGAGGCGGTGATAAAGACGCCGTGATTCTGAGGAGGACCCCCAGAAATTCCCATCCAAGGATTGGATGAAACAGAGGGCATTCCATCCAAGGGTTGGATGGAAAATGCGGAGGAAAATCAGCGGGCCGTTCGAATTCCGGAGCTATGAGGTTCGCCTGGGTTTTCCTCGGCTTCGCGCGCGACTGTTTTTCGGGCGCGCCGCCGGGCGCGATTCGGGCTCGGTCCGCCCTGCGCGCCCGCGGACATTGTTGCCCTCTTCCGCGCAATACTCGGCCCCTCGTTCTTCCCGTTCCAGACGCAGGCCGCACCATTCACCGTCGCCATCGCGTTCGACTTCGAACCAGCCCAGCGCGGCAAAGGCGGCGGCGACCGAGTCGGCTTCCATTTCACGGATGCCGCTGAGGACGATCATGTTCCGGGCCGCCGCGGCGATGCGCTCCGCGTGGGTCGCCAGCAGCAGGCCGTACAGGTTGGCCACCACCATTTCGTGCGCCGGCAGCGGAGGATCCCGCGTAATGTCCGCCTCCAGAAAGCGAATGTTCCGCGATACGCGATTGAGCCGCGCATTCTTCCGGGCCTGGTCCAGCGCCTGGGGATCATTCTCGGTGGCGGTGACGCGCGGCACACCGAGGCGCGCGGCGGCGATGGCGAGAATTCCGCTGCCGGTGCCGATGTCTATCAGGG
>JAGOHE010000018.1 GCA_017996315.1 Kiritimatiellia bacterium | reverse complement strand
TTGATACAGGATGCCGATCGCGATCAACCCCAGCGAGGGATAGGCGAACGCGCGCATGGGATCAAATAGCATGATCAGCCGCAGGGCCAGCATGAGGGTATTCACGCCGTCGCGCACAATGCGCACCGTGCTGATCCCTTTCCGCTGATAGGTGGGCACCTCCAAATAGGCCATGGAAAAGCGGCTCTTCAGCACATAGACCAGCGACGTCGTGGAGAACGAAAATCCGTCCGGCAGGAGATCCAGCATGCGCAAATACAAGCGACGCCGCCCGCCGCGGAATCCATAGTTCACATCCGACACCCGCTGGCCCACCAAAAAACTGACCACCAGTTTGAGGATCATCTTCCCCGGACGCCGGATGAAAGGAACGCCCTGTTCGTTGCGCCGCGTGCCGATGACAAATTCATGCGCTTGCAACCGCTCAACGAATTGGGGGATGTAGGCCGGATCGTGCTGTCCGTCGGAGTCGATGAAAATCACGTTTTCTGCCCGTGTGGCATGGATGCCGGATTTAAGCGCGGCGCCATATCCGTAGTTGGAGGGATGGGTGATGGTCCGAATCCGTCCTTCGAATGGTTTCAACGCGTCCGCTGTACGATCTGTGGACCCGTCGTTCACGACGATAATTTCCCACGGCTTTTCCCCGCGGACATCCAGGATGGACTGAACAGTTTGGCCCACCTGTTCGTGCTCATTGAAGACCGGAACGATCACCGCCGCAAAGGGCCTCTGCCCGGAAGACATCGACGCCTTTTGTTGTCCGTTCATGACGAAAGGCTACTCCAGTCCGACTGATCTGAAAAGGGCGAGGGGGGGCGGGGTTTGATTCCCACCGTGCGCGATGCAGAATAATCGCCGCCAGCGTCTGGCATGGGACCTGGGGATATAGACGTCACGTCGGTGCGCCAGCCGTTCCATGTCTTCTAATGGACAGAAGACTCATGTGGGACACAGAAGCTGTCGCGCGATATTTCCATTTCCTATCGCCTACATTGTACTGCTGCTTCACTCGCCGCAGATTCATTCCCGGTCCATCCTGTGTTATTCTGTCCATGCTCCATTCCGAGGCAGCCGGCGGCTTCGGCTTCAGGCCCGCCGGCGCGGAGGCATGGGCGGTTGCCCTCATGCGTATTTTCTTGGGAACTCACTCACATCCGGCCGGGAAAACCGCGGAACATATGGCGGCCCGGCGGCAAATGGCCTGCGTGGCGCTGATCGCCATGGCAGTGGCCGGAGCATGTTGGGCCCGCATGGGTACGTTTGCGACCGGAGAAGATCCCGCGACGTATATCCGGCTAGCCAAGCGGGTGCTGGAATCCGGCTTCTCCCTTCAAAGCCTCGTTGAAATCGTCGACTTTCTGGCTCCGGTGTTTCCATTATGGGTGACTGCGATTGTGGGGTTGGCAGGTCCGCTGGCTGTGTATGTCGTTCACCCTGTGTTGTGGGTGGCGCTGATGGTTATCACGGCCCGTTGGGCAACATGCGTCTTTCGTGAAGAGCGGCCCCTGGCCGTGTGCTGGATGGGCGTTCTCATTCCGATATTTCTCATCGGCGGCTATCCGCTGAACATACACTTCTTGTTGCTGCCGTTTCGGGAGACCATGGCGCTGGCCATGGCGGTCGCCGGACTGCTGGTCTGGCTGCGCGCGGTTCAGCGCGCTTCCTTCGGTCTCGGACTGTTAGCCGGCGCGTTGGTCTTGTTGACCATTGGAATTCGCGAACCGATGCTGCTCGCCTTTGTCGGACCCACGCTGGTCTCAATGGTGGCCACCCGACGTGGTCGCGGCTCCGCCCGCCCAATCTGGGGTCTGCTGACGCTTCCGCTGGTGTCGGCTGCGGGGGCCCTCCTTCTGCTCCTGAGCGGCCGCTTGTCTCCAAACCTGCAAATGCATTTGTGGTGGAAGTCGCTGACCGCGGGTGCGTTCGGGGCGCGATATCTTGCCCGTCTTGGAGAAACCGCCGGATGGATTCCCGGAGAGCTTGGCTGGGTCGGTTTGTTGGGGCTGGTTTGGAGCGCTGTGCGCGCGCGACGCAAGCCGGAACTGCTTTGGTCGTTTGCGACACCCGCAGTGCTGTTTCTTCTTTTCCATGCCGGATATACGCCTCATCGCCGCTACTTCCTGATGACATTGTTCTTTGTGTCGCCCCTGTCGGCCTGGGGTTTATTCGACGCGATTCACACCGGCCTGCGTATGATCCGTTCCCCTGCGCGATTGCGATTCGTATCGCGAGCCGCATGGACAACCGCCGCCATTGGGCTGGCTTGGACGATAGCCGGCGTACAGCCGTGGGGCGCCCGTGTGGGATGGCGCGACGTTCGGCGGATCCAACATCTGTTCCAAGCGCTGCCAACCCAGGGGGCGGTCGTTCATGAAACCAGCCGTCGGGTTGCTGAAGTGTTGGAGAATTTCACCTCTCAGCGGCTCCTCGTTCCGAATGAAGTCCCCGAGGAGCTGGCCTGCGGACGGCCCGTTTCGTACGTGTGGCCCTTGAACCGGGATGCACGGGATATATCCCAAACCCATGGCGCGGATCCGGCCCGGTATGGATCATACTACGCTGAATTTTCGCCATCAAAGTTCGCTCCGCAACAATTCTCCCTGGGACGTGCGAACTACGGGCTCGCGCTCTGGCGGCCCAAACAGCGAGACGAGGTGAAGAGAGAGCTCCTTCTTCCGGCCTCCACACGGATTTTATGGTTCGATTTTGGACACCGGACTTCAACAACGCCAGTGAATATTCATTTTTCAACCCCTTCCGGCGCAGAATGGGTGGAATCCGTCCATGCCGCCGGCTGGATTCCAATCGCGATTCCGGCCGCCGTCGCTTCCGAAACCGAGCGTCTACGGATACGCATTACCGATCCCGATCATCAGTTGTCCGCTTCGATGAATATCGCTGCGCAAGATCCGAGTCGTTCCATGCGGTTTTCTCTCACAGACCGGCGTTCGTTGTCGTGCGATGTCTGGGTGGACGGCACATCATCGCCGGAGCCGGGATCCAAATGGGCCGCCGCTTTTGAGGAGTCTATCCGGCTTCATATTCCCGCGCCCTCGGGCGCACCGGTGCGGAGCTGGTCGTGTATTCTGTTTCTTCTTCGCCGGTCCGTAGCGTCTTCCTCTTCTGCGCCGGACAGCGCAGAGACGATGATTCGCATCGCATCCCCCGGGCTTAGACAATCCATGGAGGTCGTCTGGCCATCCCATCGTTCCGTCATACCTGTGGCCGTTTCGGGTGACCTGCCGCCGGTCGAATCTTCGTCCGCCGATTTTATTCCCCTGGAAATCCGCATTTCACAGCCCGTTCGCGCGGCCATCACCGAACTCCGTGTGGGCTATGACCTGATCGAACGCGGCGCTGCTCCGTGAGTTCCGTATTCCTTCTTTTGGCGCCACGAATCGGCTACACTTCCCCGCCATGCGACTCCTGTTTCTGACATGGAATTTTCCCCCGAATGTCGGGGGCATCGAATATCTGGTTTCGAACCTCTGGTCCGGACTTCGCGCGCGGGGTCACGCGTTGGACGTGGTTACCTCCCACGCAACGATGTCCGGCCATGCGGATTCCTGCGTACACCGTTGTCCGATCCGCGGGCTGGCGGGCTTTGTGGCCTATTCCCTGCTGCGGGGATTCCGACAATGCGCGCAGCGGCGGCCGGATGTGATTCTCTGCGGCAGCGTGGTCAGCGCTCCCGCCGGATGGCTGCTCTCCCGTCTCTTTCGACGACCCTGGGCGATGATTTCGTACGGCAGCGATGTGGTGCATGGCGGAGGGCTCTACCAGCGGGTGGTGCGCTTCCTTTTCAGGCGGGCGGACTTGCTTCTGCCCATTAGTACGCACACCGCCACGCTGCTTGAAGCCGCCGGAGCGGATGCCGGACGAATGGTCATTATCCCCCCCGGAGTGAACACCGATGCCTTCCGCGCTCCGCCATCCCCGCGCGACCCCGAAGTGGCGCGGATGGTCGAAGGGCGGCGGGTACTGCTTTCCGTTGGCCGCCTGATTCCCCGCAAGGGCGTGCGGCCTTTTGTGGAACACGCGATGCCCGAATTGGCCCGACGGTTTCCGGATATTCTGCTCGTCCTCATCGGGGAAGACGCCGGCGCGTCGCTGATTCATCGCGGGGGTGAGAGCGTCCGGGGCCAGATCGAGCAGGCGGTGGCCGCCCGGAATCTGGGCCGCAACGTGATGTTGCCCGGAAAGGTTCCCGACGACCGATTGCTGCAATGGTACTACGCCGCCCAGCTCTTTATTCTGCCGGTCATTGAAACTCCCGGAGATACGGAAGGTTTCGGCATTGTTTTTTCGGAAGCCGCGCTGGCCGGCATGCCCATCGTGGCCTCGCGCTGCGGGGGCATCATCGATGCGGTGGAAGATGGCGTATCCGGAATTTTGGTTCCTCCCGGCGATTACCCGGCCATGATTGAAGCGATTGCCGGTTTGTTGAGCGACGAGCCCCGGCGGATCCGCATGGGCGAGGCCGCCGGGGCGCGCGCCCGCCGGCTGTTTTCGTGGGACACCGTGGTGCCCCAATACGAACAGGCGCTGTCAGCGCTGTCCCGCCGCGGAGGCATTCCGTCCGGGGCCGATCACCCGCATCCATAACTCGCGGCTGGCGTCCCAGGAGTATCGGAGCGCGACGAGCGCACGGCCCGCATCGGCCACACGACGGGCCAGGTCCGGATCCCCATGGAGGCGGAGCACGCCTTCCGCAAACCGGTCCTGCTCCGCCAGCAGCAGATCGCGCCCGGGCGTCGCTTCGATGCCCTCCGCGCCTTTGGGCGTGGCTATCACCGGTTTTCGGGCGGCCATGTACTCAAGAATTTTCAAGCGCGTGCCCGATCCGGAAAAGATCGGCGCCAGGCAGATCTCCGCGCGGGCAAGCCATGGCGCGACCGACGGCACTCGGCCGGAAAAAATGATGGCGGGATGAAACTCGCCCTCCGGCACCGGCCCCCCCACAACGAGCAGGCAGAATACACCCGGAGCGGCGGCTTCCAGTTCCGGCATCAGCCGGCGACTCAAAAAATCCAGGGCTTCCCGGTTGGGCTGATAATCCAGCTTCCCCATGAAGAGCAGGGGATGCCGACCGCCCACCGCCTGCTCCGCCCTCGCGGGCAACGCCGGAACCGCGACGGCGCCGGTTTCAATCTCCACGCCGTTGGGCACCACGCTCACGGACGAAGCGGACACGCCGTACATGCGAATGAAGTCTTCGCGGTCCCGGGAGGAGCACGCGAAAACATGCGTCATGTCGCGCACGGTCCGGCTCTCCCACCGCCGCACCAGCCGTGTGGCTCCATGCCACGGGCCATACCGCTCCGCAATGGCCACCGCGTTCACGTCGTGCGCATCCAGCATCATGGGCGGCAGCCCGCGCATGCCCCGGGTGACGGCGTGCGTCCACATGGACGTGTGGACGATCACCGCGGGGCGAATTTCCCGGATCGCCCGCCGTATGGTTCGGCGATTGAATGGCAGGAATCCATTGAACATGCCCCAGTTGATGCCGGCGCGTTTGCGGCGACCCAGATCGATCGCATAGGTCCGGCTTTCCACGTCCGGATGACGCGGCGCGGGTTGGCAGAGAACGGCGCGCGGTCCCAACGACCGGAGCAGCGCCATGATTCGGGTGCCGCCGCCGAAGGCGGGAGAATTCAGGTTCCAGTAGGACAGCACGAGCACGCGCGTCGTTTCGTCGGCGTTCATACGCCCGCGCCCCCGTCTTCCGCGGCCCGTCCGCCGCCGGAGGTCGGTTCAGGACGCGGTGGTTGCATCGCGGCTTTCCACGCCGGATTCTTTCATTTCCAGCCGTCGCACCCGAAAGACCAGTTCATCCTGGGCAATCCTCAAGCGATCGAGCATTTCCGCCACAACCCCCACCAGAAATGTTGCCATGGCCAGTCCCAACAGAGTGGCCGACGCAAAGCCCGCCCATTTATGCGGGGAAAAACCGCCCGTGGTGGCCCACCACCACAACAGGAAGGCGCCCAATCCCAGAGCGGGGACCAGACACACCGTGGCGATCCAACCGAAAAACCGCAGGGGCTGATAGTCCCGGTAGGTCTTCAGAATTATCGTCGCCGTTCGGGCTCCATATCGGAATAGATTGCTCGCGATGCGGGATGTTCCGTGCTCGCGAACTCCGCGGACCAGCATCGGAACCTCGCAGATTCGGACGCGAGCGAACGCCAGGCTCAAAAAAGTTTCGTGGGTGTATGTGAAATCGCCCAGCAACACAAGGCGCAGAAAGGCATTCCGGTTATACGCCCGGAAGCCGCACGACACGTCATAAAACTTCTGGTTCACGAGCCCGCTGATCCATCGGGCGATGAAATCGTTGCCCCAGCGTTTGGCTTTGGGCATGCGCGGCGCCCGGGCGGGATCCATGAATCGCGAGGCCGTGACGAAGTCCGCGCGGTTTTCCACAATCGGTCGGATGACCTCGGGTATGTCGGCGGGGTTGAACTGTCCATCCGCGTCAATCGTCACCACCACATCCGCGCACAGGTCCATCGCCCGATTGATCCCGGTGCGGAACGCCGCGCCCACGCCCTGCCGTTCCGGATGACGAATCACTTCCGCCCCCGCGGCGCGGGCCAATTCGCTGGTGCGATCGGTGGATCCGTCGTCCACCACCAGCACCCGGATCTCATCCACTCCGGGAATCGTCGCCGGAATGGAACGGATCACGTCCGCAATCGTGCGATCCTCGTTGAGCGCGGGGATCTGAACAATAAGCCTCATGGCGCTCCTTCGTACCATATCCACCGCAGCCAATCAATCATGGACCCTCGGCTGGTGTCGGAGCCGGTCGCGGGGCGGTCTCCGGAGAGGCGGGAGACGGCGCCATGGCATATAAGCGAAATTCTTTGCGTTTTGATTCCATCTTGAACGTTCGCGCGTTCTTGTGATGAATCACTTCCCGCGAGGTCCACTCCAGAGATTCCCCCTCCGCCGTCAATGGCGGAAGCCGGGGCGGAAACACCTCCAGCCGCCGGGGCGTGGAGGTCAGGAAGAGCAGCCGGCCCCCGCGTTCGCGGGCCATGCGCTCCAGCCGGGCCACGGCGTACTCGAAATCGTCCTCGCGCTCTTCTCCGCGGACGCACCAAACTTCGCCGTTCAGCACATCGCGGTCATAGATTCTTCGCAAGGGCGCGGCCCAGCGAAAATGGTCGGCAATAACGATGTCGGAAGGGGAAATGCGCGGAGTCAGTTCGCGGAATATACGGTCCAATCCGATAAATTCCGTCGCCCTCCACGCGGCCCATGCCCGGGGCGCCTG
The DNA here is from genome assembly GCA_017996315.1 of Kiritimatiellia bacterium. Classification (GTDB taxonomy): domain Bacteria; phylum Verrucomicrobiota; class Kiritimatiellia; order PWTM01; family PWTM01; genus JAGOHE01. Next base: position 12,814 of record JAGOHE010000018.1, on the reverse strand, counting down.
TCCCGCCGCGCCCGCGCACAACAGCAGGGGAATCATGCATCTGCGCCAGAATCCGGACAACCGGGTATCCATCCACAACGCCAATTGCGCAACGCCCAGCGCCAGCAACGGCAGCATGAATTCCACCTGACGGCGCAATGCCCAGGGGGCCAACCCTCCCACCGTCGGCCGAAGCAGCGTGGCGGCGGCGGAAACGAACAGAAAAAGAATCCATAATCGCAACGCACTTCCCGAAGGCTTGCGCGGCGCCGCCAGCAGCCCCAGAATCGCGAGGGCGATGAACGCTCCTCCCGCGTAACTCCAAAACACATCGGCCGTCCATCCGGCAAAGCCCAGTTCGCCCGAAATCCGGGGATGCCACCGCGCAATCGCTGCGCATCCCGCCGCCATCGCCACAACCGCCGCCGGAATTCCTCGTTCCACCATCCGCCGGCCAAGTGTCCGGAATGATGGTCTCCGGCGGAGAGCGCCCGCGACCAGGCCCGTCATACACAGCGCAATTCCTCCGGCTATCCACAGTCCGTTCAAGTCGCGCCCCATGCGCGCAACCGTGATGGGAACGGCGTATATATCCAGCAATACTCCCGCCGCCAGGGCGACGCCCCACCACGCGCGTCCCCGGGCCGCCGGCCGGCGCAGGGCATCGGCCAGGAGAAGCGCGGCGCCAAACGGGAAAAAGGATATGCGGTTGAGACTGGCCGCCAGCAGAAATGCCGATATCCATACGTTCACGGAGCGGGAACGCACCGGCAAGGAGTATCCCAGGGCCACGGCAGACAGCATCAGCACCTGCAGCACTTCCGAGGTTGGAAGATGCATGTGGTAGGTCCAGATCGCATGGGTCATCAGCGCAAGCCCGGCCGCCCATGCGGCGTATCGGCTTCTCGTGAGTGCGGCGGCGGCCGTCGCGAGTCCGAGGGCGCCCAGCCATCCGAGCAGATCATTCACGCGGAATAAAAGCGGAAGCCCGCCGGCCCGATAAAATTGGGCCATCACCACCGGAGCCAGCGGAAAAGCGAACGGCTCCAGCGAGCGCCGATCGGGATGGAGCGGAATGCCGGGATAGGCTTCGGTATATACCCCGAACGCGAGGCGGGTGAACTTCGGTATTTCCCCGTCCGACAACGCGGACCACAGCCGATCCGGCGGCGCGCGCCACGTCCCCGTCCGGGAGAGCACAACGCCCTGCTGGGGATACAATCCCGGATCCCATCCTCCCACCATCCATTCGCTGCGATCCGGGGCTCGCGCGAGGGCGATCCAGCCGAGCAGGACTATGCCCAGCACCATGCCTTCCGACCGGCTCGGAACGATGGTATTCCACGGCCGCTTTCCGGCCGCGAGTCCCGTCATCATCAGGATCGGCAGGAGCAACCATTCCGCCCGTGCGGTGTAGATTCCCAAAAACAGAAGGGCCATGACGCCCAGCGCTTCGAGCAGGAGGCCCAGCCACACGGCGCTCATGAACCGGCCGGCGCCTTCCCATCCGGAAGGCATGCGGGAGTCACGCGGAAGGCCCGCCCGACGCCAGCACACGCCGATGATCCACCAGCGAATCAGCAGCGCCGCGGCGCCAATCCATGCCATATCCATACTGCGTTCCATATGTCCGGGCGGTTTCATCGCCCGGCGGGACAGGCGCATTCGCACGCGCCGCCGTGGCGGCATCATACCAATGCCGTCCGCATACACCAATCCCGGACCCGTCCTCCTGTGAAACGCGCATGCCCGGTTCGAATCCCGCTCGACCAATTCCGGGTGCTCTGGCACCATGCCCCGTATAGGAATTATGCCATTGGACGCTCCTTCCGTTGCGCATCGGGCCGGAGCCGCCCGGGTCTGGACCGTCACCCTGGGCTGGAACCACGCCGACGACACCGTGGAATGCCTGCACAGCCTGCGGGCCAGCCAGGGCGTGCAGCCGCGTCTTCTGTATGTGGACAATGGCAGCCGGGAAGAAGAAGTCCAACGGGTGCTCGATGCCGTGCCGGAGGCCGAAGTGATCCGGCATGAGATCAATGTCGGCGTCTCCCGCGGTTTCAACGCCGGATTGGCGCGGGCCTTGCGCGGCGGGGCGGACTATATTTTCATGGCCAACAACGACACTGCGGTTGAGCCCGACACCCTGAGCCGGCTGTTGGATGCGGCGGAACGAGAGCCGCGCGCCGGAATCCTGATGCCTGCCATTAATTATTATGAAGCGCCGGAGGTGATCTGGTCAGCCGGTTCGCGCTTTCGGATATTTCCGCCGGCGATCGTGATGAACCGAAGCGTTCCGCCGGGCGCCATGCCCGCCATGGGATTTTCATCCTTGTGCACCGTGTTGATCCGGTCGGAGGCGCTTAAAGCTGTCGGGCTCATGGATCCAACGTATGTGTACTACTTTGAAGACTACGACCTCAGCCTGCGCCTGCGGGACGCCGGCTTTGATATCCGGCTGGTTCCGGAAGCGCGGACCCGGCACAAGGTCGAGCGCGTCACACGGCCGGGCGCCGGCAGTCCGGCCCATTGGGAAAACTGCGGACGGAGCGCGGGTATTTTCAGCCAACGCCACCGCCGGAGGCACCCCTGGATGGCGGGCCCTGTCATGCTGGCCTATCTGGCCGCGCGTACCTGGTACGAAAGCCGCGGGACGTCCCTGCGGTCGTTCCGGACGGGATTGCGGGCCGGACGCGCCGCGTCGCTGCGGCCCGTTCCGGCGTGGAACGACGAACTCAGCGATCCGGTGACCGTCCGGCGCGAGTGCGGTACAATCTCCCCCGCAGGAGGCGAGTAGCATGAAAGCGGTGATTCTGGCCGGAGGGTTGGGCACACGACTCAGCGAAGAAACCGGATTGCGGCCGAAGCCGATGATCGAAATCGGCGGGCGGCCGATTCTCTGGCATATCCTGAAACTCTATTCCGCTTACGAGGTCCGGGATTTCATCATCTGCTGCGGATATCGCGGACATATGATCAAGGAATACTTCGCGAATTACTTCCTGCATAATGCCGACGTCACCTTCGATATCCAGAACAACCGCATGGAAATTCACGGGCATGTAGCCGAACCCTGGCGCGTAACCCTGCTGGACACGGGAGATGCCAGCGGAACGGGCGGACGGCTCCGCCGTGTGGCGCATCATCTGGACGACGAGCCATTCTGCTTCACCTACGGGGACGGATTGAGCGACGTGAATATCCGGGAACTGGTGGAGTTCCACCGCCAGAAGGGCGCCTTGGTCACCATGACCGCCATACAACCGCCGGGACGGTTCGGCACCTTCACCCTCGACGAACAACAGTTCAAAATTGTTAACTTTCGGGAAAAGGCCCGTTCCGAAACCTCCTGGGTGAACGGCGGATTCTTTGTCGTTCAGCCCAAAGCGCTCGACTACATTGCAGACGACAAAACTTTCTGGGAGGCGGCCCCGATGGAACAACTGGCCGCCGACGGACAATTGGTTGCCTATAAACATCGCGGATTCTGGCAGTGCATGGATCATCTGCGGGATAAAATGATCCTTGAAGACCTGTGGGCCTCCGGCAAGGCGCCATGGAAAGTATGGTGATGAGCAATTTCTGGTCCTCCCGAAATGTGCTCCTGACCGGTCATACCGGGTTCAAGGGGAGCTGGCTTTCCCTGTGGCTCCAGCAGCGGGGCGCCCGGGTGGCGGGGCTTTCCCTGGCGCCGCCGTCTTCACCCAATCTATTCGAGGATGCCCGGGTGGCGGAAGGCATGACTTCCATCACCGCAGACGTCCGCCGTCCGGATCAATTGGCGCCGGCGTTTCAAACCATCCAGCCCGATATCGTGTTGCACCTCGCCGCTCAATCCTTGGTGCGGGAATCGTATCTTCAGCCCGCCGCCACCTATGAAACCAACGTCATGGGTGTCGCGCATGTGCTGGATGCCGTGCGCCAAACCCCATCCGTGCGCGCGGTTGTCATCGTCACCAGCGATAAATGCTATGAAAACCGCGAGTGGCTCTGGGGCTATCGCGAGGGTGAAGCCATGGGCGGACACGATCCATATTCCAGCAGCAAAGGGTGCGCGGAGCTGGTGACTTCCGCCTACCGCCGTTCGTTCTTTTCCGCGGGTCCGACATTCCTCGCCTCGGCCCGGGCGGGCAATGTGATCGGCGGCGGAGACTGGGCGGCGGACCGCCTGATTCCGGACGCGGTCCGCGCGTTTCGAGACCGCCGGCCTGTGCGATTGCGAAATCCGCTGGCCACCCGCCCCTGGCAGCATGTGCTGGACTGCCTGCGGGGATATCTGATGCTGGCCCAACGTCTGTATGAAGAGGGCGCGCCGTTCGCCGACGCATGGAACTTCGGACCATCGGAGGAAGATCATCTGTGCGTTCAGGGTGTGATGGATCGCATGTGCCGCGCGTGGGGTGACGGGGCCCGATGCGAAACCGACCCGGACGCTCATCCGCATGAGGCGCAGTCCCTGCGTCTGGATCATACCCGGGCCCGGGTCCGGCTGGGCTGGAAACCGGTGTTGCGTCTGGAGGATGCCCTCCGCATGACTTCCGACTGGTACCGCGCGTGGGCGCCCGGAAAGAACATGCGCACGATAACCGAGCAACAGATTCGCTTTTTCGAGGAACACATCCCACAACCATGAGCAAACCCGTCTGCCGCTTTTGTTCTCACCCGTTGACCCACACCTTCGCGGATCTGGGCATGTCGCCCCTGTCCAACGCCTACCTGTCCGGCGACGACCTGCTGAAGATGGAGCCGTTCTATCCGCTCAAGGTGTTCGTCTGTGAAAAGTGCTTCCTGGTTCAATTGCCGGAGTTCGAATCGCCGGAGAACATTTTCAGCGACTACGCCTACTTTTCCTCCGTGTCGGATTCCTGGCTGGCGCATTGCCGGGCCTATGCCGAGGCCCTCATCCCCCGCCTCGGGCTGGATTCCCGGAGCCTCGTGATGGAAGTGGCCAGCAATGACGGGTATCTGCTCCAGTTCTTCAAACGCGCGGGTATTGCCGTCCTGGGCATCGAGCCGGCGGCCAACGTGGCGCGGACGGCAGAGGCGGCGGGTATCCCCACGGTCGTCCAATTTTTCGGCACGGCCACCGCCGATGATCTGGCCGCCCGGCATCAAACCGCCGATCTGCTGATCGGCAATAATGTGCTGGCGCATGTTCCCAACCTCAACGACTTCGTGGAAGGCCTGCGTCGCGCGCTCAAGCCGGACGGCGCGTTGACCATGGAATTTCCCCATCTCTCGCGGCTGATGGAGCATCGCCAGTTCGACACGATCTATCACGAACACTTCTCCTATCTCTCGTTCACTACCGTCCATCGCGTCTTCGCGGCACATGGACTCGCGATGTTCGATGTGGAGGAACTCCCCACGCATGGCGGATCGCTGCGCATATACGCGCAACGGTCGGATACCGGCGCTCGTCCCGTCACGCCGGCGGTGGCCGCGCTGCTGGCTCGGGAGAAGGGGGAGGGGATGTGCCGGCTGGAGCATTATCTCGGATTCGACGCCCGCGTGGCGGAAGTGAAACGCGACCTGCTGGAGTTTCTGATTCGCGCGCGGCAAAACGGACAATCCGTCGTGGGGTACGGCGCCGCGGCGAAGGGCAATACCCTGCTGAATTACTGCGGCATCCGGGGTGATTTTCTGGAATACGTCGCGGATCGAAGCCCGCACAAACAAGGTAAGTTTCTGCCCGGAACACATCTGCCCATCGTACCCCCGGAAAAAATCCGCGAGACCCGACCTGCGTACGTGCTGATTCTCCCCTGGAACATTCGCGCGGAAGTCATGGAACAAATGGCGTTCATCCGCGAGTGGGGCGGACAATTCGTCGTTCCCATTCCACGATTGGAGATTCTGGCGTGAAGTTCCAGACCGCCGAAATCCATGGATTCCTAAGAATTCTTCCCGAACGTCAGGAGGATGCGCGCGGCTTTTTCGCGCGGACTTACTGCCGTGAGGAATTTCAGCGGCATGGGTTGATGTTCGTCCCCGAGCAATGCAGCGCGTCGTTCAACGCCCGGCGGGGAACGTTGCGCGGCATGCACTATCAGATCGAACCCAAGGGGGAGAACAAGTTGATCCGCTGCACCCGCGGGCGCATTTACGACGTGGCGCTGGATCTTCGCCCGTCCTCTCCCTCCTTCGGGAAATGGGTTGCGCAACTCCTTTCGCCCGAGAACGGCATTCAACTATATATCCCCAGGGGCTGCGCGCACGGGTTCCTGACGCTCGAAGACGGCTCTGAAGTCGAATACATGATGGAAGGCAGCTACGATCCGGCCCATGGCCGGGGCGTGCGATGGAACGATCCCGCGTTCGCCATTGAATGGCCCGAACCTCCCTCTGTGATCGCCGACCGCGACCGGCAATGGCCGGATTTCAAGGCGCATGACTGATCCGCATCCATCCTTTCCGGATCAGGCCGCCGTCGGGCGCGAAATGCGCGATTGGATGGCCCGGCTTTTCCCCCTTTGCCGCAGTCTGACCGGCCCGGGAGTTCGGGAGACGCTGAGGATTATCTCGGAACAAACGCCGCTCCACATCCGCGAAGTTCCGACCGGCACGCCCATTCTGGACTGGGAAGCGCCCCGGGAATGGACCATTCGCGACGCGTGGATCCGCGGGCCGGACGGGCGCGAGGTGGTGAATTTCCGGAACTCCAACCTGCATGTGGTCGGCTACAGTGTTCCCGTGAACCGGCGCATGCCGCTCGCGGAACTACAAACGCATCTCCATTCCCTTCCAGAGCATCCCGATTGGATTCCGTACCGAACCAACTACTACGGGGAGACCTGGGGATTCTGTCTGGCTCACCGGATCCGGGAAACGCTGCCCGAGGGAATATATGAGGTGCGCATTGATGCCGATCTCTCCCCGGGCGCGCTGGTCTACGGGGAACACGTTCTCCCTGGCCGCACGAGCGACGAAGTCATGATTTCCGCCCATGTCTGCCATCCTTCGCTGGCGAACGATAATTTGAGCGGCATGGCGGTCGCCGTCTGGGCGGCCCGGGCGTTGTCCCGGTCGCCCCGACGCTTCACGTACCGGTTTTTGTTTGCGCCGGGAACGGTGGGCTCCATCGCCTGGCTGGCGCAGCACGAGGACATCACGCCGCGCATCCGTCACGGGCTGGTCCTGGCATGTCTGGGCGATCGCGGCGGATTCACCTACAAGCGAACGCGCAGCGGATCATGCGCGGTGGATCGGGCGGCGGCCGAGGTGTTGAATGCATGCGCTCCCCATGCCCGGCTGCTGGATTTCAGCCCTTACGGCTATGACGAGCGCCAGTTTAACTCCCCCGGATTCCAAATTCCGACGGGATGTCTGATGCGGTCCATGTACGGCACCTTCCCGGAGTACCATACCTCCGCGGATAACATGGACTTCGTTTCCGCCGACGCGCTGGGAGAGTCCCTCGCGGTGACGCTGCGAATTTGCGATCTTCTGGAACAGGAATGGCGTCCGGTGAACCGGTATCCGAAAGGTGAACCTCAGCTCGGACGCCGTGGGCTTTATGATTGGCTGGGCGGATGCAATGACCGATCGCGTTCCCAGTTGGCCCTGCTATGGGTACTGAATCTTTCCGATGGGCAACATACCCTGGCAGATATGTCCGAGCGATCCGGGGTGCCGCTCCCCATCATCCGGGATGCCGCCGAGGCGCTGGCCCGACATGATTTGATCTCCTCATGAGCCGCGCCATCCCATGGAAAGGTCGAACTGTGCTGGTGACCGGCGCCACCGGCTTCATTGGTACCCGGTTGTGCTCGCTCCTGCACGACGCGGGCGCCGATGTCCATGGCCTCGGACGATCGCGTCCGGCTCATCCCCAGCCGGGCGTGACATATCACCGCGCGGATCTTTCCGTCCCCGGCGCTGCGGATCGTCTCATCCGCCGGCTTCGGCCCACCTGCATCTTCCATCTGGCCAGTCATGTCGCGGGCGCGCGGGATATAGACCTGGTTGCGCCCACATTTACGGACAATCTGAGCGCTTCGGTGCGCGTGATGCTGGCCGCCGCCCGCGTGCCCGGCGCCCGCGTGATCCTCGCGGGGTCGCTGGAAGAACCGGAGGCGCGTCACGGTCCGATGACGCCGTCCTCGCCCTACGCGGCGTCCAAAGCGGCGGTGACCCTCTATGCGCGCATGTTCCATGCCTTGTACGCGCTCCCCGTGGTGCATGCCCGCCTCTTCATGGTCTACGGTCCGGGGCAGCGGGATCTGCGCAAGCTCGTTCCGTATACCATTCTCTCGCTGCTGGACGGCGTCGCTCCCAAGGTGTCGGCCGGACGCCGGCCGGTGGATTGGATTTATGTGGACGATGCGGCGCGCGGGCTGATGGCGCTGGGACAAACTCCGGGAATCGAAGGCGGAAGCTTTGACCTGGGCACCGGCGTGTTGACGACCGTGCGCTCCGTGGTGCTGCGGTTGACCCGCATCGTCCGGCCGGATCTGTCCCCGCAGTGGGGAGCGGCGCCGACGCGCCCTCTGGAACAGGTGAAACGGGCTCGGGTGAACGCCACCTGGCGGGCCACCGGATGGCGTCCCCGGATGACGCTGGACGAAGGCTTGAAAAAAACCGTCGCGTTCTATCGCAAGAACCGGATGTAGGCCGGATTATCCGTGGCCTCGCTGTACGGGTAATCCAGTTCGCGCAGGAAGACCTTCAGGTCCTCGGCGGTATCGGGCGGCACCTGGAGGCCGACGAGGACGTGGCCGTAGATGTCGCCCTGCTGACGGTAGTGGAAGAGCGAAATATTCCAGCGCGGATTCATCAGCTCGAGAAACCGCTTGAGCGCGCCGCGTCGCTCTGGAAACTCGAAACGGAACAGCCGCTCATGGTCCACACCCGTTCCCGGCCCGCCGACCATGCTCATCACATGCGACTTGGCCAGTTCATTGCCGCTCAAATCGTCCACGCGGAATCCGAGCCGGTTCAGTCCGGCTGTAACTTTTTCGGCTGTTTCCTGTCCCGCGCGCACACTCAATGCCACCAGAATGTTGGCCTCCCGCGCGCCGGCATAGCGGTAATTGAACCCGGTGATGTTGTGGTCGCCGAGCGATTCACAGAACGCCCGCAATGCGCCGGGTTTTTCCGGCAGGGCGACCGCCAGCAACACCTCTCGCTTTTCGCCCAGTTCGGTGCGTTCGGCAATGTAGCGCAACCGGTCGAAATTCACATTGGCGCCGCTGTGAATCGCCAGAAAATGGCGGTCGGCGCCCCCGGTCTCGTTCCGGTATCGCATCGCGTATTTCTTCAGTCCGGCCAGCGACAGCGCGCCGGCGGGTTCGGCAATGGATCTTGTGTCATCGAAGACATCTTTGACGGCCGCGCAAATCTCGTCCGTCGACGCGGTGATGACCTCATCCACGCATTCCCGCGCGATCCGGAAGGGCTCCTGGCCGATTTCCGCCACCGCCACGCCATCGGCAAAGATGCCGACCTGGGACAACCGTACGCGCCGTCCCGCCTCCATCGCCGCCTTGAGACACGCGGAATCCTCCGCCTCCACGCCGATGATGCGAATCTCCGGGCGCACATTCTTCACATAGGCCGCCACGCCCGCGATCAGACCGCCGCCGCCCACGGGCACAAAAATCGCATCGAGGGGTCCCGTGTGCTGGCGCACAATTTCCATACCCACCGTGCCCTGCCCGGCGATCACATCCGGATCGTCATACGGATGCAGAAAAATCAGATGCTCTTCTTCCGCGATGCGCAGGGCGCGCGCCAGCGCGTCGTCGAACCGGTCGCCATGCAGCACCACCCGCGCGCCCCGGGCGGATACCGAGTCCACCTTGATGGAGGGCGTGGTCACCGGCATGACAATGGTCGCCGGAGCGTTCAGATGCTGCGCGCTGATTGCCACGCCCTGCGCATGGTTGCCCGCCGACGCGGCAATGACTCCACCGGCGCGCTCGGCTTCGGAAAGCTGCAGCATCTTGTTGTACGCTCCCCGAATCTTGAACGAGAAGATCGGCTGCAAATCTTCGCGTTTCATCCACACCCGGCAGCCCAGCGCCGCGCTCATCCGCGGCAGGGCATCAATCCGGGTCTCCACCGCAAGATCGTAAATGCGGGCCTGGAGAATTCGCCGGATATAGCCGGAAGCCATGGGTTAGTCCTCCCGGTTCACATGCGCCACCCGCGCCGGAGGAAATCCGTTGAAATACGTGGACGACGCATGGCTGTAGGCCCCGATGTTGGACGCATACACCAGATCGCCCAGCCGCAGGTCGGGCAGCGATTCGGCCAGGGAGATGGTATCGAGCGCGTCGCACGTGGGCCCGAAGACCGAGCAGAGTTGCTTCGGTCCGCGCTTGAATGAACGCAGCGGATATTTGCAGTGATCGAAAATCACGCCGGAAAAGGTGTGATACACCCCGTCGTTGATGTAATAGCACCGTTTCCCGTCGCGGTCGGCCACGCCGATCACCTCCGCCACCAGCGTGCAGGCGGTGGCCACCAGGTACCGTCCGGGCTCGGCGAGGACTTCCACATCTTTCGGAAACAGCCGGGGAATCTCCTTGTTGAGAATCTTGGCCAGTTCCTGCAAGGGGCGCACGTGCTCGTCATACGGAGCGGGGAAGCCGCCGCCGATGTCGAGCTGGTTCATTTTCGTGTACCCCCGAAGCCGCGCTTCACGAAAGATCCCCGCCGCCAGTTCCAGCGCCTGCGTGTAGTTCTGAAAATTGGTGGTCTGGCTCCCCACATGGAAGCTCAGCCCTTCCACGGTCAGCCCCTGCGCATGGGCCGCCTCGATCAGATCCACCGCTTCGCCCGGGGGACAGCCGAATTTGGACGACAGCTCGACCATGGCTCCGGTGTTCGGAACCTTTAATCGGAGAACCAGTCCGGCCTGCGGCGCATGTTTTTTGATTTTGCCGATCTCGGCGAAATTGTCGTAGGTCACCAGCGGCTTGTACGGATTCAACGCGCGCAGCGTTTCCACCGCCTTGATCGGATTGGCATAGATGATCTTATCCCAGATAAAATCCTGCCGTTCCTGCCGGGGCAAAGATTCGATGTTGTGATGAACCAGCTCGAATTCCGGCCATGACGCCACATCGAAACTGGCGCCCGCCCGATAGAGGGTGCGGACAATCTCCGGGTGGGCGTTGGCCTTGACGGCATAGTAGGGCTGGACCTTCGGCAAGGCTTTTCGAAACCGGGCGAGATTCTTCCGAAGCTCGTCATGGTCAATGACGAACAGTGGGGTTCCATGTTCCCGGGCCAGCCGCTTGAGTTGAGAGGGGGTCAGCATGATGACTCGATGGGGGCTGGCCGCCTAATCGCGAATCAGGAAGTTCTTGAACTGCCACGGATCGCGCCGGTCCAGATCTTCCTTCGCATACTTGCCGAACTCGTTCTTCCGGTTTTTAAGCGGTGTCCAGTCGGAAGGCACCGAAAGGTTATCCCCCAGATAGGGATCCGCGATCTTGAGGATGTAGTCGTGGGGGAGATCATCCGGAGTGTTCACGCCCTCCTCCGAATTCTCCATCATCCAGCACACCGCCGCGACCACGGAGCAGGCCACCTGCATCGTCGTCGCGTTCTGATGCGGCACGAGCCGGCGGCTTTGCTCGATGCTCAGCCGGCTGCCCGTCCACCAGGATTGGAACGGATGTCCCATAATCAGCGCGCCCAGGATATCCGCGCCGCCGGTGATTTCGTCGGTCATGATGCGCAGGTTGGATTGAAGTTCGTAGTTGTTCGCCCGCAGTTCCTGGAGCGACACCTGCGCCGCATCGCAACAGCAATAGGCGTAATGCACCGTCGGCCGGTACACGGGCCGTCCATTCTTCCAGACGGTCAGATGATCCGTGATCGTAAACGCCTCGCCGTGGCGAACCACCATGCCCTCAATGGAATAGTCCGGCACCCACGAGCGCACCCGGGTGTTCATCCCCGCGCGCGCGAGGCAGATCTGATTTTTCGGGCCCCGCAAATGCCGGAAGGCCCGGTCCGGGAGCGTTTTTTCATGCGTTCCCCAGCCCATCTCCGAAGTGGTGATGCCTTCCTCGCGAAATCCTTCAATGGACCAGGTGTTCACGAATTCGCCCACTTCCTTCGGACGATCCGAAACCTGTGTATCCCGCTCGCTGACGTGGATCACTTTCACGCCCAGATTCATGGCGAGACGGTTGAACGCCCGGGTGTGGACCGCATCGCAGATCTGCTCCCGGACCTGGCCTTTGAACTTCTTCCGGGCCAGACCATGCGCGGCGATATCGAGTAATCCGCGCTTGGTCCAATGGGAGATGAGGCCGGGATTGGCGCCGTGCTCCACCACCGCCGTCGGTCCCGGTGTCTTCCATCGCGCCTTCAAATCACGAACCTTCAAGTGGCGGAAGTAAAGGGTCCGCTCCGTGGGATGTTTGTCCTTCGCGCCGGCATATGGATCCCACAGCTCCAGGGACGTGTTGATATACAAAACCCCGCGATCGTGACACCACTGAAGAATTTCACAGCAGTCAATGTTCCAGGCCAGATCAATCAGGACATCCCCGTTCTTGAGATGTTTGCCCAACAGCGCGCCCAGATTTTCAGGGGTGATGCGGGCCCGAACGAAGCGGACGCCCTGGGCGATGTATGGCGCCAGATCTTTGCGCTTGTTTTCAAAATCCATGACTGTGATCTGCTTCGGCGAAATCCGCAATTCACGCAGTAAAATCGGCAATGTGCATTGCGCCACGGATCCGAATCCCACCATGAGTATCCTGCCGCCAAATTCCACCATGATCTTCTTTGCTCCTTGCTGTTGCGATGACATAAGGGGACACTGCCGCGCCCCCCCGACAATAATGAATCGAGAGAAAAATAAGTAAACATC
>JAGOHE010000180.1 GCA_017996315.1 Kiritimatiellia bacterium | reverse complement strand
CTCTGACATCTTTCGCCTTCATACTCCGTGGCTCCCTGCTCAGACCTGTGCGCCCGAGCGCGTCACGAATCGCGTCGCGATCGGCAGCTTGAACGCCGCCAGCCGCATCGCCTCCTGGGCGATCGCTTCCGGAACGCCGTCCATCTCAAACATCATGACCCCGGGGCGAACGACCGCCACCCACTGCTCCGTGGCGCCCTTGCCCTTGCCCATGCGGGTTTCGAGGGGTTTCTTGGAAATCGGCTTGTCCGGGAAAATCCGGACCCACAAGCGTCCGCGACGCTTCATGGACCGGTTGATCGCCACGCGGCAGGCTTCGATCTGGATGCTGGTGATCCACGCCCGCTCCATCGACTGCAGACCGAACTCGCCGAACGAAAGGCGATTTCCCGACTGCGCGTTTCCGGAGCGATTGCCCCGCTGTTGCTTGCGGTGTTTAACCCGCTTAGGCATGAGCGGCATAGGAACGCTCCTTTCCTGCGCGAGGCGCTTCTTCTACCGGATGGCAGATCCAGACCTTGACACCGATTTTTCCGGCGAGGGTCTGGGCCTCCGAAAATCCATACTCGATATTCTCGCGGAGGGTATGCAGCGGCACCTTGCCCTCGCGCAGCCCTTCGCGCCGCGCCAGTTCCGCGCCGCCCAGTCGTCCGCCGAGGTGGATGCGCACTCCTTGCGCGCCCAGTTCCATGGCCATCTGCGCGGCGCGTTTCATCGCCCGCCGGAACGAAACCCGGCGCTCCAGCTGGCTGGCGATCGCCTCCGAGACGAGCTGCGCGTTGCGATCCGCGTTGCGCACTTCCCGGATCTCGATGTAAATGTCCTTGCCGGTGCGCTTCGAGAGATCCGCTTTCAGCTGCTCAACATCCTGTCCGCGCTTGCCGATGACGATGCCCGGCCGCGCCGTGAGGATGGTGACTCGCGCGCGCTGCGCATAGCGCTCGATGAGCACATCGGAAATCGCCGCGTCCTTCAGGCGCTTCTTGACTTCCGCGCGAATGCGGTCGTCCTCCAGCGCCAGCGCGCCGTAGTCTTTTTTGGTCGCGTACCAGCGCGAGCGCCAGTCTTTGTTGACCGTTACTCGCAGCCCGATCGGATTGACTTTTTGGCCCAAGACCGTCTCCTTTCGTCCTACTTCGCGCCGTCGGTGATCGTCACCGTTATGTGGCACATCCGCTTGAGAATCGGGCGCGCCATACCGCGCGACCGGGGAACGGACCGCTTCAGGCGGGGCCCGTCGTTGACGACCGCTGACTTGACCCGCCACCCGTCCGCCGATTGCCCGTGCGTGTTTTCCGCGTTGGCGATCGCCGAATGGAGCGTCTTGCCGATCATGCGCGCCGCTTTGCGCTCGTTGAATTCAACGAGTTGCAGGGCCGCCGGCACCGGCTGGCCCGAGATGGACCGCGCCAGGTCTCGCGCCTTGCTGGGCGAGATTCGCATAAACCTAGATGTAGCCGTGATGTCCATACCTCTCCAACCTCCGGCTCCGATTCCGGCCGCGGTCTGGGCGCAAAAGCGCGCAGTATACCGCAACGGCCGGCGCCGCGCCAGCGTCCTTTGCGTTTACTTCAATGCCACCGTCTTGTCCGTGGCGGCGCCATGGCGGCGGAACACCCGCGTGGGCGAGAACTCGCCCAGCCGATGCCCGACCATGTTTTCCGTCACGTATACCTGCGCGAATGTTTTGCCGTTGTGCACGAGAAAGGTGTGCCCCACGAACTCGGGCAGGATCATCGACCGGCGCGACCAGGTCTTGATCTGCCGGCGGTCGCCGCGGGCGTTGAGGCCTTCCACCTTCTTCAGCAGCTTGGGCTCGACATACGGGCCCTTCTTGATCGATCGTGCCATGGCTTACTTTCTCCGCTTGATGATGAACCGGCTCGAGGTCTTCTTGCGGCCGCGGGTCTTGAATCCCTTCGTGGGATGTCCCCACGGGGTGACGGGCGGTCCGCCGCCCGAGGTCCGGCCTTCGCCGCCGCCCATCGGATGGTCCACCGGGTTCATCGCCACGCCGCGCACGGTCGGGCGAATGCCCAGCCAGCGCTTGCGTCCGGCCTTGCCGAGCGAAACATTCATGTGCTCCAGGTTGCCCACCTGGCCGATCGTCGCGTAGCAATTCTCGCGGATCTTCCGGATTTCGCCCGACGGCAGCCGCAGGTTCGCAAACCCGCCCTCGCGCGACATCAGTTGCACCACCTGCCCCGCCGAACGGGCGATCTTGCCGCCGCGGCCCGGCTGGAGTTCGATGTTGTGAATCGGAAGCCCGAGCGGAATCCGGCTCAGCGGCAGCGCGTTTCCGGTGGCCGGCTCGGCCTGCTCGCCGGCCATCAGCCGCGCGCCCACAGCCAGTCCGTCCGGCGCGAGCATGTACCGCTTCTCGCCGTCCACATAGTGCAGCAGCGCGATGCGCGCGGACCGGTTCGGATCGTATTCGATCGCGGCGACGACGGCGGGAATGTCCCGCTTGTCGCGGCGGAAATCAATGACGCGATAGTGGCGCTTGTGGCCGCCGCCGCGGTGACGAACGGTGATCCGCCCCTGCGAATTCCGGCCGCTGCCCCGCTTGCTCGGTTGCAGCAGCGAGCGCTCCGGGGTGGATTTCGTGATTTCGTCAAACGCGGGCAGCTCGGTGAACCGGCGGCTGGCGGTGTACGGTTTGCTTTTTTTCAAGGCCATGGGGATGTCCTCACGCGAGCGGGATGCTCTCGCCCTCCTTCAACGTCACCACCGCCCGCTTCCAATCGGGTGTGCGTCCGGGCCGCCACGAGCGCGTGCGCTTGGCTTTGCCCTTGCGGGTCATTGTGTTCACGCCGGTGACGTGCACCTGAAACAGCTGCTCGACGGCGCGCTTGATTTCCAGCTTGTTGGCCGTGGGCGAGACGCGGAAGTTGTACTTGCGCTCCACCTCGGCCAGCCGGGTGCCTTTTTCCGTGATCAGGACGCGATCAATGATCAGATGCGGATCTTTCATGCCTCGGCCCCCTTCTTCGCGCTCATCCGGCGCTCCAGGCCCGCCAGTCCCGCGCGCGTCACAACCACCGCCGGCCAGCGGAGCAGGCTGTAGGTGTTGACGCTCGCCGCGGTGGCCACTTCCACCTTCTTCAGGTTGCGCGCCGCCAGCGACAAGTTGCGGTCCGGACGGTCCACGATAATCAGCAGCCCCTTCCCCGCGCCGAGCTTGCGGACCGCGGCCTGCAGCAGCTTGGTCTTGGGTTCGGCCAGACTCATATCTTCGAGAACCGACACCGCGGCCTCGTCCACCCGGGCGCCCCACGCATGCCGGAACGCCAGCCGGGCCGCCTTGCGGGGCAGCGACCAGCCGAAATCCCGCGTGTGCGGACCATGGGCCACGCCACCGCCGCGCCATACGGGCGAGCGAGCGTATCCGGCGCGCGCGCGGCCGGTGCCCTTCTGCCGCCACGGCTTCTGGCCCGTGCCGGCAACCGCGCCCTTGCCCAGCGTATGCGCCGAGCCCGCGCGGAGATTGGCCTGGTGCGCCACAACCGCGTCACGCACCGCCTGGCCGCCCTTTTCGGGGGCCTGCAGCGCGTCCGACAGTTTCACTTCACCGAGCGACTGTCCGTCGAGATTCTTGAGAGGAAGCGTGCTCATGAGGATGCCTTCTTGATGGAGGCCCGGATTTCCAGCAGTCCGCCCACCGGACCCGGTACCGAACCATGCACCAGCAGGAGGCCGTCGTCCTTGCGCACCTGCACCACGCGCAAATGCTGGGTGGTGACCTGCACATGGCCCATGTGCCCCGGAAGACGCTTTCCTTTCAGAATGCGCCCCGGCCGCTCGCGCATGCCGATCGAACCCGGGCGGCGGTGCATCGTGTGCCCGTGCGCCTGAGGCTGTCCGGCCATTCCGTGGCGCTTCATGACGCCCTGGAATCCCTGCCCCTTGCTGATGCCCGTGACGTCCACGAACGGGACGCCATCAAATATTTCCACGGTGAACTGGCGGCCCGGCTGAGCCTCTTCCCCCGCCTCCACGCGCACTTCGCGCACGGTCCGCGCGGGCGTCACGCCGGCTTTCTTGTAATGACCCGCCAGGGCCTTCGAGATCCGGGAGGGCTTCTGTTCCCCCCAGCCCATCTGCACGGCCTCGTAGCCGTCGGTATCCGCTGTTTTGCGCTGGATGACCACGCACGGGCCGGCCTGCAGCACGGTCACGGGAACCTGCCGCCCTTCGGCGTCGTATACGCGGGTCATCCCCACTTTCTTGCCCAGGAGAGTTTTCATTCCGATTACACCTTGATCGTGATGTCCACGCCGGCCGGCAGGTTGAGCTTCT
>JAGOHE010000179.1 GCA_017996315.1 Kiritimatiellia bacterium | reverse complement strand
ATGGTATCAAGCAAGTACCGTTCCAATGTGCCCGCTATCGGAACATCCGGCCCTTCAAACGCGGAGGCATCCCCATCAATTCGGCGGGCCATGGGTAATAGTTGTTCATGGATGGCGAGATACTGATATTCGAAACCAGTCTGCGCGTTCCTTTTACCGATGGGGGTGGCGCTGCCTGGAAATGTCTATTTCAAGTAGGCACTTCCCCATGCCGGGTTGGAGGAGTATGATCGCCGGCAGTGTTCATCGCGCGCGGATCGCATCATGATAAACAACACGAACAAGGTTCAAGAGCGGAACGGAACACCAGGCCGGCGAATATCGGCGCTGGCGCCGGATGACCTGTACGACGCTCTTTTCCTGGTCAGCTCGACGGCGGAGATTCGCGCAGTCAACAATCGGGCCGCGACCATATCGGGCTATGCTTCGGATCGTTTGTCCGGCATGCGTATCACGGAACTTGTGCCCGGACTGAATCCGGATGTGCTGCAGGGGCTTATTCGCCGGACGGAACCGGGAAAATTCAACATTGTGGAAGCGTCCCTGCGCCGGGCGGACGGGCAGAAACTGGCGGTGGAAATCGTGGTTGGACGGCGCGTGAGTTCGCCCGAGCTGTTGCTTCTGGCGGTGCGCAAGAAAACGCAGCGTTCCGCGGACGGGTCGAAGCCGGAGCATGAGCAGGAGGCGGTGAAGGCCGCCACCCGGTTGGCGCGGGTGATCTTCCATGGCACGGGCGATGCCGTTCTCGTGTCGGACTTGGAGGGGAATTTGCTGGATGCGAACCTCCGGGCGCGGGAGATTTTTCAGCGGAGTAAGTCGGAGTTTTCCGGGGGCATGGTGTGGGACGTAATTTCCGGATTGGGACGCGACGAAGTTCATCACGTGTATCGCATGCTGTCCGACGGGAAGCATTCCACCCTGGATGCCTATGGCATTCGAAAAGACCAGAGCACGTTCCAAGCGGAGATTTCCGTGGGGCTGGCCCGGATGCCCGACCGTAAGCTTCTGGTATTTTCCATACGCAGCGTGGAACGCCGTCGTCGGATGATTGAAATGCTTCGGATGGAGCACAATGCCCTGCAGAACACAGCCGGCGGAATTGTGATCACCGATACCTCGGGGCGCATCCGGTTCGTCAATCGGGCGTTCCTTCGGTTCTGGGGATACTCCATGGCGCGAGATATCATGGGCCTGGATCTGAAAGGACTCTGGGCGGAAAAAGACCGCGCCGAGCAGATGATATCCGCCGCCCGCGGCGGCGGCACCTGGCATGGGGAGCTTTCCGCCACCGGCCTTTCAGGACGTCCGTTTTTTGTTCAGGTCTCGGCCGCCGTCAACAAGGACACCCGGGGCCGGGTAGCCGGGTTGGTATTTTCCTTTACGGATGTCACGGAGCGCAAACGAACGGAGGAAGCGATCCGCCGGGAAGCCGATGCGCAGATCAGTCAGGTTCGGGAGCAGGATGATTTCGCGGGCCGTTTGAACATCATTTCGGTGCCCGACGTGATGCAGCTCATCGATTCCACGCGAAAAAGCGGTACCCTTCAGATCACCCGGGCTTCGGAAACCGTCGGTTCGGTGGAATTTCTACGCGGCCAGGCGATCCGCGCGGAATGCGGCGGAAAGCGCGGCGCGCAAGGAGTTTATGAGCTGATGGCGAGAGGCGGAGAAGCGTTCTTTTTCAAGCAGGGCGAACCGAACGCCCAGGACCAGGAAATCCAGGAGTCCACCATGAGCCTGCTGCTGGAAGGCAGCCGGCTCATGGATGAGGTCGGGCAGACGGGGGAAGTCCCCGCGGCCGCCGACAACATCGAACTGCTGCAACAGCCCTAAATTGGCACACCATTTGCTGTTATATCGGCTACCAGCGCTTCCGATCAATCGGTGTTCAGAATGAGCGGAGGCGTCATGTCGGCAGGTCGGATGGAGAGACCGCCGGGAGGAGGCCTCAGTGTCCTTTGTAAATTTTGCGAATCGCGAAGTTCAGCTAAAGATTGTCTATTACGGGCCCGGTTTGTGCGGCAAAACCACCAACCTGCAGGTGATCCATAAACTTATTGCGCCGGATGCCCGGGGCCAGATGACTTCGGTGGCGACCTCCAAGGATCGCACGCTTTTTTTTGATTTCATGCCCCTGGTGGCCAATGCCATCGAGAGGTTCACCACACGGTTCCAGATGTACACGGTGCCCGGGCAGGTGATGTATAACGCCACGCGCCGGCTGGTGCTTCGCGGTGTGGATGGCCTGGTGTTCGTCGCGGACAGCCAATGGAGCAAGATGGCGGAAAACGTCGAAAGCTTCGCGAACATGGTGGAGAATCTCGAACTTCAGGGCGATTCGATTGATTCCATTCCGTACGTGTTGCAGTACAACAAACGGGATCTGCCCGATATCGCGCCGGTGGCTTATCTGGAATACATTCTGAATAATCGCGACTATCGGCGCCCCAGCTATTCGGCCGTCGCTCCCGATGGCCATGGGGTTTTTGAATCCCTCAATATGATCGCCCGACTGGTGCTGAATCGGTTTGTGAAGAGTTACGGACGAGCGGAAGAAAGCGTGAAGGAACTGGTGCTGGCGTGAGCCCGTGCCTACAGAACAAGAGGTGACCCTATGTCTATGGCATTCATGGAGGAAGATGTAGGTCGGCTCGGCCGGATTTTGCGGGATTTACTGAGGCAGTCGGGCGCGGAGGGCGGAGTGGTCTGCGATTCTGGGGGATACGTGCTGGCCAAAGAAGGTCCCTCTTCCCAGGACCCCCTGCTGGTGTCGGCCTTGGGCGCCGGCGTTTTCGGCGCGAGCCGGGAGTTGGCCCGACTGCTGGGCGAGGACGAGTTCAGCGCGGTATTTCATCAGGGCGAGAAACGCAGCATCTTCATTCGCTCCGTGAACTCCGAGGTTCTGCTGGTGGTCATCTTTTCGATGTCCGCCAGCATCGGATTGGTCCGCCTGTATTCGGGGCCCGCGGCGGCGTCGATCCGAAAGGTCATTGACGAAGTGGAACAGCGCGGCCAGCGCGTGACGCATCCCGAGCAGCAGTTTGTGTTGAGCGATAAGGGCGCGCTGTTTGGAGCGAATCCCGATTCCGACGTATGACCGAAGAAGTCTCCATACCGACGGGATTTTCGCCGGGTCATCCGCCGGCGACCTTGAGGGAGGTGCTGCTGCGTCACGAACTGGTGGCGCCGGATGCGTTAAAAGTCGTGGAGGAGGATGCGGAATCGAGCAAGCAGCGTCTGGAGCGACTGCTGGTCGAGCGCAAGTTGGTGAGTCCGACCGACATGACTCTCGCCGTGGCCGAGTACCTCCGGTTGCCGCCCATCACACTGGTTGGATACAGCCCGGAGCCCGAGCTGCTGTCGCGGATGGATCCGGATCTCATGCACAGGATGCAGGTTGTTCCCATCAGCCAGATTTCGAACACGATGTTCGTGGCCATGGCGGATCCGTTCAACATCTCCGCGTTGGAGACGATGCATGCCCGCACGAACATGGAGATCAGCGTGCTTGTCGCGCCGCCGCGCGAAATTGCCGACCTGATCGAAAAATGCATTCGCCCTGTGGAATCCACGCTCGAAGAGGCGCTGAAGGATGTGCAGGACGTCGAGGTGGGCCGCGAAATTCTGGAGGAGGTCAGCCTCGATGAGATGAAGGAACAGGCGGATGAGGCGCCCGTCATCCGCCTTGTCAACTCCATCATGATCGAGGCCCTTCGCAAGCGCGTCAGCGATATTCATATCGAGCCGCTCGAACGGAGCATGCGCCTGCGGTACCGGTTGGACGGGGTCCTGTATGAGAATCCCAGCCCGTCCAAGCGCTTTCATTCCGCGATCTGCTCCCGCATTAAGATTCTCGCCAATTTGGACATCGCCGAACGGCGGCTGCCCCAGGACGGCCGGTTCAAGATCAAGGCGCTGGGCCGCGAGGCCGATGTTCGTGTAAGCCTGTTGCCCACCGTATTCGGCGAGAAGGTGGTCATGAGAATTCTGGACAAGGCGCAACTGGCGCCAAGTCTGGATGCGCTCGGGTTGGATGAGCAGGCGCTGCACGACCTTCAGTACTGCATCGCCCAGCCGCATGGCATGATTCTGGTCACGGGGCCGACGGGTAGCGGAAAGACCACCACCCTGTATTCGTGTCTGCAGGATCTCAACACCCCCGATGTAAATATCATTACGGTGGAAGATCCGGTCGAATATCAGCTGGCTGGGATCAATCAGGTCCAGTCCAATTCGGATATCGGACTGACCTTTGCGGCCGGCCTGCGTTCGATACTGCGCCAGGATCCCGACATCGTCATGGTGGGGG
>JAGOHE010000017.1 GCA_017996315.1 Kiritimatiellia bacterium | reverse complement strand
ATATTGAGTTCCATGCGATTTGAACTTTCATAGATCTAAAATCAGGCTATAAAATGTGAAATAGATGGTTGACATATTTTTTGACATGCAATATAGGTATCCGAAAGGTGACTTATGGCTACAGAAACCATGGATGGCGGCCAAGCGTTGATTCGATGCCTTGAAAATGAAGGTGTCGAATACATTTTCGGGTATTCCGGGGGGGCGGCGATTCCTATTTTTGATGCGCTGGTGACCACCCGGACCAAGATCAAGTTGATCTTGTGTCGTCACGAGCAGGGTGCGACGCACATGGCGGATGGTTATGCGCGGGCGACTGGGCGGCCGGGCGTGGTTTTGGTGACGAGCGGCCCGGGGGCGACGAACACGGTAACGGGCATTTTGACCGCGCACATGGATTCGGTTCCGTTGATTGTGATTTGCGGCCAGCAGATCCGCTCGATGATCGGAAAGGATGCGTTTCAGGAAGCGGATATTTTCGGGCTCACCATGCCGGTGGTGAAGCACAGCTATTTGATCAAGGAAACCAATGATATCCCCCGGGTGGTTCGCGAGGCGTTTCATGTCGCCTCCACCGGTCGGCCCGGGCCGGTGCTGATGGACATTCCCAAGGACGTTTCCGCCGGCCCGTGCACGACGGACCTCCATGCGGAGATGAATTTGCCGGGATATCCGGGGAGCGAACTTTCGGTGGATCGCGACACGGTGGCCGCGATCGCGGAGGCGTTGAGCAAATCCACGCGTCCGGTGCTGCTGGTCGGGCATGGCGCGCTGATCAGCGGGGCGATGGAAGAAGTCCGCGCGCTGGCGGAGAAACTGCGCGCGCCGGTGGTGACGACGCTGTTGGGCAAGGGCGCATTTCCGGAGACCCATCCGCTGTCGCTGGGCTGGATGGGCATGCACGGCACGGCCTACGCGAACAAGGCGGTGATTGAGTGTGATCTGATCATGTCCATCGGCTCGCGATTCGACGATCGCATCATCGGCCAGGCGCCGAGGTTCTGCCGCGACGCAACCCGCATCCATATCGACATCGATCCCGCCGAAATGGGCAAGATGATCCGGTGTCATCATTATTGTGTGGGCGACGCGAAGACGGTGCTGCGCGCATTGCTGCCCCATGTCGGCCGCTTGAACACCGAGCCGTGGCTCGAACGCCTGGCCGATTTCAAACGCAAGCATCCGCTGCATTTCTCGAGCCGCGGCGGGCTCAAGATGCAACAGGTGATCCAGGAGCTCTACAAGCTGACCGGAGGAAAAGCGGTGGTGACGACGGATGTCGGCCAGCACCAGATGTGGGCGGCGCAGTTCTACCTGACGGATCATCCGCACAACTTTCTCAGCTCCGGCGGCGCCGGAACAATGGGCTTCGGGCTGCCGGCGGCCATCGGCGCGCAGTTTGGCCGTCCCCAGGAAACCGTGGTGGCTGTCGTGGGCGACGGCGGATTTCAGATGACCATGTTCGAGCTGGCCACGGCCGCGCTGCACAAGCTGCCGATCAAGATCATCGTGCTGAACAACCACTATCTCGGCATGGTGCGGCAGTGGCAGGAACTGTTCTACGAAGACCGCACGTCGGGCGTGAATCTCGAGGGCAACCCGGACTTCGTCCAACTGGCCGAATCGTTTTCCGGGGTGAAGGGCTACAACATTCGACGATCCGGCGACGTGCGTCGGGTGCTGCAAAAGGCGCTGGCGTACACCCGGGGGCCGTGCGTGATCAACGCCGAGGTCATCAAGACCGAGAATGTGTTCCCCATGGTGCCCGCGGGCAAGCCGCTGGAAGAGATGATTATCGATCGGCCGCGCCACAAGCTTGAGAAACCCGAGGGTTCCACCTGATCCGGGCCGCATATTTCAGAGGAGACCGCACTATGGTCAATGGCATTGAAGACAGTCCAACTCACAATCTCAGCGTCTATGTCTCGAACCGGCCCGGAGTGCTGGCGCGCGTGGCGCAGGTGTTCTCGCGCCGGGGCTACAACATCGACTCCCTCGTGGTCTCGCCGTCGGTGGACGGGCACTATTCGCGCATGACCATTACAGCGAAGGGCAACCGCGAGGGGCTGGACCAGGTGATCCGGCAGTTGTCCAAGCTGATCGACGTGCTCCGGTGCGTCGAACACACCGGCCGGGATTCGGTGGTGAAGGAAATGGCGCTGATCAAGCTGGGCGTGGGACAGGAGGATCGCACATCGGTGCTGCAGATCGCCCAGCACTATGGAGCGAAGACGGTGGATCTGACCGATACGTCCATTGTGCTGCTGTGTACGGGAAATTCGGACAAGCTGGACAGCATGATCGGGATGCTCGACCGATACCCGGTGGTCGAACTGGTCCGCACCGGCAAGGTGGTGATGGCGCGGGGCGCCGAAGCGACTTGACCCTCACCCCGCATCGGGGCATAAGGGGCGCATGGTAAAAAAGCCCGCTCCTCCCGATCCTTCGGTGTTTGAGCTCAAGGCGAATTTCAGGGATCCGTTTCGCCAGAAGCTGTTTCAGATGATGCGCCGCTCGATCGAGCGGCTCTTCCTGCTCGATCAGCTGGACCGAACCTACAAAGCGGCGCGCGACAACCCGAACGGCGACTTCATATCCAATGTGCTGGATGTGCTCGGGTTCGATTTCGAAATTTCGGACGCCGATCGCGCCCGCATTCCCGCGTCCGGCCCCGTGCTATTGGTCGCGAATCACCCCTTCGGCGGTTACGAGGGGCTGGTGATGATGAAGCTGCTGGGGGAGATCCGGCCGGACGTCAAGCTGATGATGAACTATCTGCTCGCGCGCATGCCCGAGCTGCACCGGTACGGGATTTTCGTCGATCCGTTCGGGTCGGCGGCCTCGCCCAAGGCGAACATTCGGCCGATGAAGGAATCCATCCGCTGGCTGCGCGACGGTCACCTGCTGATGGTGTTCCCCTCGGGCGAAGTATCGCATCTCCGGCTGGGCGAGGGGGTCTCGGACCCGCGTTGGAGCGCCACAATCGCGCGCATCGCCCGGCACGCCCGGGCGCCCGTGGTGCCGGCGTTCATCGAGGGCCGCAACAGCGCGCTGTTCCAGATGATGGGCCTGATTCATCCGCGCCTGCGCACGGTGTTGCTGCCGCGCGAGATGTACCGGCGGCAGGGTTCGCGCCTGCGCTTTCGCGTCGGCAGCATGATTCCTTTCGAGAAAATCGAGCGGATCGAAGGCGACGAGGAACTCATGGAGTACCTGCGCCTGCGCACGTACCTGCTCATGAGCCGCCGGGAAGTCCGCGGGACGACCGCCGGAGCCGCTCCTCAACGAGCGGCGCCTGCGCAGCTTCCCATCGCCGAACCGTTGTATCCGGATATTCTGAGCCAGGATCTCGCCTTTCTACCCCCGGAATGCAAGCTGATGGAGCAGGGGGATTTTACGGTCTACCATGCCTCGGCGGCGCAAATCCCGCGTCTGTTGCATGAGATCGGCCGCCAGCGCGAAATTACCTTCCGGGCGGCCGGGGAGGGGACGGGCCGGGCGCTGGATCTGGACCGCTTCGACCATCATTACAACCATCTCATTCTCTGGAATTCCAAAACACAAGAACTCGTCGGAGCCTATCGCATCGGCCGCACCGACCTGATTCTGCGCAAGTATGGAAAGAAAGGGCTCTACACCAGCACCCTGTTCAAATACCGCCGCGCGCTGCTGGAACGGATGGGGCCATCGCTCGAGCTGGGTCGTTCATTCATCCGCCCGGAGTATCAGCGCAGCTACTCGGCGCTCCTGCTGCTGTGGAAGGGCATCACCCGGGTGGTCCTGCGCGAGCCCGAAATTCGCGGCCTGTTCGGGCCGGTGAGCATCAACAACGAGTACGATTCGATGTCGCGCCATATGATGATTCAGTTTCTGAAGGCGAACAATTTCAACACAACCTGGGCCCGGATGGTCAAACCGCGCAATCCGCCCGCGCACATGCGGGGACGCCGCTGGAACCCGGAGATGTTCCGTCGGGTGATCACCGATCCGGACGACATGACGGATCTGCTGAGCGAGATTGAACGGGAGGAGCGGGGTATTCCCGTGCTGCTCAAACAATACCTCAAGTTGGGCGGGAAGCTGCTGGGATTCAACGTGGATCCCGAGTTCAGCGACGTGCTCGACGGACTGATCTGGGTGGATATGCTGGGGCTGGATCCCAAGCTGCTCGTGCGTTTCCTCGGACGGGAGGACGCCATCCGCTATCTCGCGGCCCACGGGCGCTCGCTGCCGAAAGGCTGAGCGCCACCGATGCCGCGGCGCTCCCCGCCATCCCGGATCCCGGCGCATTTCGGGATTCAGGAGGGGTTGAGTGGAGCCAACGGTCGGATTTGAACCGACGACCGTCGCATTACGAATGCGATGCTCTGCCAGCTGAGCTACGTTGGCGTTGGATCCCGCCGCCCGGTTTCACGGATGCGTCCGCGCCCTGGCCTTTCCTGGCGCGTACCCACACGATGCTCCGCACGGGCTGAAAATCTGCGCATAAAATAGGCAAAGGGCATCCGATAGTCAAGGATGCGAATCATCGCGCGGCTCATCATCCCGCGATTCACCGGCCTCCCGGGGGGCGATGATCACCACAAACTCTCCCCGGGGCGTCCGTCCGTCCCAATACGCGACCCATTCCCGGGCGGAAAGCGTCCGGACCTCCTCGAACTTCTTGGTCAATTCGCGGGCCATGCAGACGGGCCGTTCCGGATCGAGCTCCGCGAGTTCCCCCGCGAGTTTTGCAATGCGGTAGGGCGATTCAAAGAGCACCACCGGTTCAGCCCGCTCGAGCAGCGATGCAAGGCGTTTGCGCCGGGCCCCGGACTTGTGGGGTAGAAACGCCGAAAAACTGTACGCGCCGCCGCCCAAACCCGAGAGCGCCAGCGCCGCGCTCACGGAGCAGGGACCGGGAATCACGGTGACGGGCAATCCCTCAGCCCGCACCGCCTCGGCCACGCGGGAGCCGGGATCCGACACGCCGGGCATGCCGGCGTCGGTGGCCAGCGCCACGGCTTCGCCCCGGCGCACCCGTTCGAGAATCGTTTCGATGCGGCGCGCCTCATTATGCTGATGACAACTGATCATCGGAGTGCGGATCGCATAGCGCTCGAGCAGCCGGCGGGTGATCCGCGTGTCCTCGGCAAAAACCACCGAGACCCCTCCCAGAATTCGAAGCGCGCGCGCCGTGATATCCTCCAGGTTTCCAATCGGAGTGCCGACCAGATACAACCCTGCCGGCAGAACCGCCGGCGCGGGCTCGGACTCGGCCGGGGTATCGGTGATGTCGCTCATGCGGCTCATCATGCCACCCGGAACGCGCCAGCGCCAGCCCGACCGCGATGTGCGGGACATGAGGGATCAATCTCCCGCGCACGCTGTCGTTGGACGGGGACGGGCGGGGGTTTGCTCTGGCGCGGGGGGCGAGGCGGAAGGTACACTACGCGCCTGCATGCCGATTCCCGGAACATTTGAGATCACGGCCCGCGACGCAGCCACGGAGGCCCGGTGCGGGGTGCTGCATACGGCCCATGGCCCGGTGGAAACACCGGTGTTCATGCCCGTGGGCACACAGGGGACGGTGAAAGCCATGGACCCCTCCGAACTGGAGGCGTGGAACTACCGGATCATTCTCGGCAACACCTTTCATCTGCATGAGCGTCCGGGCGAGGATCTCGTGGAGGAACTGGGTGGGCTGCACCGGTTTATCGGCTGGCCGCACGCGATTCTGACCGACAGCGGGGGGTTCCAGATTTTTTCGCTGGCCGATCTGCGCAAGGTCACCGACGAAGGAGTGGCATTCCAGTCGCCGCGCGACGGCAGCCGGCGGTTTATCGGCCCGGTGGAGGCCATGGCCATCCAACGGCGCCTGGGATCCGACATTGCGATGGTGCTGGACGAATGCCCGCCCTATCCCTGCACACGGGAATCGGCTTGCGAAGCGGTCCGCCGGACTCTAAAATGGGCGTCTTTATGTGTCGCACAGCCCCGGGCGTCCGGACAGCTCGTGTTCGGAATTGTTCAGGGCGGGGCGCATGAAGATCTTCGCGAGAACTGCGCGAAGGAGCTCGTGCAGCTTGGCTTTGACGGTTACGCCATCGGCGGAGTGAGCGTCGGGGAACCCGAAACGCTGATCCGGCAGGGCGTGGAGCACGGGGTCCGGCATTTACCGCCGGACCGGCCAAGGTATCTGATGGGAGTCGGCTTGATTCCCCAGATGGCCGAAGCCGTGGCGCGCGGCGTGGACATGTTCGATTGCGTGATGCCCACACGGTACGCGCGCAATGGAACGGCCATCACCCGGCGCGGGCGGCGGCCGGTGAAGGCGGCGCGGTATGCCCGGGACGAGCGGCCGATCGAGGAAGGCTGTTCGTGCGCGGCCTGCGCACGGTTCAGCCGGGCGTATGTGCGGCATCTGATGCATGCGGGCGAAATCCTCGGTGTGCGGCTGCTGACCGCGCACAACCTGCACTGCTACGCGGAGTTCATCCGCGAGGCGCGGCAGGCGATTCAAGCGCAGGCGTATGGCGATTTTGTCGAGCGGGTGCGCCGGGAGTACCGGCCCCGCGCGGACGATCCGGAAGACCCGGCGGAACCAGGAGACGCGGAATGAACTTTGGATTGAACAGTGTAGCGATGATGGCGCCGGGGGGATCCGGGGGCCAGAGCGAGCAGTCCCCGGTCTTCATGCTCGGATGGCTGGCGATGATGCTTTTCGTGTTTTACTTCCTCATGATCCGGCCCCAGCAACGCCGTGAAAAGGAACGCCGCGCGATGATGGATGGCATCAAGAGCGGGGATCGCGTGGCGTTTGCCGGCGGATTCATCGGCATCGTGACGAACGTGAAGGAGCGCACCCTCATTATCCGCATCGCCGAAAACGTCAAGGTGGAGGTCGCTCGCACGTCTGTTTCACAGGTACTGGCGAAGGATGAGGATCCGGACAGCGCGACGCGCGCCTGACCCCCGTTTCAAGGAGTCGAATCATGGTCAAGAAAGACGGATGGAAATGGCTGATACTGATCGCGCTGGTGGGCGTGTCGTTCATCATCACCTGGCCCCCGGCCGAGAAGATCAAGTACGGCCTCGATATTCGCGGCGGCGCGAGTTTCATGGTCGAAGTGGACAAGGCGGATCTCCGCCAGCGCATCCGGAACCGCGGCGACGTGGGGGAACAGGCGTTGGACGCGGCCGTCATGGACGAGGCGCGCGAGGCCCGTGACATCAGCATGGAGGCCCTGCGCAGCCGAATTGACGGCTTGGGAATCGCGGAACCCGCGATTTATCCGCAGGGGGACGACCGTGTGGTCATCCAATTGCCCGGCGTGGATCAATCCAAAATGGACGAAGCCCGCCGCAGCATTCAGGGCGTGGCTTTCCTGGAGTTCCGACTGGTCCACAAGAACAGCGGCCGCTGGGTGGAACGCATGTTTGACGAAGCGCGGATTCCGCGCGGATTCAAGCCGGCCACGGTGGGGCAGCAACAGGTGCTCTTGCGCGATCGCGAGGCCGTGAAGGACACCGAGTTGGATTCCGCCTTTTTCTCGGCCCTGCGGCGCTTCGCCCCCCGCGAAGGCGCGGAGCTGATGCTCGAACGGCACGGCGAGGGCGGCGCCGAATATTATGTGCCCTACTATATTGAAACCGTCCAGCAGCTCACCGGCAAAGCCGTGCAGGATTCCATGGTGGATTACGACCAACTGGGACGGCCCAAGATCGCGCTCCAGTTTACCTCGGAAGGCCGCCGCCGGTTCGCGCAGGTCACCCGCGACTACAGCCCCCAGGGCGATAAGAATCGCAACAGCGCCGATGGCCGCCAGCTGGCTATTATTCTCGACGGCCAGCTCCGGAGCGCGCCGGAACTGCGCACGGAAATTTCGGATGGCCGCGCGGAAATCACGGGCAGCTTCTCTCAGATCGAAGCCCGCCAACTGGTCAATGTGCTGCGCACCGGAGCGCTGGCGGCGCCGATGCGCATCATCGAAGAACGCTCGGTGGAACCCACGCTCGGCAAGGATGCCGTCAGGTCCGGTGTTCGCGCGGCCATATACGGCGCGATCATTGTCGTTGTGTTCATTGTCGGTTTCTATCTCCTGCCCGGCTTGATCGCGAGCTTCGCGCTGGTGCTGGATGTGCTCTTGCTGCCGGTGTCCGCGGTCCTGATTGCGAACATCTTTGGAATGTTCGGCGGAAGCGCGGGCGGGTCGTCGGCGGGTCTTCCCGTCCTCACCCTGCCGGGGATCGCGGGTATCGCGCTCACCCTGGGCATGGCGGTGGATGCCAACGTGCTGATCTTCGAGCGTATTCGCGAAGAACAGAACGCCGGAAAGCATTTCGGGCCGGCGGTGGACGCGGGATATGACTGCGCGTTTATCACGATTTTCGACTCCAACATCACCACGCTGCTGGCAGCGGTGATCATGTTCACGCAGGGATCCGGCCCCGTGCGGGGATACGCGATCACCCTGAGTGCGGGCATTCTGGTGAGCATGTACACCGCCATTGTGGTCACGCGCATGATTTTCAACCGCATGATCGCG
The DNA here is from genome assembly GCA_017996315.1 of Kiritimatiellia bacterium. GTDB lineage: Bacteria > Verrucomicrobiota > Kiritimatiellia > PWTM01 > PWTM01 > JAGOHE01. Next base: position 12,294 of record JAGOHE010000017.1, on the reverse strand, counting down.
AGCGGAAAGTTCACGTCGGTCCGGATGCTGTCCATCCTGGGCAAAACCCATGTGGATTTCATGCGGCTCGGCAAACCCGCGCTGGCGTTGTCCGCGACCGCGATCATCATCCTGGGCGTGCTCTTCGTTCGCCGGGGAGCGGAAAACTATGGCGTGGATTTCACCGGCGGATCGGCCTTGATGGTTGAGTTCAAGGAGCGCGTCCCGGTGGACGACATTCGCAAGGTCCTGGCGGACGCCGGGATTGATGCGACGCCCCAATACCAGGAAGTCGGCGGCGACAAGCAACTGGTCATCCGCGTGGGCGAAGAGCAGGGCGAACAGGCCGAATCCGTGGTTGAATCGGCCTTTGCCGAGCAGGGATTCGTCGTGACGCAGCAGGACACAGTGGGCGCGCAAGTCGGCGACGAGTTGAAGCGCAAGGGGCTGCTGGCGCTGATGTGGGCCATCATCGGCATGACGATCTACATCACGTTCCGTTTCGAGTTCAGCTTTGCCGTCGGTTCCCTCGTGGCCCTGGCGCATGATGCCGTGCTCGCCGTGGGATTGTTCAGCTTCTTCGGCCGCACCCTGTCCACGCCCATGATTGCGGCGCTGCTGACCATCATCGGCTATTCGGTCAACGACACCATCGTCATCTTCGACCGCATCCGCGAACAGCGGAAGCTGCACCCGGGATCGAAGTTCCGCGACGCGGCGAATCTGGCCATCAATCAGACGCTTTCGCGCACAATTCTGACATCCGGCACGACGCTGATGACGGTGACGGCCCTATTGCTGTTCGGCGGCGGAAGCATTTTCGACCTTGCGCTCATGCTGTTCATCGGCATTGTGGTGGGTACGTACTCTTCGATCTTTATTGCGACGCCCATCGCCCAGCTCTGGTATCCGGAGCGGAAAACGCCGGAGTTCGCCCGGAAGACGGCCAAGGCCGCCGCGTAAGTTGGAGCGCCGGCCCGCCTCGGGTCGGAAGACCATGAGATGACGCCGCGGTATCCCGCGAAAGTTTGGGTCTGGCCGGAATTGTCCGCAGACGCGGCGCAGCGCATATCCGCTGGCGCGGGGGCGCATCCCGTGGTGGCCCGGGTGCTCGCTCATCGCGGAGTGCGCACCGCGGCCGAAGCGCAGGCCATCCTGCGCCCGAAACTTTCCGAACTCACGGATCCCTTTGCGTTGCCCGGGATGAACGCGGCGGCCGACGAAATTCTCGCCGCCCGCGAACGCGGAGATCCGGTGGTCGTGTTTGGCGATTACGACGTGGACGGGCTGACGGCCACCGCGCTGCTTGTCGAAATGTTTCGGGGGCTGGGTCTGGATGCGCATCCCTTTCTGCCGCATCGTCTGGAGGATGGCTACGGGCTCCAGGTCGAACCGTTGATGAGATGCCTCGACCGGTATCACCCGGGTTTGGTGGTCACCGTGGACTGCGGCACTTCCTCCTCGGAAGCGGTGCGCGCCGCCCAGGCCTCCGGGGTGCGCATGGTGGTCACCGACCATCATCAGCCCGGCGCGGAATGTTCTCCCGCGGAGGCTCTGGTCAATCCGCGATTGGGCGATCCGGCGAGCACGTGTTTTGAATTAGCCGGGGTGGGGGTGGCGTTCAAGCTGGCGCACGCGGTCGTCAAACGCGCGAGCGCATCCGGATGCCCCCGGGCCCTCCGCTGCCAGTCGTTGTTGCGCGACATGCTGGAACTGGTGGCGCTGGGCACGATGGCGGACTTCGTGCCGTTGAAGGGCGACAACCGGGTGCTTGCGGCGCACGGATTCCGCCGCCTGGCCCAACCGGTCCGGACGGGGTTGAAGGCCCTGCGCGAGATCATAAAGATTCCTCCCGGCCGGATCCGCACCTACGACGTCGGGTTCCTTCTGGCCCCGCGGTTGAACGCCTCGGGGCGGCTGGATAGCGCCGAAGCATCGCTGGCGCTGTTGATGGAATCCGATCCGGACCACGCCCGAGAGACCGCCCAGAACCTGGATCACGCCAACCAGAAACGGCAGAACATCCAGAAGGAAGCCGTCGAGCAGGCGCTCGACTGGATTCACGCGAATATGGATCCGGAGATGGATTCCGCAATCGTGGTCGCCGATCCGCGCTGGCATCCGGGCGTCATCGGCATCGTCGCCTCGCGCCTGGTTCAGCTCTATCACCGTCCGACCTTTGTCATCGCACTCGATGACGACGGCGGGGGGCGGGGCTCGGGGCGCAGTGTGGAAGGGGTATCGCTGGTGGAATGTCTCGACGAATGCCGCCCCCTCCTTCGCCGGCACGGCGGGCATGCCATGGCCGCGGGATTGGATCTGGATGCATCCCGAGTGGACGAGTTTCGCGAGGCCTTCCGCGAGGCCTGTGGCCGGCGATTGCACATGGGATTGCGCCGGCCCCGGATGGCCATAGATGCGGAGGTATCGCTTGCGGAAATGAACCTCGAACTCGCGGGCGCGATCTCCCGGCTGGAGCCCTTCGGGGTCGGGCATGCCGAACCGCTCCTGGCCGCCCGAGGGGTGCGACTGGAATCGCCCCGGCGCGTGGGCGAAAACCACCTGCGCCTGATATGCCGGCAGGGTCCGGTCGCCCTTCCCGCCATCGGCTTCGGTATGGCGCAGGTTCCCCTCCCAACCGGCGCTTCGGATATCGCGTTTTACCTGGATGCGAACGAGTGGAACGGGAAAACGGAAACGCAGTTGAAACTCCAGGCCATCCGCCCGTCGGAATAGCGCCCGGGCATCGTCGGAATCACGTCTGGCGCCGGCATTCCATCATTATTCTGCGGGTCTGCTGATGCGTTTGACCCTGCGGAGCCGGATGCGATACCATGACACGGCTTGAGTCGGACGCGGCGCAGCGTAATCCTTTTCCGAGGCACACATGGAATTAATGTCGAACAGCATGATCGGCTCCTTTTGGGTATCCAATTGGCTGTCGGGCAAGGCCATCGTCATCGTACTGGTGTTTTTCTCCGTCGTGGCGTGGGCGGTGATGGTCACCAAGTTTCGCGAGATCAGCAACGCGATGCGGGAAACCCGCCGCTTCATGGGCATATTTCGAAAGGAGACGCATCCGCTGTCCATTTTTCTTCGACGCCAGCCCCTTCCGGCGAGTCCGCTGGCCAAGATCTATGAGTCCGGATGCTCGGCGCTGGGCGCGGAAATCGGTCATTCGTCGCCCGGTGAAAATCCGCTGGCAGCCCAGAGCCGGATCATGGACGGGCTCACGCCGCCGAGGATTCATCTCAATACCTCCCAGGTGGAAGTCGTCCGCCGGGCCACGGAACGGTCGGCCGATGATGAACTGCTGGTATTGGAAGATCGCATGGGCCTGCTGATGACCGCGATTTCCGTCAGCCCCCTCATGGGTCTGCTGGGCACAGTCTGGGGCGTGCTCGAGGCGTTCTGGGGCATGGCCCAGGGCGGCACGGCGAATATATCCGCCGTCGCTCCCGGCATTGCCAGCGCGCTGCTCACCACCGTGGTGGGGCTGTTTGTCGCCATCCCCTCGACCTTCGGGTACAACATTCTCGCCGGGCGGATTCGCCGCCTGACGGTGCAAATGGATAACTTTGCTCAGGAATTCATCGCCGAGTTGCAGCGGGAATACAGTCGGGAAGGATCGTTCTAGCCCGCGGGGCTGAGGAACACGACGCCGTATGCCGCGCCGGACTTCCATCAAGGCACTGGGACAGATCGCGGAGATCAACATGACTCCGTTGATCGACTTGACGTTTCTCCTGCTCATCACGTTCATCATCACCTTCCCGATGCTGGAGCAGGGCATCCCGGTTTCCCTGCCCCGGGGCAAGGCGATGGATGTGGACCAGCGGAATTCCCGGACCATCACGGTGGATTCCGCCGGCGAGATTTTTCTCGATGCGCAGAAGATCACCGAAACAGATCTGGCCGCGGAGATGGCGCGCACCGGAGCGGCCGATCCCGACGCCATCGTCATGGTGCGCGGAGATGAAAAGGTAAACTATGGCCGCGTGGCCGCGGTCATGCGGATATTGCATGAAGCCAAGATCGCGAAAGTGGGTCTGGTGACCCGGGCGGAATGAACCGATGCGGCGCGATCCGCCCACTTCGTTTCTACGATCGGTCGGAACCTCCGCAGCCGTGCATGGCACGCTCGTGGTGGTGGGGCTGGTGCTCTCGTTGTTTCAAGGATGCGCGCGAACCCGCCGACCACGCGAGCTGGTGACGTACATTGACATGGGCGCCGCAACGCCCGTTGTGGAAATACCGGAAATCCCCATTCCCGAGCCTCCCGAGCCGGAGCCTCCCAAGCCGCCGGAGCCGCCGAAACCGCCGGAGGATATTCCCGAACAGCTTCCCCCCCCGCGGCCCAGGCCTCCCCGGGTGCAGGTGCAAACCAACCGGGTGGTCCGCCGATCGCAGCCCCCCCCCGCGCGGCCGGTGTTGACCGCCGCTCAGATCCGACAGCGGATGGGCTCGGGTCCGCGGTTGCCCAGCACCGGAGACATCAGCGTACCCGCATGGTATTTGCAGCGGGTCCGGCTGGTGATGTATGAGGCTTGGGCCCAACCCAGCGGGCTGGCGGCTTCGGGGATTTCCGTGGATGCGGATATTCGAATCCAGAAGGATGGCCGGCTGACCCGGCGGCGCATTCTGCGATCGTCCGGGAATGATGTGATGGACCGGAGTGTGCGGCAAGCCATGGACGCGGTGGATCGGCTCGAACCGTTGCCGGGAACCGTGCGCGAGCCGTACATCGATATCACCATCACCTTCCAACTCCAGGGAGGCGCGTGATGAATCTGACCGTTGATGAAGCGCGCCCGCCGAAAACAGCGCTTGTGGTTGTGGACGTGCAGGGCCGGCTCGCGGAGGCCGTGGCGGGCTCGGAACAGCTCATGGCCGAGATTCGCCGCCTGATCCTCGGCTGGCGCGCGCTCGGCCTGCCGGTGCTGCTCACGGAGCAGGTTCCGGAGAAGCTCGGTGCCACCCGCGCCGAACTTGCGGAGGCGCTCTCGGGCATTACGGCCATTCCGAAATCCACCTTCAGTTGCGTCGGCGAACCGGCGTTCATGCGGGCGCTCGGGGCCGCTGGCGTCCGGCGGGTACTGTTGTGCGGCATCGAAACGCACGTCTGCATCTGGCAGACGGCGCGCGATCTGCGGCATGCCGGATACGAGGTGGAGGTGTGCGTGGACGCGGTATCCTCGCGCTCGCCGCTCCATCGCGACACGGCGCTCGCGCGCATGCGCGACGAAGGCGCGCGCTGGACCGTGGTGGAAATGGCCCTGCTGGAACGCGTCGGCTCGGCCTCATCCCCCGTGTTCCGGTCCGTGCATGCGCTCATCAAGTGAGGCATCGTCCGCTCACCCGCGCGGCGGGATGGTTCGTCGAGGCCGGTGTCAGGCGTCGAGTTTGCGGCGCAGGAGTTCGGCGACCCGAGTCGGATGGGCTTTGCCCCGGCTGAGTTTCATCACCTGTCCGATGAGGAACTGCAGGGCGGCGGCCTTTCCGCCGCGGTAGGCTTCGACCGACGGGGAATTCTCGCGGATGGCCTGTTCCACCATGGACTCGAGAGCGCCGGTGTCGCTGACTTGAGCCAGGCCCCGGCGGTTCATGATGACTTCCGGATCGCCGCCCTGTTCCATCAGCTCGGCCAGGACGGTTTTGGCGGAAGGCATGTTGAGCGATCCCGCGTCCACCAGCCGGATGAGGGCGGCGAGCGCTTCGGGTTTCAGCGGGCCCTCACTGATGCGCCGGCCGGTCTCGGAGAGCGAACGGAGCACATCCGTCATGATCCAGTTCGAGACCGCCTTGAAATTCCCAGAAACTTGCGCCGCGGCTTCGAAAAAATCGGCGATTTCAGGGTCGGCCACCAGAACGCCTGCGTCATATTCCGGCAGACCGAAATCGCGCATGAACCGGGCACGGCGGTCGCGGGGCGTCTCGGGGAGTTGCGCGTGCCAGGCCGCGAGGTCCTCTTCGCTCAATTCCACGGGGAGCAGGTCGGGTTCCGGGAAGTAGCGGTAATCGTGCGCCTCCTCCTTGGTGCGCATCGTTTCGGTCACCCCGAGCGCGTCGTCCCAGCGCCGGGTTTCCTGCACGAGGACGCCGCCGGCGCTGAGAGTTTCGATCTGGCGCTGGATTTCGTAGGTCAGCGCGTGATGAACTCCCTTGAAGGTGTTCATGTTTTTCAGTTCGACTTTCGTGCCCAATTCCGCGCGCGATTCGGGGCGGACGCTGACGTTGATATCGCAGCGGATGTTGCCTTCTTCGAGGTTGCATTCGCTGATGTCGCCATGCCGGAGGATTTCCTTCAGCGCGGTGAGGTAGGCCATGGCCTCGTCCGGGGAGGACAGGTCCGGCTCGGTCACGATTTCCATCAGCGGCGTTCCGGCGCGGTTGAAATCCACGCCGCTGGAATGCTCGAAATGCGTGTTCTTCCCGACATCCTCTTCGAGATGGATGCGGTGAATGCGAATGAACTTCCGGCCCGCGGCGGTTTCGATTTCCAGCCCGCCCCCGAGGCAGAGCGGCTGGTCGTATTGAGAAATCTGGTAGTTCTTGGGCATATCCGGATAGAAATAATTCTTCCGGTCCCATTTGGATCGCCGCGAGATCTGGCAGCCGAGCAGCATGCCCGCCCGGACGGTCAGCCGGATGGCTTCCCGGTTGAGCACGGGCATGGCGCCGGGATAGCCGAGGCAGACAGGGCAGATCTGCGTGTTCGGCTCGTTCCCGCTGGCGCGGGCGCAGCCGCAGAATATTTTTGTGCGGGTGCGCAGTTGCACATGCGTTTCGAGGCCGATGGAGGGGATAAAGCCGCTCATGCCGGGGTCCCCCGGGGCGGGCGCGGCAAGACGTCGCCCAGCGCGGTTTCCAGCGCGTGTCCGGCGCGCAGCAGCCGGGCCTCGTCGAAGGGGCGGCCGATGAGTTGAAGACCGATCGGAAGTCCTTCGGGGGAAAGCCGGCAGGGCAGGGACAGCCCGCACAGTCCGGCGAGGTTGACGGGGATGGTGAAGATGTCGCTGAGATACAGTTGCAGCGGGTCGCCGGCGCATGCGCCGGAGGGGAACGCGGGGGTGGGCGCCACGGGAGCGGCGATGAGGTCGCAGCGTTGGAACGCCGCCTCGAAATCGCGGCGGATGAGGGTGCGGACTTTTTGCGCCTGCAGATAATACGCGTCGTGGTAACCGCTGGAGAGCACATAGGTGCCGAGGATGATCCGGCGCTTGACCTCCGCGCCGAATCCCGCCGCGCGGGTGCGCCCGTATTGCTCGATGGGGTCGGCGCCTTCCACGCGTTTTCCATAACGCATGCCGTCAAAGCGGGCGAGGTTGGCCGAGGCCTCGGCGGTGGCGATGATGTAGTACGCGGCGACCGAGTGCTCGGTGTGGGGCAGGGAGATCTCCACGACCTCGGCGCCCAGGTCGCAGAGCCGTTCGATCGCGTCGGCGGTCGCCCGTTCCACCGCTGGCGAGCAACCGCCGGTGGAGTATTCGCGGGGGAGTCCGATTTTCATTCCCCGGATGTCTCCATTCAGCGCCGTTTCGTAGTCCGGAATGGGTTCGTCGAGGCAGGTGGCATCCATCGGATCCGGGCCGGCGAGGGCTCCGAGCAGCAGCGCGGCATCGCGGACCGTGCGCGTCAGCGGTCCGATCTGGTCGAGGGAGGAGGCAAACGCGACCAGGCCATATCGGGACACGCGGCCATAAGTGGGTTTCAGTCCCACGCATCCGCAGAATGACGCCGGCTGGCGGATGGATCCCCCGGTATCCGACCCGAGCGCGGCCCAAGCAATGCGTCCGGCGACGGCCGCCGCGGAACCTCCGCTCGATCCGCCGGGCACATGAGCCGCGTTCCATGGATTGCGGGTGCGAGCATAGGCGGAGGTTTCCGTGGTGGAACCCATGGCAAACTCGTCCATGTTCATCCGGCCGGCGGGGATCATGCCGGCGGCGCGCAGCCGCGCCACGGCCGTGGCGTCGTACATCGCCCGATAGGATTCCAGCATTCGGGAACCGCAGGTGCAGGGCCAGCCGCGAACATTCAGATTGTCCTTGAGGCCGACCGGAATGCCCAGCATCGTCCGGCGATCTCCGGCGGCGCGGGCCTCGTCCGCATGGCGCGCGGCGGCCATGATTTCTTCCGCGTCCAGCCCCAGATAGGCGCCGAGCGCGGGATTGCCGCGGTCCACGGCTTCCATCAGGGCGCGCGCGAGATCAACGGATTGGAACGCGCCCGATTGCAGCCCGGATCGGAGATCCGCCACGGTCAGGTCCATCAGGTCCGTATGGGGCGAGGGCGTGTTCATTCCATGATTTTGGGAACGATATACAGCCCGTTGCGCGCGGCGGGCGCGTTGGCCAGCGCGTCCTCCCGGGACAGCCCATCCCGCGGCTCATCGTCGCGGAGACGGTTGTACACGGGCGTGGCATGCGCGGTCGGTTCCACGCCGGTGGTGTCCAGCGCCTGCAGTTGGGCGACATAGTTGACGACGTTGTTCAACTGGCGCTCAAAGGTCCGCGTCTCCTCCGGGGTCAGATCGAGGCGCGCCAGATGCGCCACATAGGGCACGTCGATATGGGCCGAATCCGTCGTCATGCGCGATCCGCGGGATCAGCTCACCACGGCGAAGGGCGGGGTGGTCTTCCACACGCCGCGGGTGAAGTCCGGCACGTCCACCGACTGGCTGCGGTGGTTGACGGACCACTCGCTGAGCGGGGTGATGACGCTCCACGCGGCGGCATCGTAGACGGTCTGGTCGAGGGGCAGCCCGTTCCGGAGGCAGTACACCAGCCTCCAGTTCATGACAAAGTCCATGCCTCCGTGGCCGCCCACGCGTTTGGCTTCCTCGCCCAGGCGGATCCAGAGGGGGTGATCATACGCCTTGTACCAGGGCTCCATCGTCTGATCCCACTCGTGATAGTTGGTGCGTTTGCGGTCGCCGAGCGCGGCCCGCACCGGCTCGGGCAGCTCTTCGGCGGCGTAATCCACGGCGATCCGGTCCGGGAATCCCGCGAAGGTGCCCCGGGTGCCCTGGATGAGATTATGCCGCGAATACGGGCGCGGCGAGGTTTCGTCCCACTGGATCATGATGGTCCGGCCGAGCGCCGTCTTGACGAGGGTGGTGCTGATGTCGCCGCAGGTCCACTGGGGAATGCGGTTCCATTTGTGATCGGCGGGAAATTTTTCCCGGGCAAAAGCCGGCCGGCCGAGCGCGGGCGAGCTGACCGAGGAGAGGTAATCGAACCGGTCGCCCTGGTTGATGCCCATGTATTGCGCCACGGGACCGAGGCCATGCGTGGGGTAGAGATTTCCGTTGCGCTTGGCGTAGTGATAGGTGCGCCAGGACCCGGTGCCGTGCTCGACCTCAAACATCTGCGAGCGAAGCTCGTGTATGTAGGCGGCTTCGCCGTGGAGCAGATCGCCGAAGAGCCCCTGGCGGCACATGTTGAGCGCCATCAGCTCTTCGCGGCCGTAGTTGACGTTCTCCAGCATCATGCAGTGTTTTCGCGTGCGCTCGCACACGTCCACGAGTTTCCAGCAATCTTCGACCGTCAGCGCGGCGGGCACCTCCACCAGCGCGTGTTTTCCGGCCTGCATGGCGTCCACGCTCATCGGCACATGCCATTCCCAGGGTGTGGAGATATACACCGCATCCACATCGTCGCGCGCCAGGAGTCGCTTGTAATCCTCGTCGCCGCCCGCGCCATACAAGGCCGGTTCCGGACGTCCCGCCCCGACGACCCGCTTCGCCGCGCGCTGGAGGGTGGGGGCATGCGTGTCACACAGGGCGGTGATGAGCACACCGTCGAGCTTCAACAGATCCCCGAGATGGCCGGAACCCCGGGCGCCGACGCCGATCAGTCCGATGCGTACCAGGTCCAGCTTGGGCGCGGTCAGTCCCATGGCGGTCCCCCCCTGCGGGGCGGCGGTTTGGGCCGCAGCCGTGGTCTGTTTCGGAGTGGAAAGCGCGGCCATCCCGGCGCCCGCAAGCGCGGTGGTGCGGAGAAAATCCCTTCGGGTCGTGGTTGTCATGGCGTGTTCCTTGATTGCGGCTCGCGGCCAACAATTGAGCTCGATTTTGCCACGGCTGGCGGCCCCATGACAAGCATGCGGATCGCGCGCGGATTTCATGGGCCGGGCGACCGGCCGCGCGCGGATGCCGGGAACCGGCGGCGGAGAGAAACAGCCGGGGCCGCGGTGAGTTGAACCGGCCGGGGCGCGGGAGTACACTGGCGCCCCATGACGGTTTCATCCAACGCCTCCGCGTCGAAACGGTACGATCCGCCCGGCAGCCCATCGTCGGTGGGCTATACGGAGCCCCGGCGCGTCGTGCTGTGCGACGCCGCGCATCCGTTCCCGCTCTCGCGCGGCGGTTCCATCGCTCCGGTGGAGGTGGAATTCGAGACCTACGGCGAACCCAATGCGGACCGGTCGAATGCGATCCTTGTCTGTCATGCCCTGTCCGGGGATGCGCACGCGGCGGGTTGGGAGCGCAATCCGCCCTCCGACCTGCGCGGCTATCGGTCCGGCATGCCGGGCTGGTGGGACCGCGTCATCGGCCCCGGCAAGGCCATTGACACGCAGCGGTTCTGGGTCGTCTGTTCCAATGTGCTGGGCGGGTGTTACGGCACCACCGGTCCGGATTCGATTCAACCTTCGACGGGCCAACCCTATGGACCGGACTTTCCCGCGGTGACCGTGGAGGACTGGGTCGAACTGCAGGCGCGCCTGCTCGACCATCTCGGCATCGCGCGCCTGCACACCGTCGTGGGCGGATCGCTCGGCGGCCAGCAGGCGCTGGAATGGGGACTGAGGTTCCCGGATCGCGTCGCGCGGGTCGTCGTGCTGGCATCGGCGGCGCGCCTGTCTCCGCAGGGCATCGCGTTCAATTACGTCGGCCGCCAGGCGATCAAATCCGATCCGGGATTCCAGAATGGCCGGTATTATGGCCGCGAGCGGCAGCCCTCCGAGGGCCTGTCGGTCGCGCGAATGCTCGCGCATATTACCTACATCGCGCAGGAAGGCATTGAGCGCAAAGCCCGCGGAAAATCATCGGGTTTCGACGCGGCGGGCGGAAACGACGAACCGCGGGCCATCAAAGAGGGTATCCGCACCTTTCTCAATCATGTGGCGGGCAAGTTCGTGACGCGATTTGACGCGAACAGCTACCTGCGGATCACCCACGCCATGGACGATTACGACGCCGCGCGTGCGTGGGGAGGGGGCGATCTCGTCGCCGCCTGCCGGCGGCTGCGTTCGAGAATCATGATCGCGTCCTTCTCCAGCGACTGGCTCTATCCGCCCGCGCAATGCCGCGACCTCGCGCTGGCGGTCAACCGCGCCGGGCATGCCGTGACCTATGTCGAAGTGCCCTCCGACAACGGACATGACGCGTTTCTGGTGGACCATGAAAAGGTCAGCCATCTGCTGGCATCGTTTCTCGCCTCGGGAGGCGCGTCATGAATTCTCATGATCCCCATTCCGCCGCCGTCGCCCGCGCGGGCGAGGTGGTGCTGGCGCATGTGGATCCGGCCCTGAGCACGGATGCCGGCGCGGAATTGACCCGGCTGTGGACGGAAGCGATGGCCCGGCATCCCGAAGCGTCGGCATCGGACGGACGATGGCAGGATGCGCTCATCGAACGCGAGATTCCCCGCGGAGCGTCGGTCCTCGACCTCGGCTGCGGTTCGGGCGAGCTGCTGGAACGGCTGATTCGCGAACGCGGAGCGCAGGGGCAGGGCATCGAACTCGATGCCGGATCGGTGATGTGCTGCGTGGCGCGGGGGGTGCCGGTGTTCCAGTCGGACCTGGATGCGGGACTCAGCGGGTTCCCGAATCATCGGTTTGATTTCGTGGTGCTCGAAGAAACGCTGCAGACGCTGCACAAGCCGCTCGAGATGCTCGCGGAAATGCTGCGGGTGGGACGGACCTGCATCGTCTCGTTCCCGAATTTCGGGCACTGGCGCGTTCGTCTGGCCCTGTCGCTGCACGGGCGCATGCCGGTGACTCCACGCCTGCCGCACCGCTGGCATAACACGCCCAACATCCACCTGTGCACCCTGGATGATTTTATGGACTGGGCCCGCGAATCCCGCGTGCGCGTGCACCAGGGCTACGCGCTTTCCGATGGCGTTGTCCGTACGCTGGCGGAAAACGACAACCTGCACGCGGAAGAAGTATTGCTTTTTCTCACCCCCGAGCGATAAGGGCGCGTTCTCAAAAGCGGGCAAGGCGGGCATCCCCTGACCCGCCCCGGTGGCGGGGAAGACGCGGTCCCGCTCTCGCCGTTCCTGTCCTCCGTACTCGGACCCGTTGTTG
>JAGOHE010000178.1 GCA_017996315.1 Kiritimatiellia bacterium | reverse complement strand
GGATCCAAGTCTCCAGCGTATACTCGCCCTGCGAAACTTGCCGCATCGCCTCCGTCATCGGCCCCCGCCATTTCACGTCCGCGATCTCGGCGTGGAAAGGCCCCGACGCATGCCCCGCCGTATCGGGCACGTAGTCGAACAGGGTCCCGGCCGTGTCGGCTGCCGTGAAGGAATAGGCGGGATCTTGCACGCCGTGACTCAGCCAGCCGCTGCTGAACAGGCCGGCGGGGAGTCCGCTGTCGGCATTCAGCGTGAAGGAAAGGTCCTTCCCGCCCAGCGAGATCACCGGCACCGGCACCGCCGTGAAGGCCAGTTTCTGTCCGCCGAAGCCGCGCTGATAGACGGCCTCGACATCGGCGGCGGAGAGCGCGCGTCCCCACAGCGCCAGTTCGTCGATCATCCCCTTGAAGCAGCGGCCGTCCGCCGGGCCCGTCGCGGAGCGGTACGCGCCGACATGCAGGCCCCTGACCTGATTCGCGTGAAACATGGCGTTGCTGCTGACGTTGCCGCTGAATACGAAGACGCCGTTGGTGTATACGGACAGCGTTGTCGTACCCCCGACCGTCGTGAACGTGTGCGCGAGATGGATCCATTGCCGGATATCAGAGGTGATGGAACCGCAAAACACCTGTCCGGCATAGTTGTCGAAGGTGGTGTTGGCGCCGGGCTTAGCCTCGTAGGTGGCCGTATAGTTGTCGCGCGTCTGATACACGCACTGGCGCGTGTCGTTCGTCTGCTGCCAATACCACAGCGCGAGCGTGAACGACGTGCCCAGGTTGTCCTGATGATACGGCAGCCGGATGCCGGCGGTCCCGTCCAGCACCAGCGCGTTGCCGACAATGCCGGATGCGCCCTCCGCAACGCCGGCCCCGGGCGTCCCGAAAAGCAAGGACGCATTGTGGTGCGGGCTGGCGGTCACCTGATTGACGAGGAGGCCCTCCGCGTCATCGAAACTCCAATAGGCCAAGGGATCGTCGATATCTCCCCAGGCGGAGAACGCGCAGAACACGCCTAACACCCCGAGAAGTACACTCCTGCCTTTCACCGCGACCGCCACAGACGCCATGGTTCTTTCCGGGTTCATTGCCACCTCCTGTATTGCGTGTGCCGACTGTTTCTTTCTTCCGTCTCCTTACACCACTCTACACCGTAAATGGATACGCTTTTCGATACGTTTTGTCCACCATTAATAGGCACCATTAACAGGCGGGCTACAGGTCAAGTATATGCCTGGTAAAAGTCTCAATGCAGCCAGAACAGCGTGCCATCCGGCGGACCGAACCACTGGCCGACCACCATGGGATCGAGTGCCCCGTCAGGATCCTCAAGCCGTACGCCATAAACAGGCCCCAGAGGTGCAGTGCCTCCGGAAAAATCGGAAAGCCGGATCATCATTCCGCCGGGATGATTTTGAGCGGGATTATTAAAAAAGATGCTCCATAAACCCAGCCTCCCCATCATGGCCTGATCCGTCCGGATAGAATAGGTCGAGATGGGCTTACGGTCGGCACCGAGGGGGCGCACCAGAAACAGGTCGTCGCCATTGGATTCGATGATGAAGAACCCTTCATTCGGCTTCTTGACCGGCTTGTCAAACATATACTCCGTTACATAAGTCTGCGTTGCGCCATCCATGTCCAGTCCATCAAGCGCATTGATATATCCCCCGGGATCGGTGCCGTCCAGAGGATAAAATAAACCACCCCCCAGTTGCTGGTAACTGAACACAGCCACGTCCTCCGGACCTTTAACGTTCCAGGATGCTGAGTAGTCGCTCTGTATGCTGACCACCGCAGCATCATTTGAGTACGGGCCCGCGCCGACAAGCGGAGGAGTGAAGGTTGCCGCCGTGATCGGCGAGGCGATCCCGGCGCGGGGCGGATCGGGCGGTCCCTTGTAGATTCCCACCATGACCACATCGGCGTTGTTAACAAGATAGGTAAGCTTCAACCCCTTCACATCGTTGGTCAGCGATTCACCCGCGCTGTTGGTGAAACAGGCCAGCGTAAAGGCCGCACCGCAGGGACGCGTATCCCAATTGGTGTTGGCCGCGGGGTTGCTGTCTGTAAGCGCATAGTACTTCCATGAGACGTTCATAAAATTGGCCGGATAGATCACCAGATCGCGGGACTTGTCGACCGTCACGGAATACCCTCCCGCGATCACGTTGCCGTTGGCGTCCAGCGGCTCGAATTTGACGGAGTCGTCATTGGTATCGTTGAAAAAGAAGAAACCGCCATCGAAACCGTTTGTAACGGCGGTGTCGAAATACCAATAGCACGTGCCCGGATTGACTGAGATCCAGCCGTTCAGTCCGAGCGCGGCATCCAGTGCCGTGGCGGGAGGGGTTCCATCGATCGGATAAGCGCGAAAACCGTCGCCGGCCGTCCGCACCATGTTCGTAGGGCCTTCGAGATCGGTGTAGCGTCCTGTGTCCAGTGTCAGGCTCTTCAGCGTCCAGTCGTGCCTGATATAGTCGGTCGATATGCGGCTGGCTTTCAGCTTCGGTGTCGGCATGGGGTCGGTCTCCACATCAAGCACCGGCCGCGGAAGGCGCGCCGCCTTGTACGAACCGATCACGAGCGGATCCAAACGCGCGGTCGACAATTTGAGATTTTGATAACACACCCTGATGCCATGGGCCTCTGTCAGACCGCCGGTCCCGCCGGCAAAGGCTGACAGCGGCATCACGACACCGCCTATTCTGGTCCTATGATCACGCGCCAAAGAGATATCATCAGCGGGGCCGTTCCACAGGACGTCGTACCCGTTTATCAGGGCTGGATTCCACTGGGTGGCTGTCGGCAGAAGAACAATGGAATAGGTGGAAATCGGACGCCGGTCGGCGTCTAGCGGGAAAACATGCGTTGTCTCGTACGTTTCAATCTGATCGATAATAAAGAAGCCGTCAACCCCATGGGTCACCGGCTCCGAAAACATGAAATCCCAATACACGAAGTTGGCTATCCCGTTGATTTCCAGCCCGAGCAGGGCGTTCGTCCGTGTCGGCTGGATGCCGTTTGAAGGCCATATCACCGAGTTGTCCGTACTCACTCCATCGAACTGATAAGCACAGGACGGCCCAGCAATGCTTTCCGCCCCGGCAAAGCCGGTCAGGGCGATGTCGTTGGTCATCGGATTCACCAGGGGCTGGTCAAACGTCGCATTCCGCATCGGGACCGCACGGCCGGCCCGGTACAGCAACGACTCCCCGGGGCCCCTGTAGATGCCCGCCATGAGCAGGTCGAACGTCGGAGTCGAATCCACGAACTCCAGTCCTTTGACATCGGTAAGCACGCCGGAACCGCCCGTGAAGTCGCTCAGACTGAACGCCGCTCCTCCTAATTGGTTATTACCCGTATTTCCGTCACTACGCCTCACGCGAACCTGCATGCCATGTGGCCGAAGCACACTTTTTTCGCCGTAGTCACTGCTTAACAGATGGAGCTGCCAGGTTCCAATGCGCGCCCCGGTGCTGTCCAGAGGATACACGTAGGCGTCATCATCGCCACCGTATTCTACCGTGAAGAAGCCCCCGTCCGTCTCCGTCGTGATAGAGTTGGCGAACATCACCTTGCTGGTCATCACGTTGTAAGCGCCTTTGAGCGTCAAGTTGGTCACCGCATCCGCAAAATCAACCGGAGGCGTCCCGAGATACGGGCCGTACAGGTCGTTCATGCTGACTCCAGAGCAGGTGCCGCTTATCGGACCTTCGACATCGGCGTACAGGATGCTGTCGACCTCCAGCGCGATCATCCTCACATCCTCGACGATGACCCTGTTCGCTACAACCGCCGGGCCTAAGTAGACCGTGTTTGTTGTCGGCACCAGCGACGGATCGAACAAAGCCCCGCTGACCGGCCTGACAGACCCCCGGAGGTTTCCGGCGCAACCCACCGCCACCATCACCACCACCGATCGTGACATCGCACATCCCATTTTCGCCAGACTCCTGCGCAAACAAGCCAACCTATTTCCCATCTTCATCGCCATCTCCTGTTTGAGGTGAAGGACTTAAAATTTCGTCTCTCGCACCGCCGTCCTCTGCGGACGCACACGTTTCACCACGATTTGATGGTCAGTATAGCCGGATGAAGCGCAAAGGCCTATTGGCCGGGTGGCCAATGGCTAAATCTTGAGGATGCCCCGCTCAAACCCGCGCGTCACCGCCTCGGTGCGGGCCGAGGCGCCCAACTTCCGCAGGATGGCCGAGACATGTGCGCGCGCGGTCCGCCGCGAGATGCCCAGCAGCCGGCCGATCTCCCCGTTCGAGAAGCCCTGGCGCAGGAGCTTGAGGACCTCCTGCTCGCGCTGCGAGAGC
>JAGOHE010000177.1 GCA_017996315.1 Kiritimatiellia bacterium | reverse complement strand
TCGGGGTGAGCAAACTGGCGCGGATCACCGACATGTTCGCGCGGAGGCTGCAGATTCAGGAACGGCTGACGAACCAGGTCGCCCGTACGCTGATGGACCGGCTGGAACCCGAAGGGGTGGGCGTGGTGATCGAGGCCAAGCACTTGTGCATGATGATGCGCGGGGTGGAGAAGCAAAATTCCTCCATGCTCACCTCCGCCATGCTCGGCAGCTTCCACGCCTCCGCCGCCACACGGAATGAATTTCTCAAGCTGATCGCCCGGAACGAACTGCGGGGGTATTGAGCAGAGGGACGACCGCCGAGGCGGGCTCGGGAGAACGGTGTCCGGGTTACGGGGATGTGCCGCGCCGGCGGGCGCGGGTCCGGGTGATTTCCACGGCCACGCTGCGCGCGAATCGCAACGCGCCGGGTTTATCCACCGTCACCGTCACGCGCCGAACCCCGCGGTCCTGGAGACAGGTGTTCGCCACGGCGTCGGCCATGCTTTCGATGAGCTGATGGGAACTGCCCTCGACCTGTTTCACGATTATTTTCTTGAGCTGATTGTAGTCCACCGCGCGCGCGATGTCGTCGGTCCGCGCCGCGGCGCGGAAATCCCCTTCCAGCGTGATATTCAGGATCACATCCTGTTTCGCGCGCCGCTCCTCGGGGTAGATGCCCACAATGCAGCGGACGGCGAGATCCCGGATGTGGATGCGATCCGCCACACGCCGCCCGTCAGATGCGCGTGCCCGGAGGAATCGTGGCGCCCTTGGGAATCACGATGACGCCATCGCGAACGGTGTAGAGCGGCGTCACTGTGTTGTCCGCCTTGCCGTCGGGCGTGATATAGCAGTCGTCGCCGATCCGCGCATTCTTGTCCACGATCGCATTGCGAATGAAGCAGTCGCGGCCGATGCCCATGGGAATGGATTTCTCACCGGGCTTCTCATATTCGAAATAATCCGCGCCCATGAGGATCGAGTGCTCGACCACGGTCCCCTCGCCCACGCTCGCGCGCAAGCCGACGATGGAATGCAGGATGCGGTGGCCGGAAATGATGCAGCCGTCGGACAGCAGCGTCCGGTTGAGGTCGCAGCAGTTGATCTTCGAGGCCGGCAGGTAGCGCATGTGGGTGTAGATCGGCGCCTGCGGGTCATAGAAATTAAACGGCGGACGCTCCTCGGTCAGCTCGAGATTCGCTTCCCAGAAGGAACCCACCGTTCCGATATCCTTCCAGTAGCCGTCAAAGATATAGCTGAACACCGAGCGCGTATTGATCGCCTCGGGAATCAGGTGTTTCCCGAAGTCCGTCTTTTCAGTCTGGTTCAGCAGGCCTTCGAGCACCGCGGTGTTGAACACGTAAATTCCCATGCTGGCCAGATACCGTTCCTCGGAATACATGGGCGCGCGCAGTTCGGTCAGCGAGGGCGTGTCGCCCGGCTTCTCCGCGAAACGCACGATCGCATTCTTCTTGTCCACCTGCATGATGCCCAGCGAGCCGGCCTCCCGGCGGGGCACCGGCTTGGTGGCGATGGTCAGGTCCGCGCGGGTCTCCAGGTGCTGCTCGATCACCTTGGTGAAATCCATGCGGTAGAGCTGGTCGCCGGAAAGAATCACGATGAGGTCCGGCCGCTCGTCGATCAGGTAGCGGAAGCTCTTGCGCACGGCGTCGGCGGTGCCTTCGTACCAGCCCTCGGACTCCGGGGTTTGCTGCGCGGCCACCAGGCGCACAAATCCGCGGTGAAAGGCGTCGAAGACGTAGGTGGACTGCACATGCTGGTGCAGCGAAACGCTGTTGAACTGAGTGAGCAGATAGATGCGCCGGATATGACTGTTGATGCAATTGCTCAGGGGAATATCCACCAGCCGGTACTTGCCCGCGATCGGCACGGCCGGTTTGGCGCGATCCCGCGTCAGCGGCTGCAACCGTGTTCCCGCGCCTCCGCCCATAATGACGGCAACAATATTCATTGGTAGACCTCCCGGACTTGGCGCGCTCGCGCCATCCAACACCACACTAGGCCCCGGCTTTCGGGCAATCAATCCTAAACATGCTCCTCAGATCCGCTCGGGTGATTCGATGCCCAGCAGACCCAGCCCCGTGCGCAAGGCTTCCGCCACGAGTCCGCAGAGTTTCACCCGGCTCTCGCGCACTCCGTCCGGCGCTTTCAGAAACGGGACGTTCTGATAGAACGAGCTGTAGTGCTGCGCCAGATCGAACAGATAATCGGCGAGAATGCTGGGCTTGTACTGCGCGGCGGCGCGGGCGACGGCATCGCCGAAGCGTACGAGGCGCAGCGCCAGATCGCGCTCCACCGGCTCTTCGAGGCGCACCGGCGCGGCGTCGGCGGGGCGATCGGGGTACTCCGCCGCGTACCGGTCCCGCACACTCCGGATGCGCGCGTGCGCGTACTGCAAATAGGGCGCCGAGTTGCCTTCGAGCGCGAGCGCCTTGTCCCATGAGAACGTCACCAGACTCTGCGGATGCTGCGAAAGATCGGCGTACTTCACCGCGCCGATGCCCACCGCGCGGGCGACTTCGCGCTGCTGGGCTTCGGACATCCCGGGGCTCGACGCGCGCACCAGCGCCAGCGCGCGCGTTTCCGCTTCATCCAGCAGCTTTTCGAGTTTGATCACATTGCCCTGCCGCGTGGAGAACGTGCCCTCGGGCAGACGCATGAGGCCGAACCAGACATGCACCAGGTTCGCCCGCGCGCCCATCCGGCGGGCAATGTCGAAAAACTGACGGAAATGAAGCTGTTGACGCTCGTCGGTGACGTAGATCACCGCGTCGGGATGGAATTCCTCCTCGCGGCTGAGCACCGTCGCCAGGTCCGTAGTCGCGTAGTTGTAACCGCCGTCGCTCTTGCGCACGATGCAGGGATGCGGCCGCCATTCGCCATCCTCGTGGATCAGGAACGGATCCTCTTTCGGCGGCCGGGTGCCGTCGGAAAAGACGCACAACGCGCCGTCGCTCTCCTGGACCAGCCCCAGCTCCCGCAGCCGCCCGACCACCCCCGCCAGCCGGTCGTGATACCAGCTTTCACCGCGCACCAGATCAAACCGCACATCCAGCCGCTCGTAGATCCGGTCGAACTCGCGCCGGCTGTGATCCACGAACGACTGCCACAGGTCGCGATTGCCGGGATCGCCGGCCTGCAGCCGAACCAATTCCTGGCGCGAGGCATCCATCCACGCCGGATCTTCCTTGGCGCGCTGGTAGCTCGCCACATACACCCGCTCTAATTCCTCGATCGGACTGGCTTCATACGCGGCGGGGTCCGCGAACGCGCGAAACCCCTGAATCAGGATGCCGAATTGCGTGCCCCAGTCACCCAGATGATTGTCCGTGATGACCCGATACCCCAGCGCGCGGTGCAACCGGTCCAGCGCATTGCCGATCACCGTCGAGCGGATGTGTCCGATATGCATCGGCTTGGCCACATTCGGACTGGAGTAATCAATGATGAGCGTTCTCCCCGCGCCCGGCTCGGGCACTCCCAGGCGGGGATCCTCCGCCAAAGCGTCCATCCTCCGCGCCAGCCATTCCGTATCGAGGCGAAGATTGATGAATCCCGGGCCGGCCACTTCGATCGACGCGACCGCCGGATGACGGCCCGCGGCCCCGCATACTTCCTCGGCCAGCGCTCGCGGCGAGCGGCGGACCACGCGCGCGGCCGACATGGCTGCATTGCATTGATAGTCGCCATGCGCGGCCAACCCGGCCGGCGTCACGCCCACCGCCCCCGCGCCCGGCGCGACCCGCTCGAACGCGGCCGAAAGCCAGTCCGCCAGTTCCTGTTCCAGAGTCATTCGATCATTCATGCTGCCGTCCTTGGAAATCTGCCGCGTATTCTAATACATCCCCCACCGCCACGCATGAAAAACTAACCGGCGCTCTAAGCGCTTGCGCGCCAAGGATCCAGGATTCTTGCCGGTCGCCCTTCCACGCCGGATGGATGGTCGAACCGTAATTTCCCCCTTTTCACTTGCGTTTGACGCCGCGCTCGATTATCATTTTCTGGCTTTTTTGGGCTATGGGCCCTGAGCACACATGGAGGATTGAGATGCCCGCAATAAAGAAGACGACGACGAAGACCCGGACCACCGCCGCAAAGCCTGCCGCAAAAGTGGCCGCCAAGGTCAACCCTGTTTCATATGCTACGCCGACCCCCGCGCCGGTCGCCCCGGTGACTCCGGCCGCCCCCGCGCGCGCCGCCGCCCCGAAGGCCAAGTCCATCACGGCCGAACAGCGCTATAAGATGATCAAGGAAGCCGCCTACTACATCGCCCAGCGCAAGGGCTTCAAGTCCGATCCGCTGCTGGACTGGGAAGAGGCCGAGGC
>JAGOHE010000176.1 GCA_017996315.1 Kiritimatiellia bacterium | reverse complement strand
ACCTTGCCCTTGCCTTCATCGCCCCATTGGGCGCCGATCAATACAGTATTTTTTCCTCGCATGAAAATATCCTGACCGGCCCGGGACGCCGGGCCATGCGGCGATCAGCCGCGAATACGCACAAAGCCCCGTTTTCCGGAGCGGATGACCGTGCCGGGGGCGGGATGGAGCACCGCGGCGGCATCGGTCGCCCGTTCGTCGTTGATTCGGACCGCGCCTTGCTGCGCCAGCCGCCGGGCTTCGCCCTGGCTCGAGGCCAGCCCGGCCCGGACCAGCAGATGGCCCAGCCGTACGCCCTCGCGCCGCTCCTCGTCCGTCAAATCCAGTTCGGGAATTTCTTCGGGCAATTCGTGGCGCGAAAATACGCGCCGGAATTCCTCGGCGGCCGCATCCGCGGCGTCGGCGCCGGCGAAGCGCGCGGCGATCTTCCGGGCCAATTCCTCCTTGGCTTCGCGCGGATGAATCCGTCCGGCGGCCAGGCCGGATGCGCGCGCGGCCACCTGGTCGGAATCCTCGCACAGCACGAGCGAAAAGTACCGCTCCATCAGCGCGTCCGGCAGCGACATGGTCTTGCCGAAAATTTCGCGGGCCGGTTCGGAGATGCCGATGTAGTTGCCGAGGCTCTTGCTCATCTTCTGAACACCGTCGAGGCCCTCGATCAGCGGCAGCGTGAGCGCGATTTGCGGTTCCTGTCCGAACGACTTCTGAATTTCCCGTCCGAGCAACAGGTTGAACAACTGGTCGGTGCCCCCCAGCTCCAGATCCGCCTGGACCATCACAGAATCGTAGGCCTGGACGAGCGGATACAAGAATTCCACCAGGGAAATCGGCTGCCGGCCGGCATAGCGCTGGGCAAAATCCTCGCGCGCGAGCATCTGCGCAACCGTCACCCGGGAGGAGAGACCGATGATCTCCCCGAAATTCATATTCTTGAACCATTCGGAATTGAACCGGAGCTCGGTGCGTTCGGGGTCGAGCACACGGAAGACCTGTTCCTGATAGGACGCCGCATGCTCCCGCACCTGCGCTTCGCTCAGCGGCTTGCGCGTCTGCGAACGGCCGGACGGATCGCCAATCATCGCGGTAATGTCGCCGATGATGAAGACGACCGTATGTCCGAGGTCCTGGAACTCCCGGAGCTTGTTCAGCCCGACCACGTGGCCGAGATGCAGGTCGGGCGCGGAAGGATCCGCGCCATACTTCACCCGTAGCGCCACGCCGGTTTCGAGCGATCGCCGGAGCTTCTGTTCCAGCTCCTCCCACGACACCACATCCACCGCGCGGGCGGCAATGCGGCGCATCTGCTGTTCAAGCTCTTTGCGCATGGGGCCCCTCCGGGCGCCGTCCGGACCGGAGTCCGGCGGCGCCATCGGGAGCGGTTATTCCGGCTTCGACTCGCCCGGGCGCCATTCCTCGCCCGTTTCCTTGGAGGCCGCGCCGAACGCCTCATCAAAGGCGCCGGCAAGATCCACCAGATCCTCGCCCGGCCGCAACCCCTGCAGCATGTCTTCGCTGACCACGAAGTTTTCTTCCGGCGTTTGCGCGGCTTTGATGCTCAGGCCGATTTTGCGTTCCACGGGATCAATCTTGATCACGCGGGCTTCAACATCCTGGCCGGGCTGCAGCACGTCGCGCACCTTCGTCACGCGCTCGTCGCTGATCTGGCTGATATGGACGAGCCCGTCCACGCCTTCTCCCAGCTCCACAAACGCGCCGAAGGAAGCGACCTTGGAGACCTTGCCCTTGACCAGTTGGCCGATGTGGTATTTGGACACCATGCTCGACCACGGATCCTCCTGCGCCTGCTTGAGGCCGAGGCTGATACGTTGTTCGGCGGGATTGATGTCCAGCACGACACACTCGACCTCCTCGCCCTTCTTGAGCACCTCGGAGGGGTGATTGACTTTGCGGGTCCACGACATGTCGGACACGTGCACCATGCCGTCCACGCCTTCTTCCAGCTCGACGAATGCGCCGAAGTTCGTGAAGTTGCGAACCTTGCCCTGAATGCGGCTGCCGATCGGATAGCGCTCGGGGACCGCGTCCCACGGATTGCTCTCGGTCTGGCGGATGCCCAGGCTGATGCGCTGTTCGGCGGGATTCACCCCGAGCACGACCGCTTCGACCATGTCGCCCACCTTGAGAACGTCGGACGCCTTGGCGATCCGCTTCGTCCAGGAAAGCTCGGACACGTGCACCAGGCCTTCGATGCCCTCTTCGAGCTCGACAAACGCGCCGTAGGCCGCGAGATTCGTGACCTTGCCGCGCACGCGGCTGCCGACGGGGAACCGGCCTTCGACGCCTTCCCACGGATTGGCGGAAAGCTGCTTGAGGCCGAGCGAAATGCGCTCTTTTTCGACATCCACGTCCAGCACGACCACTTCGATTTCCTGGCCGGAAGCGACGGCTTCGCTCGGATGCGTCAGCCGGCCCCAGCTCATATCGGTGATGTGCAGCAGACCGTCCATGCCTCCGAGATCGACGAACGCGCCGAATTCGGTGAGGTTCTTGACGGTGCCACGGCGCACCTGACCGGGCTTCAGCTCGGTCAGCAGGCGGCCTTTCGCCTCGCGGCGGCGGTCTTCCATCAGCTCGCGGCGGGACAGGACAACGTTCTGCCGTTCCTTGTTGATTTTGATGATCTTGAAATCCAGCGACTGGCCGACCAGCTCATCGGGATTGCGGGAGGGGAGCAGGTCCACCTGGGAGCCGGGCAGGAACGCATCCACGCCGATATCCACGATCAGCCCGCCCTTGACGCGGCCGCGGATTTCTCCGGTGACGACGCTGCCTTCGGCGCAGTTGAGGACGACATTTTCCCACTTCCGGCGCTTTTCCGCGCGGAGCTTGGAGAGGGAGCACATCCCGTTCTCGTCTTCGAGGTCAATGATCAGCACTTCGATCGGATCGCCCGCCTGCACCGCGGCCAGATCCTTGAATTCGTTCGCGGGGACGATGCCTTCGGACTTGTAGCCGATATCCACCAGTACTTCGGACGGCGAGACCTTTACCACGCGCCCGGGCACGATCGAATCGGCCTCGAAGGAGCGCAGGGTGCCCTCATAGAGCGCAGCCCGCTGGGCTTCCGGATCATTCGCCGCAGGAGCCTTTGTCGCGGCTCCTTTTGTCTTGGTCTGTTTTGTTGCCATGTGTTCGCCTGTTGATGCCTGGAGCGCAAGTTCGCTTTTCCTCCATGCACCCGCACGGCCGCACCGGAGCGCTCGTTATCCGGCCCGTGAAAAGCGAAAAAGTCTATCACAACCGCCATGACCGGCACAACCCGATTTCGTGCGAATTTGTGCGGATCCTTGGAACCGGAACTCGACACCTGCGCCTGGGGAGAGTAGATTCCGGGTAGGCGAAGGTTTGCGCGACTCCAATGGAGAAGGCGATGTCGGATATTGCGTTTAAGTGCCCGTATTGCGGGATACACATGGAAGCGGATGGGGCCATGCAGGGCACCATGATCAACTGCCCCGAATGCGGCGGGCTATTGAGAATCCCCGGCGGGGGGCCCCGGCAGGACTGGTTGCTCAACTTTGACTGCCCGGGATGCGCGCAGAACATCGAAGCCCCGGCGGACGCCGCCGGGCTCAACATGAAATGTCCGGCCTGCGGACAGTTGCTGGTTCTTCCCACGCCGACCGAAGAGTCTCCCGAGGGCATCCAGCCCGTCGCCGATTTGCGGGCCGAGAATGAGAAGAAGGGAAGCACAGCCCGAATTGAACTGCCTCAGGAGGTGCGCCTTCCCCAGCCGCAAACCTACCACATCAAAATCAAGCGCACCGGGGAGCCGTCCGCCAACGGGGGCGGATCCCTTCCACAGGGATTCCATTCGCCCAATTCCAAGCACGGTGGACTCTTCGGTTCCCGGGGATGAGCTCCCAGGTTGCGGACACGAACAGCCCGCTGGGTAGAATGATCTGGGGGCGCCGCCCCCGGCGAACACTGGTGCGCGCCCTGGCGCTCGCGATCGTCACCTATGTCGTGTTCACCGGCCCGGTTTTTCCCGTCCGGCTGGCCGGAATCAGCATGGAACCCACCTTGCGGGACGGCGAAATCCGATGGGTGAATCGCTGGGCCTTCTGGTTCCGAGATCCCCGGCCGGGCGAAATCGTCCTGATTCGGCCGCAAGCCCGGGGCCGCCTGCTCTACGTCAAACGCGTGCTCGCCACACCCGGCGAACGAATGCGGTTTGTGGACGGCCGGCTGGAGATCAATGGCCAACATGTTCCGGAACCCTATGTCGTGGACGCGGAACGGTGGAATACCCGGGAATACCTGCTGCAGCCCGATGAATTCTACGTGTCCGGAGACAATCGGGGACAGCCGATGGAAGCGCATACCACCTTTGTGGCCCCCCGGCCCATGATCATCGGCGCGCTCTGGTCGCCCCGGGGCGCCATACGGAGCCTCCCGTGAACCGCCGTTGGATATGGATCGGGTTGGCGAT
>JAGOHE010000175.1 GCA_017996315.1 Kiritimatiellia bacterium | reverse complement strand
CCCATGGGGCAAGCCCGCGCAAACCTGGCTTCGCCGCCATTACTTCCTGATGGCCGACGCCGGTCTGTCGGAACCCACCCCCTGCGCTGCCGTGCAGGGCGCATGCTTGATGACACGCCGGGAGACATGGACGCGCGTCGGCCCGCTGGATGCCCAACGATTCTTCCTCTACTGGGAAGAAACCGATTATTGCCGGCGCGCGCGCGCCCTGGGCGAGACGATTCTCGTTTGCCCCCGCCTGCGATGTGCGCACGAAGGCGGGGCCAGCGTGGCCGAAGGTCGCCAGGATACGAATGCGTTCTGGCGGAGCGCCCACGCCTATTTCCAAAAACACCAGGGGCCGCTCGCCGCCGCGGCGTGGCTCCGCATGGTGTCTGCGCTCACCTCGCTGCACCTCGCCCTGCTGGCGGCGGCCGATGCGCGGCATCCATCCCGGCGCGCCGTGCATGCGGAGTTCCGGAATCAGTTGCAAACCCGTCGCAGCGCGCTGCGCCGCGCGCTTAGCGGGCGTGCGATCCCCCCCCGCTCTCAGCATTTCCATATATCGGACATCTCATCGGCCGGGGAGCGCGTCTCATGACCGCGCTCCGTATCGCCATCGCCGCCCGGACATCCGTGGCCTGCGGTATTCAAGACTATGCCGAGCATCTGGCCGCGGAGTTTCCCCCGGACGTGGACATCCGTTGGGTTGATCTCGGCGCATGCAATTCCTCGGCGGCCATGCGCCGTGCCGCGCGGCGCGCGAACGAAGCCGACGCGGCGCATGTGCATTATGAGTATCCTCTGTTCGGCCGGGTCAGCCCGCTGTGCAACCGCTATGCCGCATTCATGCGCGCACTGAACGTTCCCGCGGTGGTGACCCTGCACAACACGTTTCCGAAACTCTGGAAGGGCTGGAACGCGTTCGCCCGGTCCGGACCGGCGGGCTGGCTCCGGACGGCGGCTTACACGCCGTTTCGTTTCGCGTGGGAGAACATTCAATATCGTTATGCCGCGCTGTCCATCGCGCATACCGCCGCGATTGCGTCACGGGCCGCGCAGGCGGTCGGGGCCGACCGAGTCTGGCATCTTCCACATCCCGTGACCCTCTGCGCCGGGACATGGGCTCCCGGCCCCCGTCTCGCCGGGCAAGCCCGCTTCGTCACGCCGGGGTTCATCAAGGAACACAAGGGCTATGAAGACGCGCTGCCCCTGCTGGTGGAAAATCCCGGATGGACATGGACGCTCGCGGGCGGCCCGCAGGACGAACGGGATGGCGAGTACATGAACCGGCTGAAGGCCCGGATCGCCGCCCGCGGATGTTCGGATCGCGTGCGAATCACCGGGTATGTCTCCGCCGGGGAGTTGGAGCGGCTGACGCGCGAAGCCGACGCCGCGCTGTATCCGTTTCATCAGGCCGCCGGTTCCGGAAGCCTCGCCCTTGCCCTTGGCCTGGGCATGCCGATTCTGGCGACCGATCTTCCGTCCATTCGGGAACTCGTCGAAGCGGGCGCCGGTCTGCTCCTGCTGGATCCCGCGAATCCCGGACGCTGGTGCGACCCCGTCCGGCGCGCCCTGGCCGACGAACGCGCTCTGGCCGACATGGCCGGCGCCAACCGGAGATTCGCTCTCGAACACCGGTATGCGACGCTGGCCCATCGTCTGGCCGACTGGTTCGAACGGACCCGGGCTCACGCCAGAGCCGGAGGGTCCGCCTTGTGAAGATTCTTCTGGATGCGAGGCCCTCGATGGGCGGAATGGCCCGGTACATTTCCGCTCTGCATGCGCAACTCACCCGGGCCCTGCCGCCCGGCGAGGTGTCTACTCACGGAATCGCGGCCTTGAAATGGGGTCAACCCCCGGGCTCCGCTGCTTCCTCCGCGCGCCGCGCGCTGCGTCTGCTGGCGGGGGGGGTCGTCCGCGTCGCCGACGACCATGTGCTGCTGCCGCGCCGTGCCGCGTGCGAAGACGCGGATTTGTTTCATGCGACATTCAATATCATCCCCCGCACCCTTCGCATTCCTTCCGTAATCACCGTCTATGATTTGTGGCCGATCCATCACCTCCGGGAACGGCCATTCGGCTGGCGTCGCTATTATGAGCGAAATCAGATGCTCCAAAGCATCCGCCGGGCGTCCCGCATCCTGCCCGGCAGCCGGAGTATCGGGCGGGAACTGATGGAATTCATGGACGTGGACGCCTCCCGGGTGATCCCGGTCTATCCCCTGCTGCCCCCTCCGCCCGATCCCGATCCGCGCACGCCGGAGCGGCACCATCTCCCGGAGCGCTTTACGCTCTCGGTGGGCACCCTCGAACCCCGCAAGAATCTGTCCCGGATGATCGAAGCTCAGTGCGCGGCGTATCCGCGCACCGGATTTCCGCTGATTCTGGCCGGCGCGCGCGGATGGCGCGATGCCGAGATTCTCCGCGCAATTTCCGCCGCGGGTCCCGCCGTGCGGTGGCTGGGGTATGTGCCCGACGCGGAACTCGCGTGGCTCGAGACCCACACCGAGGCCATGATCCAGTTCAGCCGCTATGAGGGTTTCGATTACCCGGTCGCCGAAGCGCTGCGCGCCGGATGCGCGCTGGTGCTCTCCAATATCGAAATTCACCGGGAAATTGCGGGGGAGACCGCTGTCTATGTTCCCCCGGATGATCCCGGCGCGTTGACTGCGGCGCTGACCCGGATTCCGGACACGAACGATGCGGAGCGGGCGCGAGCGAGCGAGCGAGCGCGAAATCGGTTCTCGGAATTATTTCCCGCGGATGCCATCCGATTCTACCTGGACGCCTATCGCGGCGCGCTCGAGTCGGAACCCGCGACGGGCTGAACCCGCCGCGCACACAGCGTTTCGCCGCGCGCGGTTCAGGCTGGATTGTTCGACGGGAGTGGGTGTACGGTGATCGCGTGGCGTCCGGCCGGAAGCCGAAGGCGTCCATTCAGGAGCGTTATGAGCAAACATTGGTGGCGAGTGGGCTGCGTGGCGGGGTTGATGGCCGGGTCCGCATGGGCGGCCGACGCGGATGCGTGGATCCAGAATGATTTCGCGGCCGCGCAGGCGAAGGCGGTGGAGCTGAAAAAAGATTTGCTGGTGGATTTCAGCGGCTCCGACTGGTGCGGATGGTGCATCCGGCTGAACGAGGAGGTTTTCAATAAACCCGAATTTATCGAGGCGGCCACAAAGGATTTCGTGCTGGTGGTCCTCGATTTTCCCCGCAAGCCGGAAAACAAGGCCAAGATTCCCGAAGCCCTGCAGACGGCGAATCGCGCGCTGATGGAGAAGCATGGCGTTCAGGGCTTCCCCACCGTGCTGCTGATGAAGGCGGACGGAACCGTGATCGGGCAGACCGGCTACCGCCCCGGCGGGCCGGCGGGCTATGTCGAGCATATCAAGGAACTCAAAGAGCAGTATTCCCGTCGTGAAGCCGGCCTCGCCAAGGCGCGGGAACCGGGGCTCTCCCCGGCCGATCGAGCCAAAGCTCTGGACGCGGCCCTCTCGGGACAGGATGAAAGCATGCTCCTCTCGTCCTATCGCAAGGAGCTCGATGAAATCGTCGCCGCGGACGCGGACAATGCCCTGGGGTTGCGCGGCAAGTATCAGTCCCTGCTGCGCATGAAGGACATCGAAGACGCCATGAACTCCGGCGAAACGGACCGGGCGTTGGGCATCGTGGACGATCTTTTGAAAAATCTTCCGGCCACCGGCGAGAAGACGCAGGAAACCTACGGCATGAAATTCAGCATGCTCATGTTCGCCCGGCGCGTGGACGAGGCGAAGGCCGCGCTGCAAAAAGCCATTGATGCGGCGCCGGACAGCGAAGTGGCCCCCCGGATGAAGGCCGTGCTGGAACGGCTTTCAGAACCGCCGGAAGCCGCCGCCGAAAAGCCCACTGAATAAACGCGGTATATCCCCGATAACCGAAAAGCGGCCGTTATGGAACGGCCGCTTTTTTCATCATCCCCGGCTCCCGCGCGTCACGACCGCCGGCGGGACGGCGGGGCATGAATGCATTCCCCATGCACCGCATGGGCGGCTTCCATCCAGATCTCGCCGAACGTGGGATGCGGATGAATGGTCCGGCCCACCTCCGCGGCGGTCAGTTCATGCCGAATCGCCAGCGCGGCTTCGCTGATCAGATCGGTGGCATGCGCGCCCACCGCGGTCGCGCCCAGCAGGCGATCGGTCTCCGGATCGGCAATCCATTTCACAAACCCTCCGCTCTGCCCCGCGGCCAGCGCGCGGCCGAGCGCGGCAAAGTGGAATTTACCGGCGCGAACCGGAATCTTGCGCCGCTCCGCTTCGGCTTCGGTCAACCCCACGACCGCCACTTCCGGCGTGGTGAAAATCACCCCCGGCACCAGCGTTTCGTTCGGACGCGTCCGATGGCCCAACGCATGCTCGGCGGCAATCAATCCCTGCGAATGCGCCGCGTGCGCGAGCTGTGGTCCGCCATTGACATCGCCAATCGCATAAA
>JAGOHE010000174.1 GCA_017996315.1 Kiritimatiellia bacterium | reverse complement strand
GTCTCCAGCAACGCGGAAATCGAGGGCGCTTCGGCGTTCTCCGGGGGCGAGTCCGCGGGCGGGTGAAAGGCGTAGTAGGCGCGCAACTGATCCTCGCTGAACCCGAGCATCCGCGCCGACGCCCACGGTTCAATGGCCGACCGGCGGAACACCAGGCGCGCGCCGGAACGCTCGAACGGGATGTCTCCCGAGCGCACCCAGGCATCCACCTGCTCCGCGCGTACGCGCAGGTAGGCGGCCACCTCGCGCAGGGTCATGGTTCGATGCGGCATGACGCACCCCTTTCTTTCATCTCGGCCAGCCGAACCACGCGTCCCTCCCGGCGCGCGCGTTCCGCGGCGAACGCGATGCGATGCGATTCGAGGGTGGCGTCGGCGCCGGAGAGGATCTGCGACGTGTCGCCGGACGCCACGGCATGCACGAACGCGTGCACGACGCCGAAGTCGCCTCCGCCGTGGCCTTCCAGCGACAGCCGGCTCTTCTTCCGGGTGTCCACGATCCGGCGGTGTCCCGTTCGAAAATTGTCCACAGTGATGGTTTCGCTGTCGCCCTGAATCTCCCCGTGTGTCCCGAATAACCGGCTCCGGCGGCCTTCACGCCGCGTGGTGAACGCGCACAGCGTGAAGGTGGCCGCGCGTCCATCAGCGAATTCCAGAGCGACCACCTGATGATCCACCATGTCGTTGTCGCACCGGTACACGCATCGCCCGTACGGGCCGCTTTCCAGCGCGCGCCGGAGGGATGCGGGCGTGGGGTCGGGCGTAACGACGCTTAAGGGCCAGTCCCGCAGGCCCTGCCTGAGAAAACCCCCGTAGATGCGCGGCGCCGAGTAGGGGCAGCTCCGCTCGACGGAACAGCGTACGCAGCGCGCGGCGGAGCCCCGGGGCGCCTTGCTCCGGCGAAAATGCTGTAATGAGCCGAACGAGGAAACTCGCTCGCAGGGCACACCGAAGATGTGACTCATCCAGTCCATGTCATGACACGATTTCGCCAGCAGCATGAAGGAGCTGTCGGCCTCCTTCCGCCAGTTGCCCCGGACGAACGCGTGCGCCATATGCCAGAACCCGATGGGCTCGATGTGCTGCATCGAAATCAAATCCCCGATCGCGCCCGCATCGAGCAGGCGCCTCAGCGCGCGGGTATAGGAGGTATAGCGCAGCACATGGGCGACGGCGAACATCGAGCCATGACGGCGGGCGGCGGCGTGCGCGGCGGCGGCGATCTGCTCGCATTCCGGCAGCGTGGGCGCCATGGGCTTTTCGAGCAGCACATGATACCCGAGGTCGAGCAGCG
This sequence comes from Kiritimatiellia bacterium, assembly GCA_017996315.1. GTDB lineage: Bacteria > Verrucomicrobiota > Kiritimatiellia > PWTM01 > PWTM01 > JAGOHE01. Next base: position 3,176 of record JAGOHE010000174.1, on the reverse strand, counting down.
CCAGCGCCGGTTCCCGGTGCTGCGCGTCAAGGGTGCAGATCAGGACCGCGTCGGCCATACGCGGCCGGCCGGCCAATTCGCGCCAGTCGCGGAAGACCGCGTCGGCGGGAATCGAGTGCCGGTCGGCGAAGGCGGCCCGGCGCTCGCCGGAAGGCTCCGCGACCGCCACCACCCGGGCCCGGCGCGGCCATCGGCGCGCATACTCGGCATACGTCCGGCCGCGATCGCCCGCGCCCACGACCGCCAGGGTGACCGGTGATGCGCTCATGATTCGGACTCCCCGGTGGCCTCGCGCTCCGGCGGCGCGTAGATCCGGACATAATCAAGTTCGAGCGCGGCGGATTGAGCGCCGTCACGGCCGGGCTCCGCGCGCCCCGCAATCCACGCCTCGAAAAACAGAGGCACCCCCGACAGCCCCTCGCGGATCGAGTGTGTGGGTTGTCCGTCCACGAAAAACTGGTACCGGTCATCCGTCCAGAGCAGGCTGTACACGTGAAAGCCGTCTTCCGCGGGATCCACAGCGCGGATCAGCGATGCATCCACGATCCCGCCCGCGGCGCGCGGCGGTCGGGTGATCTCAATCCAGTCGCCTTCCTGATCCAGACCCGACAAGCGCCGGCCGAAATCTTCTTCCGGTCTTCCCGAGGGAAGATCGGAAACCGGCATTCGCGTACCGACATAGGGATTCCAGTACACCCCCTGAAATAATCTCCTCGGGGAAGGTTCCACCCGCATCAGTTGCACGTCGGCGCCGCCCTTGCCCGGATTTTCCATATGCCGCCCCATTGAAGAGGACATCAGCCGGATGGTCGCGCGCACGCCCGGCGAGGGATCGAGCCGCGCGCGCACTTCATAGTACGCAGGCCCCCGCTCCATTCGTCCCAGCGTGTTGACACGGCCGGCGCGCACGCCGCCTCCGCGATCGGATCGAAGTTCCATGCGCAACCGACCCTCGGTTACGCGCGATGCTTCGTGCTCAAAAATGAGTTTTTCGGATTCCCGGTACGCGACCGCATTCCATCGGGCGCCGGGAAACGCCCCGGAATCCTCAAATTCATCCGACCAAACCAGCGCATACGAAGGCGGAATCGGCACCGCCGTCGGGGGCGCTTCCGCCCCCGCCGGCAGGGCGGATGTAAAAACCATCCACGCCCCGAGGCTCAGGGCGGCGGCGGTCCCCGATAGATTCCCAGCGGTCATGGCAATTCCGGAGCGGGGAGGAACGGACGGTCAAACTCGAGCTCGATCACAGCCACGGCCGGCGCGCCCGGGAGCGCGTTCCAACGCACCACGAGGTCGGCATCGGGCGTCAATTCCCCGCTCGCCTGGGCGCCCGCCAGCGCCTCCAGCCACCGGATATGTTTCGGCTCCACGCGCACGCCGGAGAGCCGCGCGGAGCCCGCGTCGGATGGCCGATGCAGGTGCAAATAGAGCGAGCCGGAACCGTCGGGCCTTACCCGCACCGTTCCCCCGCCCCATGGTGTGCCGCCGGCCAGCGGCCAGCGCGCCGTGCCGCGGATCGCCGGCGCATGCGCGCGCATCCATCGCCCGATTTCCTTCAGCCGCGTCACCTGGGGTTCGGGGATGACGCCGTTCGCATCCGGCCCCACATTGAGCAGCAAATTCCCGCCTCCGGTAGCGGTGAGCGAAAGCGTGCGGATGAGTTCCTCCGAGCTCTTCCAGTTCCTGTCCCGCCGGTGGTATCCCCAGGATCCGTTGATCGTCAGGCACGATTCCCAGTCCCGCTGCGGAAGGGGATCCGGCAGTTTTTGCTCCGGCGTGGCAAAATCGCCGGGCAGCCCGTTGCGATCGCCCAGCAGAATGTGCGGTTGCAGCGCGTAGGCCAGACCATTGAGCCGGGCCGCCCGCTGCTCTTCGGCGTTGTGTTCCCATCCCCCGTCCCACCACAACACATCCACCCGGCCATACCCCGTGAGCAACTCGCGCACCTGCCGTTCCATGAAATCCAGATAGCGCCCGAACACCTCCGGCTCCGCCGGCGGACGCGAATCGTTATCCTTCCGCCGCGGCACATAGTCCGGATGATACCAGTCCAGAATCGCGTAATAGAATCCGACCCGAAGTCCCGCCGCGCGCACGGCCTCGACAAACGGAGCCAGCATATCCCGCCCGCACGGAGTGTTGTCCGCCACATCGTAGTCGGTGGCGGCGCTGTCCCAGAGGGAAAATCCTTCGTGATGCTTCGTGGTCAGCACCACGTACTGCATTCCCGCTTCGCGCGCGAGCGCGGCCCAGGCGGCCGGATCGTAGGCGTTCGGATCGAACCGGCGGGTGAGTTCCCGGCGATACTCTTCATGCGGCACCCCGCGCGACATCAACCATTCGGAATAGCGCCCGTTCGGAATTCCCGGCCAGTCGTCGGCCGCAACGGAATACAGGCCCCAGTGAATGAACATGCCGAACCGCGCCTCGCGCCACCACGCCATGCGTTCATCGCGCGACGCCTCGGCCCGAGCGGCCGCCGCCGCGAAATCCGGTTCCGCGGCGCGCGCGCCGGCCATGCATAGAATGGCCGCCGCCAGGCCCAGATGAATCCGAATGCGCATGCGCGCAGTATGCCGCAGATGCCGCGAAAAATGAAGCCTCCCCGAACGTTCGGGAACGCTCAGGCGTCCGCATCGCGCGCCGCGCGCCACGCCCGCAACAGCTCCTCCGGTGTCCAGTCCGGATGCTCCAACTGGATCCGGTATATCTCCTCCAGCGGCTGTTTCATCGCCGGCCCCGCCGGCACCCCCTCGCGCATCAGCGCGCGGCCGTCCACCTTTCGCGGTGGCAGACCGGACAGACCTCGAAGCTCGTCGCGGGCGCGCCGTACCAGTTCGTACGCATCCATATTCCTGCCGCCCGCCGACCGGTCCAGCCGATGCACTTCCAGCAGCGTGTCCATCCATGGTTTTGCCGCCCACTGCAGCAGCGTGGATTTCCGCATCTGCGCCGCGGAGCAAAATCGCATGTGCTCGGCGACGCAGCGCACGATCGTCTCGCGATCGTCGTTCGAAAACTTCAGCCGCCGGCAGATGGATTCCGCCATCCGGGCGCCGTGCTCGGGGTGCCCGTGAAATTGGATGCGTTCTCCGCCGTCCGGCAGCGGCTGATTTCGCGCCGTGCCCGGCTTGCCGATATCGTGCAGCAGCACCGCCCAGGCCACCTTCGCG
>JAGOHE010000016.1 GCA_017996315.1 Kiritimatiellia bacterium | reverse complement strand
CTATCGCACCATGCTGCGATCCTATCTGGCCGGCTTGAATATTTCATGTCGGGAAGTGCGCCTGAACGAGGGCCGCGCGAATCGGGATGCGATGGCCGCGGCACTGGGCGCCGATGTGGCGGCGGTGGTGGTTCAGAATCCCAACTTTTTTGGAGTGTGCGATGATCTCTCCGACGTTTCCGCCATGGCCCGCGCGGCGGGGGCGATGACGATTATGTCATCCTATCCGGTGGCGCTTGCACTGCTCAAGACCCCTCGCGAAATGGGCGCGGACATCGCCACGGGCGAGGGCCAGAGTCTCGGACTTCCCCTGTCGTTTGGCGGTCCGTATCTCGGATTCATGGCCACGCTCAAGAAACATATCCGACGCATGCCGGGCCGCGTCGTGGGCGTGACCCGCGACCACGAGGGTCGCCGCGGTTTTGTGCTGACGCTCCAGGCGCGCGAACAGCATATCCGACGGGACAAGGCGACCTCGAACATCTGCACCAACCAGGCGCTGTGCGCGTTGCGGGCGCTGATCCATCTGAGTCTGCTGGGCCGGGAGGGGTTTGTACAACTGGCTCAAGCGTGCGCCGCGAATGCCGAATATGCCTTCCAAAGGCTCACCTCCATTCCGGGGGTGAACGCGCGGTTTGACGCTCCGTTTTTCAACGAGTTTGCGTTGGATCTGCCCAAGCCGGCTGCGGATGTCATCGGCATTCTGTCCGACCATGGGATTGCGGCCGGGTTCCCCGTGGGGCGATATTATCGCGGCATGGAAAATGTGCTGCTGCTCGCGTTCACGGAAAAGCGCACCAAAGAGGAAATGGACGTGCTGGCGTCCCGGTTGGAAGCCGCCGTGGGATGATTCGGGGAGTCGCGAAGTTCAGGGCACCGGCGCGGGTTCGCCCGCTTCGACCTGACTGAGATACTGGTGAATCCGGTCCAGCTTGCCGGCGATGTAGCGATCGGACGTTCTATACAGCAGCCAGCGCAATGGAATGGGGGGCTGGGGATATTGCATCTCCCAGAGGACGTGCTCGGCGATCTTTGCCGCCCGGTCCAGCAGGGGAAGCTGACCGGTGGGTACGGATCGGATCTGCCCGATCATGTGCAGAGCGGTGCGGGGCACCCACGCTTCACCGCGCCGATCCAGCAGCGTTTCCAGCGTCAGGTGCTCCGGGGCATCTTCCGGCGCCAGATCCGGCCATTGCGCTCGGTCCAGACGCATCGCATCGCGGAGCTGGGCGGCTCGTTGGGCGGGGGAGAGCAACCAGGGTTTCAGCTTCGAATCCTGCGCCGCCATCCAGAGATGCCAGTCTCTTCGCATGGCGCCGGAATCATTAAACCCGAGGAGTTTCGCCAACTCTGAAACGGTCGGGAAATCAGCCCGGGCGGTTTGCGTCACCAGCTCATTCAATGCCGCAGGCCGGCGCTCCCTCATCCAGACGGTGACGATTCCGGCGATCGCCTCATCGGCGGGGTTACCGGTGACCGGCGCACTCAGCGGAAGAACAGGATCGGAGGCATCGCCCATAACCCATGCGTCATACGCGATTCGCGCGGCTTGTTCGCGAAGTGACGGGAACAGCACACGGGCGAGTCCGGCGCCCACCTGGGGCGGGAGCGAACGCGCGGCGGTTCGTTGGGAAGCCGGATCCTGACGGTACACCACGCACCGGTCCAGCAGCAGGATCACCAGCTCGCGGACCAGGATTTCGGGCGCGGCGTTCTCATACGCCCATACATCCAGCCGATGCGAGATTCCGCCGGGATCCATGAGATGGTGACGGGCGAAGGCCGCTGGGGAATTCGTTCCGGCGGCAGGCATCAGCTCGATATACACCGGATAGCCCACCGGCCGCGGGATCGGATGCAGGAGCGCTCCCTCGATGCGCGAGGCCACGCGTTCCGCCAACCCCAGGACATCTGTGATGTCCACCCGCGTTCCGCCCCGGCACAGGAAGAGTCCCGAAGCGCTGTGCATCCAGGATTTGGGGAGCTGGATCCCGGGCTGGGAAGCGACAGCATCGGCCTCGGAATCCGTCCCGGCCGGGTTCATCTCATCCGCGGGGGCGCTGGCCGCGAGGGCGAGGAGGAGAACCACGATCCATCCGCTCCGGAACCGGAGCCCAGAACGGCGCTCAGGATGCGGATTCACGGCTGTCGAGAAGGATGGTCACAGGTCCGTCGTTCTCTATATGGACCACCATGTGGGCGCGGAATTTTCCCGTTTCCACATGATGACCCGCCTCGCGGAGTCGTCGGCCCACATGATCGCACATGGCTTCAGCGATGGAGGGAGCCGCCGCGCGTACGAACCCGGGCCGGTTGCCGCGCCGGGCATCGCCGAACAGCGTGAATTGACTCACCAGCAGGAAGGCGTTCCCGTGGCGGGTGATATCCTCATTCATGCGGCCCTGATCATCGTCGAAGATACGCAGGCGGGACAGCTTGGACGCGATCCAATCCGCGTCCCGGTCCGTATCTCCCGATTCCACGCCCAGCAACACTACCGCTCCGGAGCCGATGGCCGCGTGAGGTTGGTTTTGAATCTCCACGCGCCCGGATCTGACTCGCTGCACCAGCGCCCGCATTCGCTCAAGGGCGCAGCACTCGCAGCGTGGGCAGACGGTTGAGCGCGGCGGCGATTTCATACCGGCGCGCGCGGGCGAGGTCGCTCCGCAGATCGCGCGTGATCGAATCCAACCCGGCGCCGGCCAGATCCTTGTCCATCTCATCCAGGAGTTCGGTGATCGGGCGCGCCTCGTCGAGGTAATGCAGTTTGGTGTAATACAGCAGCAGCCCCGCAGCCTCGACCTGGGCGATCTCGACCAACTGGGGCACGGCTTTCAGGCTGATGGTGCTGCGTCCGAAAACCAGCCGATCCGCGCCCTGAGCCCGGATGCGCGCATCTTCCTCGCCGAAACTCGGATCGATGCTGCTGGGAATGATCAATCGCGGCGAGCCTCCCGCGGTGGGCAGGGGCCTGGGGGCACCCGCCGCGTCCGGATGGGCGGCACGCTCCTTTTTGACCTCCTGGGTGACATCGCGGATTCGGCCCTGTTCCACCAGCCATATGGCATCAGCCGACGCGATGAAGGGCTCGGCACATGCGCACGCGCCCACTATGACGGAAGTGCCCCATTGGTCGGCGATCTGGCGCGCGCGCTGGCTGAGCGGCGTCAGCAGGGTGGATCCTCCGGCGCGGGTATGAGCGCTCACGTTGGCGGCGAGAAAAGCCGGAACACTGGTATCCTCATCGAAGATCAACGCGCGCGCCCCGGCTTCGACCGCTTCGGCAACGCCAGCCATCTGGGATTCGATGGCGGTCGCGCTTTCGGTGCTGAAATCGTTGGCGGAGCCCTCGGGGAAATCGATAAACGCGCTGATGTCCACGCGCTGCACCGGCCGGCCGGGCTCGGTTTCCACCGCCACGAGATCGGGTGAGCTGATGATTCCGGAGCGGCCGTCCGAAGGTACATGGTTGTAAATTCCGGAGGCGATGGCGGCCATCAGCTCACGGCGTCCGGAGTACGGATCGCCCACGATGAGCGTGACGCCCGATGGAATACCCATGCCGCGCACGGATCCGGCGTTGGGCACTTCAATCGGGATCAACGAGGCGTCCTCCATGCCGAGAGGCTGGGAGACGCCGGGCAGACGCGTGGCGTCCTGCACAAACGCGATCAGACCCCGCTTGGCCAGGGAATGCCGCACGGCATCCGCGTCTTCCATGGCTGAGATGAATTGGGAGAGTTCCCGGGAATCGTGATAGCAGTGGATCAGCGCATGGTTGACGATCGCAGGCAAATGGTGGAAGAACATGGTGACCGCCGAAGGCGCGTCCACCTTTTTCTGAACCATGGAGATGCGCGCCAGAAGGCGGGCTTCGACATAATCCTGGGAAATGCTGACCACCGTCCGAGGCAGGATCTGAGACCCGGGATGCGCGATCCGGAGGGTTCCATCCTTCACCGTCGCATCCAGGGCTTCCCCGATTTTCCGTGTGAGATAATCTTCCAGCGCTGTGCGGCGGATGGCCGTTTTGAAGAGGGCGGGAGGAAACGCGGCGATGAGCTGCGGCACATGCAGGACGAGCATGACCTCGCCCCCGACCTCGTGCCCCGCTCCCGCCGGCCGAATTTTCAGCACGAATCGCGTGAAATCGAATTCCCCAAACAGCGGTTCCATCGCTTCGGCGGGTTGACCGTGAAGCGATTTCAACAACGTCATGAATTCTCGTTTGTCTCTCATGTTCCCCTCCAGTGTTAGCGACCAATCACCAACGCAGCCCGATCCTCCAAAACGCGCATTTCCCGGGTCCGATTCAGCAAATCGCGATCCCGGTCGAGAGCGGAAAAGGTCTGCTCGATTTTCGAAGCCACCCACGAGTGCAGGGGCGAGGGCAAGGGCAGTCGTCCGATAGATGCCCGCTGGACTTTGAGTTGAAACGGCCGGCCGAATTGCGCCATCGGCACACCTTCAATCATGTGCGTGATTTTGACCGGTCCAATCCGGGCAAGCGTGACGACACGGATGGCATTGGGCTTGAAATCCAGATACACCGATTCCAGCTTCAACCGGATCTGCCCGCTGCCCGCGTTCCCGGATTCCAACACCCTCCACACGACATAGTTGTTCACGTCCCGCTCGCTGAGCACCTGGTCTGTTCGGCCATGAATGCGGGCTAATTTAGAAATCTCGTCCAGCCGTTCATTGAACTTCTGGGCCTCCTCAAAATTTGTCCCCACCGGGGGCACCCCCATGGGCCAAAGCAGCAGCACAATCACCAGCAGCAGAGCGAGGTTGACCGCTGTTTTAACAAAGGTCATGAGGATACGGATCGCCCGCACCGGATCTTTCCGTTCATGGAACGACGGCGCATTTTCCAGCCCCATGCGACCGCCGCACTTGGCGCAGAAAACACCCCCCGTCTTATTTTCAAATCCACAGTTGGGGCAGATCAGCAGGGTGGCCATGCGGGGCTCCTAGGGGGTAGATGTGGGGGGCTTGGACGCCGACTTGGCGGAGGACGAATCGGATTTCGATGCCGCTGATGAGGAGGAGGATTCAGATTGAGCCGCCTTGCGGTAACTCTCACTGCGGTAATCCGTGATGTAAAAACCGGAGCCCTTAAACAACAGGCCCGCGCCTCCACTGATCAGGCGACGCACACGCCCCCGGCATTTGGGGCATTTAAGCTTCGGTTGTTCAGAAATTCCATGGAATTCCTCAAACCGATGCTCGCATTTTACACATTGATACTCGTACGTGGGCATGGTGCCGCTGCGACCTCCGTTCCCGAACAGCGGTATTTTGCTGGTACAGGCGTCATTTGTCAAATCACGCGTCTCCCATCATCACTGCAAATTCTGCTTGGCGGGAAGGGCCATGAGGGACTTGATTTGGGCGAAGTCATGCCGGACCATATAGGCATGAGCAGCCCGATGCAGAAGATATGGATTCTCGCGCCCATGGCGATGCTAGTCGCCCTGTTGGGTCTCTGGATTTCCATGGCGCCTGCTCCAACCAGATCCGCATCCCCGCCTCCCGCCGGGTCTTCGCTCCCGAAGCCGTCCTCTCCGGATCACAGCCCATCCCGGGTGGTGGGGGTTCGCCGTCCATCCGCCGGCCCGGCGCCGGAGCGGCGATGGCTGATTGCCGATCGCCACGAGGTGGGAGAGGAGGAAGCGCTGAACGTTGTTCCCAACGAGTGGATCGTCTCCATGCGCAAGGGCACGTCCGCCGAGACACTTGCCAGCCGATTGGGCGCGACCATCACCGGGCGGATGTCGGTGGGCCACACCTTCCGGTTTCAGTTCCCCGACGCTGCGAGCGCTGCGGCCGCCCGGCTTGAACTCGAAAATGACGCCTCCGTGCTGGGGATCGAATCCAACCACGTGATTCCTCGACCGACGATTCCCGTGCCCTCCACGATGGCCGCGATGCCCGTGGCCTCCGCGGCAAATCTGCGTATTGCACCGGTAGATTCCGAAACGCCCATCGTCATCGGGCTCGTGGATACCGCTGTCGGCGCGGGTGACCGCGGCGCGGAGGAGTTTCTTCTCGGCGCCGCCGTTTCCTCCCCCGCGCCCACGCATGGCAACTCCGTTCTGGCAGCCATCCTGGACGGCCTGGCGGCCGCCGCCGGAGAGCGCGCGGCATCCTCGGTTCGTGTGGTGCCGGTGGATGTCTACGGAGACGCGGAAGACACCACCAGTTACCAGGTTGCCGAAGGCATTCTGGCCGCGATGGAGCAGGGGGCCACGGTCATCAACCTGAGTCTCGGAACCTCCACCCCGGTGCGTCTGCTGCAGGACCTCATTGACGCAGGCGACCTGTTGGGCGTGGTTTTCGTGGGCGCGGCGGGCAACGAGCCCGTGGATACGCCCACTTACCCGGCCGCCCATGACGCGGTGCTCGCGGTGACCTCGATGGACGATACCGGCCACGTGGCCGACCATGTCAACTACGGCGCGTTTGTGGATGTCGGCGCGCCCGGCGCTGTGCGATTCCCATACGGCGAAGGGTGGTACGTCGCCACCGGGACCTCCATCTCCGCAGGTTTCGTCAGCGGGCTGACCGCGGGCGTGGCCGAACGGGCCGGTATCTCGGTGGCGGAGGCCAAGGAAAAAGTCGCCGAGATGCTGGCGTTGGAACCTGATCCCTGAGCCCGCCGAAGCGTCTTATGCCGTCGGGGGGGCGGACCTTGCAGGGTCGGACTCAGGCGAGGCGCGGGAATGTCCGTTCACGTCAAAATCGCAGATCAACGGAAGATGATCGGAGAGCATCACCCGGGGCACCTGAATCTTTCGCACCTGCACTGCGGGGCTGCACAGAATGAAATCGAGGTGCCGGGACGGGTTCCAGCTCGGCCAGGTCGGCCGATTTTCCGTATCCACATTGCGCAACCCGGTGGCTGCCTTGAACAGCCGGATTTCCTGCTCGCCCCACAGGGTATTGAAGTCCCCGGCAACAATGCAGGGTTTGGGGGAGTTGGCGACGAGTTCATACAGGTCGCCGAGCTGATGGTGCCGCGCCTTGGATCCCAGCGCGAGATGGACCAGGAAGAACGAAACCTGATCCAGTTCCAGTTCCAGCACCATGCGCTTCACCCCCTTGCGAAAGTAGTGGGTTCGGGCGTTTGAGATGGTGTCGCGGGCGATGAAGGCGTTGCCCTGCCGCCGCAGAACCGGAATCCAGCGTGTGAGCGACTGGGCATGGTACTTCGATTCATACGCATGGTGGTGGCCCAGCGCGCGGCTGATGATCTCCGCCTGATTCCTGCCGCCGGACCGGTAGGATCCCGCGTCCACCTCGATTAACCCGATCACGTCCGGCTTCAGGTCCTCGATATAGCGAATGATCAGCGGCAGATGCCGGCGGGTGCTTGCGGCGTATCTCCAAAGGCTGTGCCCATTCTTGCCGCCCGTTCCATAGCGGATATTGTAGAGAAGAAATCTCATACGTCAGGGGCATTGTAGGCCACCGGGCGTGGGCATAAAAAGCCGAATTCAAAAATTTTCCGCCAAGCCCTGCCGCGAGTCCGGATCGAAGCGCTGCGTCGCAGCGCACGGGCGCACGGTCGCCCGCTGGGGAAGGAGCAAGCGGATGGACGATCAGAGGTTGGAGGCCCGCCAGTGAAGTTTTCGGCTCAGCAGACTGAAATAACTGTAGCCGGTCAGATGAATGAGCCGGAAGGCCGTGGGCGAGCGGCGGATGGCGATGCGATCGTCATGACGGAGCTGGTGATGATCCTGACCATCCACCACCAGCAGGGGATGCTTTTCCGTGGGGCCCACCGTGATGTCAATTTCACTGAGGTCGGGCACCACCATGGGGCGGTTGCTCAGGGTATGCGGGCATATGGGATTGATCACGAACACCGGGCTTTCCGGCAGCAGAATAGGCCCGCCCGCGGAAAGAGAATGGCCGGTGCTTCCCGTGGGCGTTGAGCAAATCAGCCCGTCGCATACATACGTGCCCACCGGTTCCCCGTTGATCGCCAGACTCAGGGAAAGCACACGCGATGTCTCGCCCCAGCCGATAACGACATCATTCACCGCGCGGTATACCCCGTGGGAAACTCCGCCCCGGAAGAATTCCGCTTCGGCGGTGGTGCGCACCGATAGGGTGAACTCCCCCGCGGCCAACGCATCCATGGCCCGCTCCAGGTCCACATCGGCGACGCTTGTCATAAAGCCCAAACTTCCGATGTTCACGCCGATCAACGGGAGATCGCGCCCGCCCAGCAACCGAACGGCGTGCAGCATGGTTCCATCGCCGCCCAGAGCAATCACGACATCCACGGCCCCGGCGAAGTCTTCCGGATCACATCGCTTCATGTTCGGCAGGTCGGGCGTGTTGGGATCGCAACACACGATCTGCAGTCCTAGCGTCTTCGCGCGCTTCGAGAGCCGCAACAGCATGTCGGGCGCGCTCGGCTTCAAGTGGTTGACGACCATCCCGACTTTTTTGATGTGTGCTCTCATCACCCTCATCATGCGCCCGGGCGGAATCGAGGAAAAGAAGAAAGCGCCGGCCGGCCGTTCACCGCGCCGTCCACCATGCGAGAAACTCGATATTCCCCGCCGGTCCCCGCAGGGGAGAGACACAATGCTCGCGCCAGGCCAGCCGGGCTTCGCGTTCTCCGAAGGCGCGAATCCGGGCGATCACCGCCTCATGAACCGCCGGGTCGCGCACCACGCCGCCGGCGCCCACCTGTTCCCGCCCCGCCTCGAATTGCGGTTTGATCAGGGTGACCACATCGGCGCCCTCCCGGAGCAGGGAACGCAGCGCGGGCAGGATTTTCTCCAGCGAAATGAACGAGACATCGGCGCAACCGAAGTCGCAGGGCTCGGGCAGAGAGGCCGGGGTCAGATGGCGCGCATTGACCTGTTCGAGCGAGACGACGCGCGGATCCGCAGCGATGCGCGGGTGCAATTGGGCTCGCCCGACATCAATGGCATACACACGCGCGGCGCCGTGCTGCAGCAGACAATCGGTAAAGCCTCCCGTGGAAGCGCCGAGGTCTACGCAGACGAGATGCTCCACGCTGATCGGGAAACGGGCGAAAGCTTCCTCCAGCTTTTCGCCGCCGCGGCTGACAAATCGTTCCGGGGTCTCGACCGTAATCACCGCATCCGGCGCGACGTCATGGCCTGGTTTATCCGCGCATTGCCCATTCACCCGGACTTTGCCCGCGCGAATCAGCCGTTGTGCGCGCTCGCGGCTTTCGGCAAGCCCCAGTTGCACAAGTCGAATGTCCAGGCGGTCTTTGGGCATAGGAGAGGGCGGGGGGGGGTTACTCCATCTCCATGGGCGTGGCGGCAAACGACACGTTAAAACTCTTCCGCCCCCGTCTGACTTGGAATCGGATTTCTTCCCCCTCGGGCGTGCCATAGACGATGCGCAGCAGATCGGCCAGGGAATTCAGCGCGTGGGTATTCGCGTGAGTCAGGACATCGCCCGACCGGATCCCGGCCTGAAATGCGGGGGTTTCCCGGAATACGCCCTCGACCGTAATGCCACCTTCGGGATGCGGATTTCCCGAGGGCCGGATTCCGATCCAAGGCCGGACAAATCTTCCGTCCCGGATAATGGCGTCCGCGACGCGGCGCGCCAGATTGGCCGGAACGGCAAATCCGATGCCGATGTTGCCCCGGCCTCCGCCGGTTTGAATCACGGCGTTGATGCCCACCACGCGGCCATCGAGATCCACGAGCGGCCCGCCGCTGTTGCCGGGATTGATCGGGGCATCGGTCTGAATGAAATCTTCAAACGGAAGCACACCAACGCTCCGGCCTTTCTGGCTGACAATGCCCATGGTGACTGAGCTGCTCAAACTGAAGGGGGAACCCACAGCGAGCACCACCTCGCCGATCCGGATGCGATCCGAATCGCCCAGCTCGAGCGCTTTGAACCGTCTTCCCTCCGGAGGCACGATTTTCAGAACAGCCAGATCGGTATCCGCATCCTCGCCCATCAGCTCGGCTTTGAACACGGACTCATCGGGGAAGATCACTTCGATCAAAGTGGCGCCCGCCACGACATGACGGCTGGTGAGCAGATACCCGCGTTCATCAAAAACCACCCCGGAACCCTGGCCTCGGGATCGGCGGGGGATCATCACCTGGCCCCAGAAAAGATCGTACCCGCGAAGCATCTGTTCCGCCTCGGTGCGCACGACCACCACGGAGGGCATGACCTTTTCCACGAGATCAGCCAGATCCGTGCTGAACTGCTTGAGCGGCGAGAGCCCGGAAGGGGACGCCGCGTACCCGGGCGCGAATCCCAACGAAATGGCCAGGAGAGCGGCCAGCCAGAATTTTTTCATGTCGATGCCTCCACCGACGCCATGAATTCCCAGACGCCGGAATACAGGTATGGACCCAATTCCGGCGTGATTGTTCACCCGATATTCCGAAAATCCTGATCCAACGCGGGAAGGAATCAGACGGCGAGGACTTCCTTCTCTTTGGCGGCGAGCATGTCGTCCACTTTCCGGATATGTGTGTCGGTGAACTTCTGGATCTCCGCGAGGGCGGCATCCCGCTCATCTTCCGTCGCCCGGCTGTCCTTCTGCAGCGCCTTGGCGGCGTCATTGGCTTCGCGGCGGATGTTGCGGATGGCCACGCGGGCGTCTTCCGAGATTTTCTTGGCGACCTTGACGAGATCCTTCCGCCGCTCCTCGCTCAATTCCGGAACTGGAACGCGGATCACACGCCCGTCGGAAATGGGCGTAATGCCGATGTTGGCGGCGAGAATGGCTTTTTCGATCGCCCCCAACGACGTAGGGTCGTACGGATTGATCACCAGCAGGCGCGGTTCCGGCGTGGAGATGTTGGCGATTTCACGCAGGCGGGCCTGCGCGCCGTAATACTCCACCTGGATATTCTCCACCATTGCGGGCGAGGCCTTCCCGGTGCGAAGCCCGCCGAGCTCCTTGTGCAGAAACTCAACGGCTTTCGTCATCTTGTCTTCCGACTCCAGCAGTACATCGTCCGTGCTTTCGTAATCCATGATCGGTCTCCTTGCTTCGGTTCAGGCATGCACCCGGGTGCCGGCGGGTTCACCGCGCAATACCCGCATCAGTTCGCCCTTTTTGAAAAAGTCGAAGACAACGATGGGAATATCGTTATCCATGCACAGCGAAAACGCCGCCGCATCCATGATTTTAAGCCGGCGCGAGAGGGCTTCCGCGTAGGTGATGCTTTCAAAACGCCGGGCCTTCGGATTGCGCTGGGGATCGTCGTCATAGATCCCATCGACCTTGGTGGCCTTGAGCAGCACATCCGCCGCGATTTCGCTCGCTCGCAGCGCGGCGGCTGTGTCGGTGCTGAAGAAGGGATTGCCCGTGCCCGCGCCGAAGATCACGATCCGGCCCTTTTCCATGTGTCTCATCGCCCGGCGGCGGATCAGCGGCTCGGCGACGGCCGGCATGTTGATGGCCGACATGACCCGGGTATGCAGCCCGATGTGTTCCAAGGCGGACTGCAGCGCCAGCGAGTTGATCACTGTGGCCAGCATGCCCATGTGGTCGCCCGTGGTCCGGTCAATGCCGGAGTTCTCGCCGGTCAAACCGCGAAAAATATTTCCACCCCCGACTACGATGGCGACATCCACCCCGGCCGCGCGGACTTCCTTGATCTGCCCTGCCATTGCCGCGAATACCGAGGCGTCGAGACTGTCTCCCGTGGCCTTGTTCCGGAACGCCTCGCCGCTCAGCTTCAGAAGGACACGGCGATATTTCATGGGGCGTCGCGCGCGGGCTGGACTCATGCTCAAAATCTCCTTGGCAGCGAGCATACCGCAGGCCGGATCGGGCTGTAAAGAACGGCCGTAACCGGTTCGAGGAAGGGAACCGGGGCCGCGATTCAGTTCAGCTCCTTGCGCCAGTCGAGTCGCCATAAGACTTTGGCGATGGCCCCCGCAATCTCTGTCACGGCCTGCTCGGAGAGATCCCATGCGCCCGCATGAAGAATTTCATGAATGACGGTATCCAGATCATGCAATGTGTCGCCCTCCACGGGAATAAACATCGTGGGCCGTCCGGAACCCGGGGGTTCACAGTGCCCGTGTGTTCCCTTGCGAGGTCGATTGACCAGCCAGAGCCTTCTCCCGCGAACGGTGATGGTTTTGAGTGGTCGCTTGTTCTGGTTCATGACCAAACCCTCCCGTAAGCTAACAAAATATACACGAGGTAAACGATACCCGCCCATATTTGTTGTCCGAGTCGAGCTTTGCGCGTGATTTCTTAAATGGAACGTTGCAACTCTTTTAAATCCAAGGGGTAAACCAAATGCAGGACGGGTGGAAAGACAGGGGAATGGGGTCGTGTGAATGAGATGGCGTATGGTGGGGCCAAATCCCGTACTTCGCTTTTCGACAGTTAATGCGCCGAAATAGCTGACCGGCATGGTTTCCCTACTCGAGCAGGGACGGGCACGAGAACGATCTGGTTGGCGGTACGATGAACTCCGGCCTCACGGCTCTCGCGCGCGGCAGGAAAAAAAGCCCCGCGGATTCCGCGGGGCTTCAGAAACGAACTGACGTCCGGGTCAGTCTTCGATTTTGATCGCTTCGACGGGGCAGCTGGATGCGGCGTCGCGGCAAGACTCTTCAGCGCCGGCGGGCACCTGGTCGCCCTTGGCGACGGCCACGCCGTCCTTCATTTCAAAGACGTCCGGGCAGGAATCCACGCACAGTTCGCATCCGGTGCATGTAGCGGCATCTACAGTAGCTTTCATTCGACTTCTCTCCTCTGTTTGCTTGACGAACGAGCGGATCCGGCCGCCCTTTGAAATTTCATTCAGTGTACCCGGTGGTCACCGGAATTACAGGCTAAAGTGTCCTTTGTACTCTTCCAGAATCTTGATATAGTTGGCGCGTTCAAACGCGGCGGGATTCGCGACATGCCGCTGGCTCATCGCCCCCTTCATTTCTGAAACCGAGGCGTATTCCCGGGCCTCCATGAACACTTCCAGTTCTTTTCGCATGGTGGTCAGGTGCGCCGCGCCATTCTTGAGCAGGGCGGAAGCGGTCATGACCACGTCGGCTCCGGCGAGGATGCACTTCGCCGCATCCGTCCCGGAGTGCACGCCGGTGGTGGCCGCCAGCGAGCAATGTTCGTTCTGCCCGCAGAGGAGGGCGATCCAGCGCAGGGGCAATCGCAGTTCCGCGGGGGTGCTGAGTTGAAGGTCGCTCAACACTTCCATCTCTTCGAGATCGAAATCAGGCTGATAGAAGCGGTTGAAGAGCACGAGCGCGTCGGCGCCCGCCTGCGATAGCCGCCGGGCCATGTTGGCCATCGAACTGAAGTACGGGCCCAGTTTGACGGCGACGGGGAGCTTGACCGCTCCGCGGACGGCGCGCACGACATCCAGATACATCTTTTCCACATCCACGCCGGTCAGTTCGGGATCGGTGGGGATGTAATAGATGTTCAGCTCAATGCCCTTGGCCCCGGCCTGTTCGATCTTTTTCGCGTAATCGATCCAGCCTTCGTTCGACACGCCATTGAGGCTGCCGATGATCGGGATCGAACATTCGCGGGAGGCCTGTTCGATGATCCGCAGGTACTGGTCCGGTCCCACGGTGTACGTGTCCGCGTCGGGGAAGTAATGGAGCGCTTCGGCGAAGCTCTCCGTCCCGGCGCTGAGCAGGTGATCCAGCGCCTCGGCGTCGTGGTGCAACTGCTCCTCGAAAATCGAGAACATCACGACGGCGGACGCGCCGGCGTCCTCCAGCCGCTTGATGTCCTCCGCGCGCTTGGAGAGCGGCGAGGCCGAGGGCACGAAGGGGTTGCGCAGTTTCAGGCCCATGTAGGTGGTGGTCAGGTCCATGTGGGTTCTCCGGGTTTGGGTTCCGTGGTTATTGAGCCGCCGCAATTTTCGTGGCATCCGCAGGATCGGCCGCCACCATGCGCTCATAGAGCCGCCAGCGTTTCTGAACGTCTTCCTGCGCTTCCTTGAGCAGTTGTTCGGCCGCCTCCGGCTTGCTCAACGTGAGCATTTTGAAGCGGGTTTCCGAGTAGAGGTAGTCGCGCATCGGAATGGACGGCGGCTTGGAGTCAATCTGCAGCGGATTCCGACCCTGCGCCGCCAGCAGCGGATTGTAGCGGCAGAGCATCCAATGTCCGCTATCCACCGCCTTCTTCTGCTGGTCGAAGCCCTTCTGCATGTTGATGCCGTGGGCGATGCAGTGCGAGTAGGCGATGACCAGCGACGGGCCCGGATAGGCTTCCGCCTCCAGGAGCGCGTTCAGCGCATGCCGCGGGTTGGCGCCCAGCGAGATGCGGGCCACATAGATGTTCCCGTAGCTCATCGCCATCAGTCCGATATCCTTCTTCCCGGACGGCTTGCCGCCCGCCGCAAACTTCGCCACCGCGCCGCGCGGCGTGGATTTGGAAGCCTGGCCGCCCGTGTTGGAGTAGACCTCGGTATCGAGCACGAGGGCGTTCACATTGCGGCCGCTGGCCAGCACGTGGTCCAACCCGCCGTAGCCGATGTCATACGCCCAGCCGTCGCCGCCGAGCACCCAGACGCTGCGGGCCACGAGGTGCTCCGCCACACCCTCCAAATGCCGGGCTTCGGGACGCGAGATACCCTTCAATGACTTCCGCAGTTGGGCGACCCGCTCGCGCTGGGCGGCGATGCCCGCTTCAGTGGTTTGGTCGGCCTTCAACAGCCCGTCCACCAAAGCCGCGTCGAGATCGGCGCGCAGGGTTTCCAGCAACTCACCCGCGAATTCGCGATGCTTGTCCACGGTGAGCCGGAACCCGAAGCCGAACTCCGCGTTGTCCTCGAACAGCGAGTTGGACCACGCCGGTCCGCGGCCGTCGCGATTGACGGTCCAGGGCGTGGTGGGCAGATTCCCGCCGTAGATGGACGAACAGCCGGTGGCGTTGGCGATGATCGCGCGATCGCCGAAGAGCTGGCTGAGGATTTTGACGTAGGGTGTCTCTCCGCAGCCCGTGCAGGCGCCGGAGAACTCGAACAGCGGTTCGGCGAACTGCACGTCCTTGATCGAGCCGAAGTCGAGATCCGCGCGCGGAACTTCGGGCAGGGTCTGGAAGAACGCCCAGTTGTCCTTCTCGGCGTTCCAGATCGGCTCCTTGGCGGTCATGTTGATCGCCTTGCGCCCGACCTGGGTCTTGTCCTTCTTCGGGCAGACCTCCACGCACAGACCGCATCCGGTGCAATCTTCGGCGGAAATCTGGACCGTGTACTTCATCCCGGGCTGATCCTTGCTCTTCCAGTCGGCCGACTTGAAGGATTCCGGGGCGCGGTCCAACGCGGCGGGCGCGTACAACTTCGAGCGTACGCAGGAGTGCGGGCAGACGAGGCCGCAGTTGCCGCACTGGATGCAGAGTTCCGGCTCCCACGCGGGGACAAAGAGCGAGATGTTCCGCTTCTCCCACTGCGTGGTGCCCGTCGGGTAGGTGCCGTCCACCGGCATGGCGCTGACCGGCAGATCGTCGCCCAGCCCGGCCATGATCGGCGCGGTCACTTTCTGGACGAACGCGGGGGCTTTCGCGGAGACGGTGGGGGGCCGCTGGTGGGCGCTGCTGGCGGAAGCCGGGATGGTGATCGGCTTCAGATTCTCCAGCGTCATATCCACGGCCTTGTAGTTCTTCTTGACGATTTCCTCGCCCTTACGACCGTAGGTTTTCTTGATCGCCTTCTTGATCTGCTCAATGGCGGCGTCCTTGGGCAGCACGCCGCTGATGGCGAAGAAGCAGGTCTGCATGATCGTGTTCACGCGGCTGCCCATGCCCGCATCGAGCGCCACCTTGGAACCGTCAATGGCGTACATCTTGAGCTTCTTGGAGATGATCTGCTCCTGCACGGTCCGCGGCAGCTTGTCCCAGACTTCGTCCGGGGTGTAGGGCGAGGTGTTGAGCAGGAAGGTGCCGCCCGGCTGGGCGTACTTCAACACATCCACCTGCTCGAGGAAGATGAACTGGTGGCAGCCGATGAAGTTCGCGGACTGGATGAGATAAGGCGAGCGAATCGGCTCCGGACCGAACCGCAGGTGCGATACCGTGCGCGAGCCGGCTTTCTTCGAGTCATACACGAAGTAGCCTTGCGCGTACATATCGGTCTCTTCGCCGATGATCTTGATGGAGTTCTTGTTCGCGCCGACCGTGCCATCGGCGCCCAGGCCGAAGAACATCGCGCGCACAACCGAGTCGGGCTCGATCATAAACGTATCGTCCACCTCCAGACTGGTGTTCGAAACATCGTCCCGAATGCCGACGGTGAAATGGTTCTTGGGCGACGTCTTGGCCAGTTCGTCGAAGACCGCCTTGACCATGGCGGGGGTGAATTCCTTGGACGACAGTCCGTAGCGGCCGCCGATGACCCGCGGCATCGAAGCGCGCGCGCCGCTGGAGAGGGACTCGCCCAGCGCGGTGATCACGTCCTGGTACAGCGGCTCGCCCGCCGCGCCCGGCTCTTTGGTTCGGTCGAGCACGGCGATGGAGCGGACGGTCTTGGGCAGGGCGGCCAGGAACGAGGAAACGCTGAAGGGGCGATACAGGCGAACAATCAGCAGTCCGATCTTCGCTCCCTGGGCGTTCAGGTATTTGACCGTTTCGCCGGTCGTTTCGCAGGCCGAACCCATCTGCACAATGACGCGGTCCGCGTCCGGCGCGCCGTGATATTCCATAATGCGGTAAGCGCGGCCGGTGAGCTTCGCGAAATCGTCCATGCACTGCTGGACGATCGCCGGCGTCCGATCGTAGAACGGGTTGACCGTTTCGCGGCCCTGGAAGTACACATCGGGATTCTGCGCCGTGCCGCGAAGGACGGGGCGGTCGGGCGAGAGCGCGCGGGCGCGATGGGCGGCGATCAGGTCGTCGGGCATCATCGCGCGGATCGCGTCGTCGGAGATCACTTCCATTTTCTGCACTTCGTGGGAAGTCCGGAATCCGTCGAAGAAATGCAGGAAGGGAATGCGCGAGGCGAGCGTGGCTTTCTGGGCGATCAGGGCGGTATCCATGACCTCCTGCACCGAGTTGGACGCGAGCATCGCAAACCCGGTCTGGCGGGTGGCCATGACGTCCGAGTGGTCGCCGAAGATGGACAGCGCCTGACAGGCCAGCGAGCGGGCGGAGACGTGGAAGACCGTCGAGGTGAGTTCGCCGGCGATCTTGTACATGTTGGGAATCATCAGCAGCAGACCCTGCGACGCCGTGAAGGTCGTGGTCAGCGCGCCTGTCTGGAGGGCGCCATGGACCGCGCCGGACGCGCCGCCTTCGCTCTGGAGCTCGGCGACGAGCGGAATGGTGCCCCAGATATTCTTCCGGCCTTCGGCCGACCACTGATCCGCCCATTCGCCCATGTTGGAGGAGGGGGTAATCGGGTAAATAGCGCAAATTTCGTTGGTCTTGTGAGCGACATAGGCCGCCGCTTCGTTGCCGTCAATGATGCCGATGGTCTTGTTGTCCATGTTCCTCGTGTGCTCCTATCAGGGTGACTGGCCACGGTAGCAGCCATGATGATCTATGATGCAATAAGACCGGGGCAACAATCAAGGAAGGAGTTACGGGGCATGCCCATTTCTGAGAGCCCCCCGACCGTGGGAGCGCGATCCGTGATAGGGCGAAGATGTGCATTCCCCAATGCGCGAACGCCATGCGATAGACGCTTGGAACCCGTCGTCTGATCACTTCAGTGGCGCGTTTCCGCTCTCTTGGAAGAGCTTCGCGGGAGCTAGTGGGTCGTGGTCATCCAATGTCCGATCCCATCGAGCGCCATCTGGGTTCCGATGGTCATCACGATCAGCCCGGTAATTCGGATCAGGGCGCCGAGGATATTGATCCTATGCAATTGGTGATAAATGGGCCCGGAAGCCCATCGCATGATCAAATAATTAATGGATAGCGCCAGGAGCAGCGAGAAGATCGGGGTGACGGAATCGCTGTGGGCCCACAATCCGATGCCGGCGGCAATGGTGGCGGGGCCGGCGATCATGGGGCAGGCGAGGGGCACAATGGCGAGATCGTTGTATTGCCCCACCACGGGCTGTTCAAAAAAAACGCCCTTGCGAAGCGCGTTGAATCCGACCCAGAACAGAATGGCGCCGCCGGCAATTCGCAGCGCATCGAGGCTGACGTGGAAAATGGAGCGGAGGATAAAATGACCGAAGACCATCGAACCCAGAAGAATGACCATGGCAATCAGGCTGGACTTGGCCACCAGCGCCTTGGCCTCCGCCGCTCGTTCCGGTCCCGACAGGGCCAGCAGCACGGATACCTTGCTCACCGGATTGATCAGCGCGAGCAGATAGAGCGCGTTGGTTAATACTTCAACCATGGTGTCTTTCATTCCGCCTCCTCGGCACGCCGCATGATTAGCATGATGAGATCGAGTCCGGACGTCAATGGTTCCGCGGCGGACCGCGGCGCGATCTCCATTGACATTCCCGCGGGGCGCTGTTAGATGCGGAGCATGAAACGCATCATGATCGTGACTGCCGCGGTCGTTACCGCCGCCGTTCCGTTGCTGTGGCCGGAGGTCCGGGCGGAGGATGAACGACGAGACACCTTGTCGGTTCACCAGACCGTCGCCCGTTATGAAGGAACGGAATTCATTCCCTGCCGGTTTCGGACCGCGTTGTGCCCGGATCGCTGCGGCCATGCGCGTACGGTGGCCTGGTTCGGTGTGCTTAGGTATGAGAAATATGAAAAGAAGGGGCAGTATGGCGATGAGCAGGGCACCCGGTTTGCCATGCTCATTTCAGGACCGGTGTCGCCGGAGATGAATCCGGTTCATGCGGAGCTGGTGAAGGGGCTCCGACCCGGAGATTTGGTGAAGCTGGATTGGGTCCACGAGTACGTTCATCGAGACGGAAATTCGTATCCGGAACGTGTGGTGACCCGGCTGGAACGAGTCGCTGGCGCGGAACTCGAGGCGCTGCGGAAAGAGTTTGGAACCCCAGCAGTTCCGGAGCCGGCCGCCCCGCAGGGCATCGCGCCCCGGGGAATGATGCGCGGGAGATAAGTTATGGCGTGGAATGACGAAGAGTGGAACGTGCGGGCTCCTGAGGGCGAATGCCACGCCTGCGCGCGAGCGTTCGAGGACGGGGAGGAATTCACGTCCCAGTTGGTGTTCGTGGCGGGGGAGGGATACGCGCGGCGAGATTTTTGCGCGAACTGCTCGCCGGCCGCGGACGCTCCCCTGGTCAGCATGTGGCGTACGCGCTATCACGCGCCCGCGCCGGCCGCCGAACCTGCGCTCAAACAGGAAACGGCCGAATCGCTCCTGCGTCAACTGGTGTCCCATCCCGGCGCGGAGGATGCTCATCTGATCTATGTGCTCGCGATCATGCTGGAGCGGCAGCGCCTGATTGTGGAGCGGGATCTGCAGGTCATGGAATCCGGGGAACGGCGGCGCGTCTATGAACATCGCAAGACCGGCGAAATCTGGATTATCCAGGATCCGGGCTTGAAGCTTTCCGATCTGGAGAAGGTTCAGGCCGAAGTGGTGGCGCGGCTGAGCCCGGGCGGCTCCCCGTCGGGCGGGGAAGGCGCATGCTCGACCTGATCATCTCCGGCGGACGGGTGTGGGACGGGACCGGAGCGCCGGAGCAGGCGCTGGATATCGGAATTCGCGGAGATCGCATCGAAGACGTGGGAAATCTTTCCCGGGCGGAGGCGAAAGAGACTATTCGCGCCGACGGATGCATGGTCAATCCGGGGTTCATTGACGTTCATTCGCATTCGGACGCGTATCTCCTGATTGAGCCCGGCGCCCACAGCAAGATTTACCAGGGGATCACCACCGAAGTTGTCGGAAACTGCGGAGCGTCGGCCGGTCCGCGGTTCGGTCCGGCGCGCATGCCTTCGGATTGGCAGGAACAGGTCTATCCGGGCGAATGGTCCACGGTGGCCGAATATCGCGGCCTGTTGGAACAAGTCCGGCCCGCGCCCAACGCCTATCTGCTGATCGGCCACAACACGCTGCGGGCGTCGGTCATGGGATACGAGAATCGCGCTCCGAGTCCGGAGGAGATGGCCGACCTGCACCGCCATCTGGACCAGGCCTTGGCGGAAGGCGGACGGGGCCTGAGCACCGGCTTGGTCTACGCGCCGGGGATGTTTGCCGCGACGGAGGAGATTGCGGAATTGGCGCGCACAACGGCCGCCCGTGGCGGGATCTACACCTCGCACATGCGCAGCGAAGGCGCCCGGCTTTGGGAAGCCGTGGACGAAGCGCTGGATATCGGGCGCCGATCCGGAGCGCGGGTGCAAATCTCGCACCTCAAAACGTCCGGCCCGGCCCACTGGTCCAAGCTGGACGGCGCGTTGGAGCGGATCGAGCGGGCACGAGCCTCCGGTCTGGATGTGGCGTCGGATCGCTATCCCTACATCGCGTCGTGCACGGATTTGGATGTGATGCTGCCCGACTGGGCGGCGGAAGGAAGCCGGGCCGAGATCATCGGCCGATTGCGCGATCCCTCGCAGCGCGCCCGAATTCTCGATGCGCTGCTAAGCGGGCACGACGCGGGCTACTGGAGCCGTGTGACCATCGGGTCCACCCGCCATCCGGATCATTCCGCCTATGCGGGATGTCCGCTGGAGAAGGTCGCGGAAGCCATGGGATTGGAACCGGCGGAGGCCGCGCTCACGCTGATGGAAAAGGACGAACTCGCGACGGGGGGGATCTTCTTCGGCATGTCGGAAGAGAATATGTGGCGCATTCTCGCCCAATCCTGGGTCATGCTGGGCAGCGACGGTTCCCTGCGCGCGCCGACCGGCCCGTTGAGCCGCGATCATCCGCATCCCCGTAACTATGGCGCGTTCACCCGTTTTCTGCGCGCGGCATTGGATGGGCGGACGGTGTCTTTGGCCGAGGCCATCCGCAAAATGACCTCCCTGCCGGCCGACCATTTTCAGATGCGGGACCGCGGACGGATTCGACGGGGCGCGTTCGCCGATATCATCGTTTGGAATCCCGATACGGTGCGGGACCGGGCGGAATATGCCCGGCCCCATCAGCTCAGCGAAGGCATGCAGTGGATCGTAGTCAACGGCGCCGTCACCCTGCGCCATGGACAACTCACGGGGCGCCGCGCGGGCCGCGTGCTGGACGACGCATGAGTTGATCGTCCATCGCGGTGTGCCGCGTGTGATGGAGAATGGAGTGGGCGTCCGTACCTGCCATCGCCCGCGAACCCTGCTTCGGTAACCCGTGTTGGAGTCAGGCGTCTTCGTTCTTTTCCAACTCTTGTTCGCGTTGGAGCAGAATCTGGTACTGCACGACCGAGCGGTAATGGACCACGGTGATGGCCGCCAGCCAAAGGGCGCCCACCACGAACCGCCAGGGGCTGTCCAGATATACGAGTGAAAAGATAAACGCCGCCATCATCAGGAACATGATGAAGCACGCTCGTATCGCCACCGTGCGCGCGCGACCCCGGCTTCGGGCGATGTTCCGGAAGGTGATCAACAAGGTGCCGCCCAAGCTGACCGTCACCATGGTGGCCCCCACCAAAAATTCCGTATTCATGGAAAGGATGCTACCGGAAGCGAAGTCATACCTCAATCTCCACCCGGGAGCTCCAGAAAAAGGCGATGGAGCGGATTAGGGCGTTGCTCGGACGTCACATAAATGGATGTTCCGTCCGGCGCAAAGCACACGGATTCGGCCTGACGCATGGGGGGCAGGGGGATAGGCTCGGGCGATTTCCGGAACACGTCCTCCCACGATTCGCCGGAGTTGCGGGGGAAGCGGTAGGCGTGGGAATAGGTGAGAATCATGGCGGCGGAACCATCGCGGGCGATGTCCATTGCCGTCACCTGCGATCCATATCGGCCATACCGGGGATTTTTCATGCGATGCCCCGATGTCGGCCGGGGGATCTGCGGAACATCGGCGATTTTCTGCGCTGTGGCGATGGCGTGATCCGTCGAGGGCTCGAGCGACAGCCGGTATAGCGAGACCGGCACCTCC